>CAYJTB010000072.1:0-8785 GCA_964372875.1 uncultured bacterium
TCAATCCAGCACAGTACTTGTTCCCCTAAAAATTAAAATGACAAGGTACTAGATTCACAGGATTTGTGGCAGATATCGACGATTAGCCGGGGGGCATGTGAGTGTAAGCAAGCCCCCGTAGCAATCAACTTTTAGATCAAGTGTTCGGTGTTTGCAGAAAATTTCAAGCAAATCGAAGTTATTGATTCAAAGCTCGAATTCTTTTAGGCTGTTAAGGACCAAAGTGTTTTATGTCTCGACGAACAGAACGGGTATCGGGTCTCATTCAGGCGGTCTTAGGAGAAATTTTTCAGAGAAAACTGAAAGATCCTGGATTGGGCTTTGTGACAGTGACGGGCGTGGATATCGCCCCCGATCTCAAGTCAGCCAGGGTCTATTACAGTGTCTTATCAAAGGGAAAAGAACAGCACGTGACACAAAAGGCCCTGGAGCGGGCCGGGGGTTTTATGCAGCATGAAATCGCAGAAGCATTAAAACTCCGTTTTACTCCGAAGCTTACTTTTCATTTTGACGAGTCGTATGAAGAAGGTGTACAAATCGAATCTATTTTGGAAAAACTTCAGTCGGAAAACGATTCAAATAAATCAAACTCATGAATGATACGGATCCATCCCTTAAAAAATTCTGCGAAGGTTTAAAAAAACAAAAGAGCTTTCTCTTGGCTTCGCACGTGAACCCGGAGGGCGATGCCATCGGCAGCATCATCGCGGTGGAATCCATCCTCAAACGGCTGGGCAAAAAGGCCCAGATCGTATGTGAGGATACTTTTCCTGAAAGGCTTCATTGTCTGCGTTATGAAGGCAAATGGAATCTTTATAAGGACGTCCGGGATAAAAACCTCGAATTTGATGCGCTCGTGGTGGCGGATTGCCCCACCTTGGAACGGATTGGAAAAGTAAAAGACCTTCTCCATCCCGACACGGCGATTTTTAATATCGATCATCATATCTCCAATACCGAGTTCGGAACTTATAATTACGTCAAACCGCAGGCCGCTGCTTGCGGGGAAGTTATTTACGAAATCATGCAAGAGCTCAACATGCCCGTCACCCAAGATGAAGCGCGGGCGCTTTATGTTTCACTTTCTACGGACACGGGATCTTTTAAATACAGCAACACCAGCGTGAAGGCGCACAACATCGCCGCCGAGTTAATTAAAACCGGCATCGACATTGATCGTATCAATGAAGAGCTTTACGCAACGTATTCGCTTAATAAAATCCAGCTTTACAGCAGGCTCCTTGCCAAAGTTGAGACGGCATTTAGCGGCCAGGTGGCCTGGGTTACCATGAACCGGAACGATTTAAAAGAATCCGGCGGCACTTACGAAGACACGGAAGGCTTCATTGATTTTCTGAAATATCTTAAAGAAGTAAAGGTGGCATTTTTTATCAGCGAGATGAGTGATGGGGAAACAAAGGTTTCTTTTAGATCCAAAGAAAATTATGATGTGAATCAAGTCGCGACAGCTTTCGGCGGTGGCGGTCACAAGAAGGCCTCGGGCGCTACAATTCGGATGAGTCTTCAAGGCGCCGTGAAAGCGATCATGGCAGAAATCCAAAAACAAACCGGTTTTAAATGAGCACTCAAACTAAACAAGTTGAAGGCATTCTGGCGGTAGATAAACCCAAAGGTTGGACCTCGCACGATGTCTGTGCTTTTGTCAGAAAAAGATTCCGCATTTTTAAAGTCGGCCACGCGGGAACACTGGATCCGCTGGCAACGGGTGTTTTGGTTCTTTTATTGGGCCGCGCGACTAAGCTTTCCCAGGAACTCAGCTCCTGCGACAAAGAATATTACGGTATTTTTGAATTGGGCGTGGAGACCGATTCTCATGACCGCGACGGGCGGATCACGGCGCAGGCCTCATGGGAAGGTATTAACCTGGAAAAAATTAATTCCGTACTTCCGATGTTTATAGGAGAAATTGAACAGACACCGCCCATGGTTTCTGCCATTCGCTATCACGGTGTGCGCCTGTACCAATTAGCAAGACGGGGGACGGTCGTGCCGCGCGACAAGAGGCGAATCACGGTTCATCATTTTCAAATAGAAAAACAAGAAGACGCGTACGTGCATTTCTTTTCGCACGTCTCCAAGGGGACGTATTTGCGTACCCTGGTTCATGACATCGGGGAGGTCTTGGGGTGTCATGCGACTTTAAACGAGCTTCGCCGACTCCGGTCCGGTGATTTTCGTCTGGAGGACGCCATCAATATTGACGCCCTCAAAAATTTTACTTCCGAAGACCTCGAAAGAAAAATTTTTCCTCTCTCATCTTTTCCTGCCTACTCCTTCCTCGGCCGCTCTGCCGCATAAGGAGGGATCGTTTTTCCCCACTCGCGCAATGATTGTCTGGACTGATCTCAAGCATTTCAAGAAAACCTCGAAAGTCCCGCTGGTTGTGGCGCTGGGGAATTTCGACGGTGTCCACGTCGGTCACAAGAAAATCCTTCAAACGACGATTGAGCGCTCAAAAAAAATCAAAGGAACTCCCTGCGTTCTTACTTTTGCGGAGCATCCCCAAAGGGTTTTGCATCATTCTTCAGAGCCCAAGCTCCTTACCTCTGCCCAACACCGTCTCTTCCTTTTTCAAGAACTAAAAGTCGATACCTGTTTTCTTTTGCATTTCACGCTTGCCTTTGCCAAAACGGACGCTGAAACCTTTGTGAGGGATTGGCTCGTAGGAAAGCTGGGGGCCAGAGAAATTCATTTGGGTTATAACGCCCATTTCGGAAATGACCGCAAGGGAGATGTCCGGATGATGGCGCGACTGGCCAAAGAACTGGGTTTTGAATTTCACGAGGCAAGCCCTGTGAAAGTGGAGGGTGAATACGTGTCAAGTTCCTTGATTAGAAAGGTGATCGAAAAAGGCGATTTGTCACAGGCCGGGCAGTTTCTGGGCAGGCCTTTTTCTATTTTTGCCAATGTGGTCCGCGGAAAGGCGAGAGGCAAGGGTCTGGGGTTTCCTACCGCAAATCTCAGGCCTCACAGTGAAATTTTACCCCCCCGCGGAGTCTATCCTGTGGAAGTGAGAGAGAGTAACTTCCATATGAAAAGAACGAAGACCAAGAGCCAATTGGTATTCATTTCAGAAAAACGCGGCAAGTGGCGAAAAGGCATTCTAAATTACGGGGTCCGGCCCACCTTTGGAAAAAATAATTTAGAAGTCCCTGAAGTGTTCTTATTCAATTATTCAGGCGATTTATACGGTAAGACGCTCGAAGTGATCTTCCATCCCAAGTTAAGGAACGAGAAGACTTTTAAAGGGGCGGGGGAGCTCGTCAAGGCAATTGAAGAGGATATCTTCAACGCCGAAAGGTATTTCAACGAGGCAGCAAAGAAGCCTTTACAAGGACGCTAAGCCTCGGTATACTGTAAAAACTTACATAGCTTTAACTTATTGATTAATAAGAAGTTACAATTCAAACTAAGGTGAAATAGAGAGAATGACTTTAACCGCAGATAAAAAAAAGGGAATCATTGGCAATTATTTACGCCATAAAAAGGACACGGGATCTCCTGAAGTGCAGGTCGCGCTTTTGACCGAGAGAATAAACAGTCTGACCGAGCATCTT
The DNA here is from genome assembly GCA_964372875.1 of uncultured bacterium. Taxonomy (GTDB): domain Bacteria; phylum Omnitrophota; class Omnitrophia; order Omnitrophales; family JACQLI01; genus CAYJTB01. Next base: position 3,579 of record CAYJTB010000072.1, read on the forward strand.
AAAGGCCACATGAAAGACCATCATTCCCGCTACGGCCTGATCAAAATGGTTGGACAAAGAAAACGTCTTCTTGATTATCTCCGGCAAATTGATGTCGAAAGATATCAGACCCTTATTTCCCGCCTTGACCTTCGAAAGTAAGAATTTTAAAACCCAAAGAAAGAGAGAATAAGAGTGGCTATTCATCGAGTATCAACCTTTATAGGTGACCGGGAACTTATCATTGAAACGGGAAAAATGGCGAAACAAGCCAACGGTGCAGTGACGGTTCAATATGGCGCCACGGTGATTTTAGCCACCGTCGTGTCGACTAAAAAAGTCGATGAAGAAATTGATTATTTTCCTCTCATGGTGGATTATCGGGAAAGAACTTACGCCGCAGGAAAAATTCCCGGCGGCTTTTTTAAACGTGAAGGCCGGCCTACCGAAAAAGAAATTCTTACCTCCCGATTAATCGATCGGCCTCTCAGATCGCTTTTTCCCAAAGATTTCAGAAACGAAGTGCAAATCATGGTGACTGTTTTATCTGCGGACGGTGAAAACAACCCCGACGTTTTATCAATCATTGGGGCTTCTGCCGCTTTGATTATTTCTCCCATTCCTTTTGATACACCGATCGCGAGTGCGAGAGTCGGGTACAAAGACGGTGAATTTCTTATCAATCCTAATTATAAAGATGCCGAAGAAGGACTGTTGGATCTGGTGGTCGCGGGAACCAGCGAAAAAGTGATCATGCTTGAGGCCGGTGCCAAGGAACTGACCGAAGACGAAATGGTTCGCTCCATTTTGGCGGGTCAAAAAACATTTAAGGCCCTGATTGAGTTACAAAAGGAATTGCAAAAAAAAGTCGGCACGAAAAAAAGGCCCATAGAAAAAAGACAAATCCCAGCCGTCATTCAAGAAAAAGTGGCGAAAGCGGTCAAAGGGGAATTTGAGAAGCTTTTGGATCTTAAGAAAGAAGAACGCGAAGACAAAGTCTCGGAACTTTATGAAAAGGTCCTGGCCCAGTTTGACAAGACAAGCCCTGATTATAAAGAGGGGCTTATCAAATCCGTTTTTGAAGAGCTGGAGAAAGAACGAGTTCGCGACATCATTCTTCAAGAAAAACGCCGTCCGGACGGACGGGGCTTTAAAGAGTTTAGACAAATCACTTGTGAAGTGGGAATCCTACCTCGGACTCATGGATCTGCGTTGTTCACCCGGGGCCAGACCCAGAGCTTGGCGGTGGCGACACTCGGAACCAATGCCGATGAACAAATCATCGATGCCTTAGAAGGCGAAAGCTATAAGCGTTTTATGCTGCACTATAATTTCCCCCCTTTTAGCGTGGGTGAAGTGGGACCGAACCGCGGCCCAGGAAGAAGAGAGATTGGTCACGGCGCCTTGGCGGAACGCGCCATGAAGGCCGTCATGCCGGACGAAGAAGAGTTTCCTTACACCGTGCGGCTTGTCTGCGATATTTTAGAATCCAACGGTTCAAGTTCGATGGCCAGCGTTTGCGGCGCGTCTTTGGCGCTGATGGATGCAGGCGTTCCCATCAAATCTCAAGTCGGCGGAGTGGCGATTGGTCTTATTACCAAAGATGCGAGTTGGCAGATCCTAACTGATATTGCAGGAATTGAGGATCATCTAGGTGATATGGATTTTAAAGCTGCAGGAACAGAGAAGGGGATTACATCGCTTCAAATGGATTTGAAGATCGCGGGAATCAACGAAGAGATGTTGAGAAAGTCTTTTGAGCAATCCAAGGAGGCGCGTCTAGCCATCCTCAAAATTATGACCCAGACGATTGATGTGCCGAAAAAAGAACTCTCTGAGTTTGCACCCAGAATTACGACGCTGCGGATCAATCCTTCCAAGATTGGTGAAGTGATTGGGCCCGGCGGAAAAGTGATTCGTAAAATTGTGGAAGAGACCGGCGCCAAGATTGAAATTGAAGACGACGGCCGTGTGCTGATCGCCTCCAGCGACCCCAAGGCCTCGGAAGCAGCGATTGCCAGAGTGAAGGCCATTGTGGAAGAGCCTGAAATTGGAAAGATTTATCAAGGACGGGTGAGAAAAATTATGAATTTCGGTGCGTTTTGCGAAATCATTCCTGGAACCGACGGCTTGGTCCACGTCTCTGAAATTGCCGAGGGATTTGTCAAAAACGTAGAAGATCATTTGAAGGTGGGAGATGTGGTCCCTGTAAAAGTCATCTCCGTGGATAAAGAAGGAAAAGTAAATCTAAGCATCACCCAAGCCAAGCTTGGCGAAGGCCCTCCGATCATTAAAGAACGCCGGCCGGCAGGAGGAGACCGGGAAGACCGTCCTCGTGACAGAGAAAGATCTGAAAGGCGACCCTCGTAACTGAGTAAAGCCTAATGCTTCACTGCGAAGTACAAATTCGCATCCTCCCGCATCACCAAGGCTTGCCCATTCCTCAATACATGACAGAAGGGGCAAGCGGCGTGGATTTATTAGCAGCCATCCCCGATCACCAGGAACTCGCTCCCCATTCACGATGTTTAATCCCCACAGGGATGCAAATTTCTCTCCCAGAAGGTTTTGAGGCCCAGGTGCGCCCGCGTAGCGGGCTTGCTTTGAGAGAGGGCCTGACGGTACTCAATAGCCCCGGCACCATCGATGCAGACTACCGGGGAGAGGTCCAAGTCATCCTCTTTAATACCACCAACAATCCTTTCACTATTCAAAGGGGGATGCGGATTGCTCAACTTGTTATTGCCCCTATTGTAAAGGCCCGTTTTGTTGTAGCCGATACTTTAAGCGCTACAACAAGAGGTTCTGGTGGGTTTGGACATACGGGACACTGAACACTAAACTGCTGGACCTCAAAAAAATCAAATGCGTAAAGAACGGATCAACGAAATTTGGGGAGTTTTTTTCCTACTGCTGGGATTATTTACCGTAGCAAGCCTCTTCTTTTTTCATCGAGACGATATTTCATTTTATAGCAGCCAGCCTCTGGCAAAACTTCAAAATCCTACGGGTCTGATCGGCACCTACCTGGCGCACGGACTTACGCTAGCCTTCGGCATGGGTTCCTACATGATTCCCGTTGTTCTTTTAATGTGGTCATGGTGTTTTTTTACTCAGAGGATTCCTGAGCGGAAAATATTTAAATTTGTCGGGCTAGGAATTGGATTGATTGCAGCCTCTGTTTTTCTCGGAATTTCATTTTATTCGGAGACACGGTTTCTTCGTGCCGGGGCCGTGGGGTATGTGCTCGGCACCGAACTCTTGCGGTATTTCGGACCGGTAGGGAGTTATGTGATCACAGGCTCGTGTTTTCTTCTCGCTGTCCTTTTGGCCACCGATTTTCTTATTTATCCTATTTTGAAGACCTTTTGGGAAAATATCGTGAGTTTCATTTCTGGTATTTCCTCTGCAGCGGGCAAGGTGACAGAAGGCGTAAGGCAACTGGTAACGATTCTTCCTAAAGCAAAACCACAGCAAAAGATTCAGAAAAAAGAAAAAGAAATCATTCCAAAAGAATCCGCGTTTAGAAGGGACTCGCCTCCGCCGTCTCTTAAAGTAAAGACCTATGGGGGCGAAGACACCGTGATGCCGCCCCTGATGCCCAAAGAAGTTGAGGTTCGCATAAAAACGGAATCACCTAAAATCGAATTACCTAAAAAGGAGAAAGAGAAAGAACCTCCTTCAAAAGAAACAAAGCCTGCGCCTGTCCCTGTGCGGCTCTCCGTCGAGCCCAAAGAAGGTGAAGAATATCACATGCCCTCGCTTGATCTTTTGCGCAAACCCGCCGCTGCAGTAATTCACTCCGATGATTTAAGACAGAATTCGAGAATCGTCGAAGAGACCTTAAGTGAATTTGGTATCGAGGCGCGTGTGGTGGAAGTGGAGCAGGGTCCTGTCATCACACGATACGAGCTTTTGCCCGCTCCTGGCGTAAAAGTCACTAAAATCTTAAGCTTAAGCGATGACCTTGCTATGGCGTTGAAGGCATCGAGTCTGCGTTTTATCGCCCCCATCCCCGGCAAATCCGCCATCGGTATCGAAGTGCCCAATACCAAAAGCAGCATGGTTTATTTGAGGGAACTGCTTGAGTCTAAGGAATTCAAAAGCGGAGAGATGGCCCTTCCGCTTGTGATTGGAAAGGATACAAGTGGCAAGCCTTTGATTGCAGACCTTGCCCAGATGCCTCATCTTTTAATTGCAGGAACCACCGGAAGCGGCAAAACAGTTTGTGTGAATTCCATCATCGCCGGACTTCTTTATCATTCCACACCTGAACAGCTTAAATTTGTGATGATCGATCCCAAGATGGTGGAGCTCGCCATTTATGGAGCCATTCCTCATATGCTTTCTCCCGTTGTCACCGATCCCAAAAAAGCATCGGCAACATTAGGTTGGGTGGTGGCCGAAATGGATAACAGGTACCGGCTCTTTGCGATGCGTGCAGTGCGCAATATTCAATCTTTTAACGCGCAATTTGAGGAAAAGTTACCTTACATCGTCGTGATTATTGATGAATTGGCTGATCTGATGATGGTTGCGCAAGACAAAGTGGAGGGCTGCATCACAAGATTAGCGCAGCTTTCAAGAGCAGTGGGAATTCATCTCATTTTGGCAACCCAGCGTCCTTCAGTGGATGTCATTACAGGTGTGATCAAAGCAAATTTTCCTGCGCGTATTTCTTTTAAAGTGGCCTCGAAGGTAGATTCGCGCACGGTGCTTGATCTCAACGGAGCAGATAAACTACTTGGTAAAGGAGATCTTCTCTTTTTGATGCCGGGGGAGGCGAAACTGATTAGGGGCCAAGGGACTTTTGTCGTCGATGAAGAAATATCCGCAGTCGCTAAGTATGTCTCGGAGCAGAAGGCCCCCGAGTTTCATCCCGAGATTGAGTTACTCTCTGAAGGAAAGAGTCCGGCAACAATGGATCAAGAAAAAGACGAACTCTACGAAGAGGCTGTTAATATCGTGTTGGCAAGCGGAATCGCCAGTTCCTCGACCCTTCAAAGAAGGCTTCGTTTAGGCTATACCCGAGCCGCTAGAATTATTGATCAGATGGAAGCAGAAGGTATTGTGGGACCGCTTCAGGGTTCGAAACCGAGAGATATTTTAGTGGACCGGGCACAAGCTCTGCAGCAATCGACGACCGCACAGCCTTAAGTAGCTTAGGTGTAACGCCGAATGGCGCTTCCTTAAGCGGCCAAGGCATACAAACTTCTCCATTCCTGGCG
>CAYJTB010000073.1:0-8541 GCA_964372875.1 uncultured bacterium
AAGTTGGAGAGACAGAACGGACGGGTCTCTCCGGTTGTTGCGTGATCAAAGTTGTAGTGTCTCGGACCTGTCCTGAGCGAGGCCCCTCGGGTCGAGTCGAACGGACCTCGGAGCGCAGCTGAAAAGTAATCAGATCAACTGTCTCTGTAGCCAGATCGGTAATGATGGTTGCTGTTCCGTCGCCAAACGTAACGGATTGAAAAATGCCGTCTGTTCGATGAAAAGTGGTGGGGCTTGCGATGCTTGTAACATAGACAGAAGATCCCGAAGAGGTATGGTAGACAACCATTGCGGCCCTGCCGTCCGGAGAAATGTCCGCAACGCCGACGCTTGACGGTCCCGATGCGGTTCCTACGATTGTTTCTTCGCTGGTGATAAGATTGCGCACCTTTGCGTAGATATAAGGACCGTTATAATCAAGACGAACGGCATAATCGGGATCGGAAGCCGCGCGGGTCCAGCCGGAGGGCAAGGGCAGTAATTCCCGAACGGCGGTTCCTGCACTCAGGTCGATCGAGTAACTTTGTCCATTGAAGAAATCGATCTGCGCGTGGGTGGCGTCGACGAAGCGGCCGGCTTTGAAACTCATGTCCACCGTGTTCTGACCGGTTGAAACCGGGATATCCACCGTTTTGACTGAACCGTCTGTCAAAGAAAGAATCGTAATCCGGTTGAAACCAACGCCGACCCCAGGCGCTTCATAATGAAGTGTGCTCGTGACCGCGAAGGAATCATTGGCAAGGGTTCTTGCAATGGACGGATACTCGGGTGTTTGATTAGGAAATACGGTTTGATGGCCGTCCGCTGCATAAGTTTGAGTGGTCCCCGTCTGAAGATTTCTAACAGTAATCAGTTGCTCGTCTACGGAGGTTCCCAAAGACCCGCTGATCGTAGGCTCGCTAAAGGTAATGAGGAGCTGGTCGTTGGGAGTGACAATCCCCCGCAAATAATTTGTGGAAATGGGGTGAGTCGCATCCGTAGGACTGAGGAAAAGATAGCCGTGCGTTTCTCCTGATAAAGTAGTATTCCGGTAGCGGCCTTGGACTGTTACCTCCAAGATCGGTTCTTGAGAGTTGGGCAAAAACCGCATGACTGTAATCGTTGTACTCAAGGAATCGACTTCCCAAAATCGGTAAGCCAAATTTTCGAATTGCGGCCGGCCCAGCTCGGGTCGCTTGGGAATCAAGGCAAGCATTGCATTTCCCAAGGCCATTACGCGGTAATCGGCGTTTTCGGTTTGGATCGCCGGATTCGCGCCAGGCATTACATAGAGCTGGGTAAAAGCCATCGAATCGTTGGGATTGAGGGCAAAAAGGACCCGGGTGTGATCCGTGTCAACGCCTTGGGCGCGAAAGAGACCGCGGGAAAGATTAAAGGTTTGAAAGGTAAAGGGCGTCACGTCTAAAACAACCGATCCTTTAGTTTCCACTTTCGTCACCGGATCGACAGAAACAACTTCTAATCGGATTTTATCTGTGGTCGAAAAAATCCCGATCGTAAACTCTTCCGGAAGCGCTCCGGTTTCAATCGTGGGACTGTTGGAAGCAAAGCTATCAAACGAAGCTCCCGCACCTTCATTTTTCTTGGCATCTGCGATGATCGTGTTTCCAATGAGGAAGGTCCGCGTGTTGCTCCCGGATGACTGGGCTCCGGCAAGCTGCAGTTTTCCAAACGGCTGCATCAAAGCCGGACTCACATTGATTTGACTCAAATCCGAACCCGAGGAATTCACGACAGGAAATGGCTGCATTTCGGTCCGTACGATTTCCAGCGTGCTTGGATTGACGATATAGACGAGGGCCTCAAATAAATTTTGATCCAGAATCCTGACTTCCAGATTTCCTTCCGCGGTCGGCTGGGCGCCCATGAGGATTTGGTGATTGAGCTTTAAGGGTTCCGCCTGGTTGAGACCAAAAACGTCGATTCTTCCGATCGCCAGATCCACCACAAGGAGGGTCTGGCTTCCGACGGTCACAAGCCTTGCCGACTGCACCGGCCGGTCTTGATAAATGCCCCGGTTCGAATAATCGATCTGCCGAATTACATTTCCATTGGCATCGGTGACAGTTACCTGGTCACGCTCCAGTGAAATACTAAGGCTCGCACCCGACGTCGGAATCCGGTTGACCTCAAGGGTGCCGGTTTGATTCGCACCTTCGTCAATGAAGTAGATGATTCTAGTTTTGGTGAGATCGACACCCGCGAACTGAGAAGTAGGAATCACAAAGGTTTGTTCGATATCGGAACGGACGCCGGTGAGATAGAGAGAGCTTTTCTGCTCTTGACCATTCACCATGGTGACGATTTCGACTTTGATCTGATCCGCCGTGCCTTTGATTCCAAAGACAAAATTTGAATAATGACTGAGATCCGTCGTCTCAATGGCGGGGGTTTTAAAGTTATCGAAGGCAAATCCGACCCCGGCAAAAGGCTGTTGCTGGGTTGTCGTGTAGGTCGTGGTAAAACCTCGGGAGGTTGTCTTTGATAAAGCAATGGAGGCATCCCCCAGTTCTGCGATTCCTGAATTTCCCAGACTTGTAAGATCCGCGGTGGTGAAGGTAGTGGAAGGCGAAATCGCAGGCCGTTGATGGATCCTAAGACTTCCGGATTGATCCGCTCCTTCGATGACGAAATTAATCATCCGGACATTATGGAGATCCGCTTGACCGATGTTATTGAAGCTTGAAAGCGGGAGGCCCAGGGCCTGTTCTTCAGTGCTCGCGATTCCTGACACATAAGCCCATGCTTTGACTTCTTCCCCATTGACCATGGTAACAATTTCGACTTTGACCTGATTCACATCGCCTTGAAAGCCAAAGACTAATTGAGAGAGATCGCTTAAGTCTGCTGTTTCAACTCCGGGAGTTCCGTAGTCGTCATAACGGAAGGCGGCAACGGCTCCAGCCCAAATCGAGAGGCCTGTATTGAAATCGAGGTTCATTCCACGGGAAGCAGGAGTCGCCCAAGCCGTGGCACCATTCCAGGCAAAGGCATCGGCTTGAGAAGAGCCGGGAAGCGGTGTGATGTCTGCAGTCGTGTAGGAAGTTGATGGAGAAGCCAACGAAGCAGCCGCTGCCAACGGAGCGATTGTCTTCTGCATTGCAATCTCAGCCGATGCGGGTTTTGGAGCAGCCAAAAGAGTTGTCGTCGAAGGATTGATAACCGGGATAAAAGCAAACGGTCCCCAGTGAAGAAGAAGCTGTTGAGTTTCTCTTCCGTGAAAAACGAAGGCAACTGTTTTAATCCGCCCGAGATCTATATTCTGACCTTGAAATACGGAGAGATCGATTTTCCAAGCCTTTTCATTCGCTGCAATCTGGCTGAGGTGAGCTGTTACCTGCCGCTCCAAGACATCTTTGAATTCCAGATCAACGGTTTGAGTTGAAAGATCAGGAGAGCTTAACCCGATAATGATTCCATTAGGAAAGGCTTGAGGGAGATTGACCGATTCGGTTTCTGCGGTATTGAAGAGATCGTAGCTGAAGAAGGCGCCTCCATAGGCCGTGACGTTTCCTCCTTGATAGATGAAACTTGTCTTGTCAAGCGCAGTTTGATTCATCTGAGTCTGAGCGCTTGGACTTGCAAACGGAGTAAGTGTCGGCGCATTGCCGTTGGCGTCTTGAGGAAGAGAAGTAAGTTCGGGATTTGAGAGATCGGGTGAAACCACAGGAGTGAAGGCAAACGATCCCCAGTGGAGAAGAAGCTGCTGAGTTCCTTTGCCGTGGAAGGCAATGGCAAAGTTTTGGATCCGGGTAATGTCGATCCCTTGATTTTCAAGTGCGGCCAGGTCAATCCTCCATCGTTTCTCTTGACCGTCAATTCCCTTAAGACGGACCATGGCGGACCGGCTCAAGACATCTTTCGCTTCAAAGATCATTTCTGAGACGGGCAAATCCGGAGAACTTAAACCAAAGACGAGGCCGCTCGGAAAAAGTTCATTCAGATTGATCGATTCTGTTGCAGATGGCGTATCAATCAAATCATAACCAAAGGAAACTCCCCCAAAGGAAGTGACATTTCCGCCTTCATATTTAATTTGAGTTTTTTCATTTGAAATTTGGTTTAATTGTGTCAGTCCGCCTTGAACCCCAAAACCCGTCAATGGAGGGGCATTGCCATTGGCATCTTGAGAAATCGAAGTAACTTCGGGATTGGAAAGATCCGGTGCGGCGGTGGGAATAAAGGCGAGACCCGCCGCACGAATTCGTACCGTACCCGTCTGGCTTGGGATTATTTTTTGCGTGGGTTGTTGGAAACGTTCCACTGTGAAGGCTGCAAATCGCGCGGTGGCGGGATTAAATGTGGGAAATAATTTAAAATCAGCCGGCCCGATGGTAAGGATTTTTTCTTGGCCGGAGATTCTCCGCTGGAAAGAAGCTTTATTGCCGAGGGCATCTTGAAACTCGATTTTGGAAAACGCGGTACCCGCTGCAGAGATTCCAAAACTAATACCTTTGCTTAAATTAGTGAATTCGGTTTCTGGGGTTCCAAAATTCTCAAAAAGAATGACGCCCGACGCGAAGCTTCCCCTGCGGACATCATAGTTAAAGATAAACTCATTCGAGGAAACCTGATTGACAGTGCTTTGTTGAATTGTCGGTCTTTGCTCAAAGGTTCCAAGAGTTGGCCGGTCTGGAAGAATGGAGACAGGCGTGAGAAACCGGACAAGATCGAGAAGATATTTTCTTCCGCTTTTGGTGGTAAGTTCAGCAGACGTATTGTCGATGGGTCGAACGCTGATCAATTGCTGGTCAACGGCCTTGACCCCGCCCGGAACGGGAATGCTGAGCGTTTTCGCTTTTTCCGTCGCGCTTTGAATAGGAACAATATAAATCCTGTTGTTTGAGGAAGCGATAATTGCCTTGGTGCCATCCGGAGTTATTGCTTTTACTCCGGCATAACCAAAATTTCCAACGGTCTGGGTCACGACACGGCCTGTCGCAATGTCATAAATTTCGACAACCGTTCCCGCAGGAGTTGTGATCCTGCCGCCAAAAAGGACTTTTCCCGCTTCCGGCACGAAATCCGGCGCGGAAGTAATGGAAGGGCCGATCAAGGTGAACCGAGGTGTGGGTGTATTAAGGTTAAGAACAGTGCCTCGAACCGTGGTCACTCCTGTTGTAATATTTTTTGTGAAGATATTCATGAGAACAATTCCGTCTTTGAATTGATAGCGAGCTCCGCTCACCCTTCCTTGAATGGTCGTAAGACCAAGGCTTTGACCCGTGGAAGGGTTGATTCTTTCGACTTGGACGATTCTTTTATTGGCAATGTCAAAGACAACCACGTCCCCGGTGTCAATCTGAGCGGCACTGGTTTTGTCTCGGCGCTGGATATTAACTAAAGCGTGCGTTCCTTCGGGATTCACATCCAGGGTCGTAATGATTCGGTCAATCGAAGTGGATGTAATTTCGATTTTCTCGGCTCCGCTCATCAGAAAAACGTGTTTTTGCTGGCCGTCACTTTCGATGGTGAAGCTGTAATTGGCATTGTGGAGAGCTGGAGTCGGAGGAAGTAAAACAATTGTGGGAGAAAGTTTTAAGGTGTTGGTATCCAGTGTGTATTTTTTCCCATCGCTTGCAATAAGTTCAGCCGCTGAGGAAGAGGTAAATTGCGCCTGGGCAAGTGTGCCGCTTGGAAGATTGACAGCTTTTGTGGCCTTTGTGAGATCTTGAATTGAAATAATATAGACGGCATTGACAGAAGAAGCTGCAATGGCTATCTGTCCATCCGGGCTGACAGCCTTGATCCCGCCAAATCCAAAATTCGGAAGCGTTTGATAAGCAAACTTCCCGCTCGCTATATCGTAAATCCCAATGGCATTGTTGCCCACACCCTGTGAACCACCAAAGATAAGTTTGTCCTTTTGCGGGGTGAATACCTCAGAGCCCAGAGAAATACCTGTCAAGGTCGCATTGGTATATCGAGGCGTAGAGGAAGCTAGATTAACAACCGCTGCTCCGTAGCTGCTCGTTCCAGTGAATGAATTGGTTGTGTAAGTATTGAAAAGGAGGATGCCATTCTGAAATTCGTAATTCCTGATCACCCTGCCTTGAATGGTCGTAAGGCCCAGGCTTTGACCCGTGGAGGGATTAACGCTTTCCACTTGGACGATTCTTTTATTGGCAATGTCAAAGACAAGGACATCGCCTGTATCAATGAATGTCGGATATTTTCCGTCTGCAAGCGGCCCGGCGTCTTTGCGCTGGACATTCACCAGCGCGTGCGTTCCTTCAGGATTCACATCCATCGCTCCGACAGTTTGCCCCGGTTTCGTCGTTGCGATGAGGGTTTCTTCTCCCGTCTGATTATTTTTCAAAAAGATTTTGGTTTGGGTTCCTTCACTCGTGGTGCCGAAGCTGTAATTTGGATTGGAAACCGCAGCGGTCCTGCCGGCGGGGACAGTCGGTAGAATCGTAAACGTATCAAGACTCACCGTCTGGCGGCTCTGATCATTGCCGATTAATACAACGGCCGGTTTACCCGAAGTAAGTGTGGTCCATTCGATTCCAATGAGCCGGTTACGCAGATCAAACACTATTTCGCGATAGATATCCGCGTTATCTACGCGCTGGATTCGCACACCTCGCGTGTTGGAAATACTAAACGCCGTGAATTCCCCGCTGGGTGAGACATCCCGGATTTTAAAGAACAAATCGGGAAAATCATCGGTTCCAATTCTTGAGGTGGCTGCGATCTGAATCTGACCGGTTTGCAGGTTTATAAGTTTTAACTGCGCCTGCGCCCCATTGCTATAGTTCAGGATTTCTTTCTCAAATGCGAAGTTTGAGTTGGAAAGGGCCAGAGTATAGCCGGCGGGGACAGCCGGGACTGAGGGTACGATAGTAAGCGTCTCAAGATCCACAATGATTTGCTTGTCACTCCCTTTTGCCTGCAAGATTACGCCCTTATGTCCTGAAGAAAGGGTTGTCCAAACAATTCCACCACCACGACTGTAATCAAATCTATTAAAGCCGTAATCAATCGGCACCGTGATTCCTTGATTGGGATTGTCAATCCTTTGGACTCTTGCGCCGGAAACGTTGCCATTGATAATGGTGGAAAACGCAACGAAGGTGCCTTCGGGATTGACGTCCCTGACATCAAAGACATGGGCGACATATTCTCCATAACTTTCAGTCGAGGCGTTTGCTAACGTTTGGATTTGGTTGGTGATTAAATTCAGCATATCTAAATGCGAGAAGAGGGCGTTTTGAGTGGCTACTGTATGAAAAGCAAAATTGGGATTCGACGCCGCTTGCGTCCTGCCGGCAGGTAAGGTAGAAAGAGAAGCTGAGGTAACAGTGCTCGTTAATTCCGGCTGAATGATTTGCATCGGTTGTGCCGTAGTGGTTGCACTCACCGGCTGGCCGACGAGACTTTTTTGATCGAACGAATTTTTCGGATTTTGCATGATGGGTGTTACATCCATGAGTTCGCGGCTTTCGAGAGATTCGATTTGAGGACGGAAGCGGTTCTTCTCGCCTGAGCGCACTTCGGAGCGAAGGCCGTCACGGCCGAGCGGAGTGCCGCGATCATTGAGATCGCGGCCGGAGCGGGCAACAACGGGTAATTTTTCAAGAGAAGCTGCGTAAAAATCAGGATTGGTCAGAAAATCCATAAATTTCTCCGTTCTCTGGCCAAATTCCTTTGGGAGTTCTGGAAGCGAGAACTGGGCAGCGAGGGTCCCCTTCGCTTTTTCTCGTTCATCCATTTCAACTTCCATGGCAGCTAAGACATTTAAAATCAACTGCCTAATTGGAGAAAGTGTGTTGTAGGCTTGATAATAACCTGCGAGGTACCTTAATTTTTTCTCTTTTTCGGATGCAAGTAAAAATTTCTCGTAACCGGCTTTGCCTCCAAAATATTGCCGTAATTTTGTGTCGTGATATTCAGCCGTCGCTAAATCTTTAAAAACTTTTTCCGTGGCTAGGCCTTTTGCCTGCATATAAGCCGCTTGATTCTGCATGGAAGCATATTCCATATGCACCCAGGCTGCTACATAGTGGCGGATTAAACGATGAATGTCCGAATTCTCAGAAATTTGAACTTTTGAAGGTTCCTCCAAATTTTTCTGGTATTGAAATATTCGACGAAGAGCCTCGACAAAGACCTTGCTGAAAGCTGGATTTTCCCGATTGATTCTGAGAATGCCCGCTTCTTTAACTAAAATTGCTCGAACAAAATTAACCACATTAGCGTTGCCTTTCATTTCTTTTAAGAAGGCTTCGAACAGATCGGGATTTAATCGTAAGGCTGTGGGCTTTCCATCTTCACCGATGCTTATCTCAGCCACATGGGGACTCTTCAAGCTAAATTCTTTCTTTAAACTTAAAAGTTCTTTTACATAAGGTTCCATTCCGGGTTCTAAATTCTTATCTCTCAGAAGTGGGCGAATAATTTTTGTATTGATGTCTTTCTCGCCTCCCCTCACTTCGGAGCGAAGGCCGTCACGGCCGAGCGGAGTGCCGCGATCATTGAGATCGCGGCCGGAGCGGACGGCTTCTCTCTGGGGAAGAGGGCCGTGGAAGGTCCTGGTTC
>CAYJTB010000074.1:0-8468 GCA_964372875.1 uncultured bacterium
CTTAACTCATGATCAAACAATCACTTCCCCGTATTAGGGGGATTCACGTATAGTATTTATCATGTCTTGATAACGGGGCGTGGCTCAGCCTGGTGGAGCACCTGCTTTGGGAGCACGCCGGAAACATTTCGACGAATTTCTCGCTGTTTGTTTCTCTTCGTATTTCCTAGTGATTTGCCTTCCCGCCATTTATGTCCCTTGGTATCAATCCTTCGGTTTTTGTCCCTCATATGGACACTTTTTGGACACCGGGTCCGGGGTGCCTACCCCCCCTATGCTAATCATAGAGTCCCACCCTCTCCCAAATCGCTACAAATTTTTTTAAATTTTCGGAGGGTATTCCCCTCCCCGGGTCATAACAGTCCACTAGCCCTTTCCAACTGAGACTTGACCATTTTTAAATTACCTTGAATGGGTCAAAAGAGCAGGGCATAATGACGATACTTCCAAAGAACCTCGCCGTAATAAATCTGGTAAATAGGGTATCTTTTAGACATGGTATGATGCCTGACACAAAAGAACCGATTCACTTAGCTAAGCTGCTCGAACCTTACAAGGGCAAGTGGGTAACCCTTACCAAAGACGAAAAGTCTGTCCTCGGTTCAGGAAATACGATAGATGAGGCCTTGAACGCCGCGGAAACGAAAGGCGAATTAATGCCTCTCCTCATTAGGGTTCCAGACGAAAACACTTCCACCATCCTGTATTGAACGCATCCTTACCGTTCCTTATATGGAAACCCCAAGCTTGAGACTGATTTCACTAGACAGTTCAAGGTTCTTGGGTTATCTTTTCGGTAGATCTACTCCCCGTCTGACCAGCCGAAAGGCCTCGGGCGGGGTTATTTTTTGCCTGCGAATGGTCCTGTATGCCTGAACCTCCAGAAAAGAGAACCATTGCGTTCGTTGACGGACAAAATCTTTTTCACTCTGCCAAGGAGGCTTTTGGATACTCCTATCCGAATTACGATCCATCTGCCCTTGCCAATAAAATTTGTGAACGTCAGAAATGGAATCTAAAGGAGATCCATTTTTATACGGGCGTTCCTGATCTACGAGACAAACCTTTCTGGCACAATTTCTGGAATAAGAAGCTCGCGATCATGGGAACGAGAGGTGTTAAGGTCTTCCGGCGTTCATTACGTTATCGCAATCAAACCATAGCCCTTCCGGGTGGACGATCAACCACAGCTTTAGTGGGTCAGGAAAAAGGGATTGATATCCGGTTGGCCTTGGATATGGTTCGCATGACTCATCAGAAGGCATATGATGTGGCACTACTTTTTAGTCAAGATCAAGACCTCACGGAGGCCGTTGAAGAAGTAAAAACGATTGCGAAGGAACAAAATCGATGGATTAAGATTGCCTCCGCCTTTCCCGTAAGTCCTACGTATCGGAACCGGAGAGGAATCGATAAGACGGATTGGATTCTCATTGATAGGACGACTTATGAGGCATGCTTGGACCTGACCGATTATCGCCTAGAGAAAAAAGACTTGAAGTAATGCTTAAAAATCCAGCAACTTCGAGCAGCTTATCTTGAACGCCTTGGCGAGCCTCTCAATTGTCTCAAGCTTTACGTCGGTGGGATCCTTACTTTCAAGCCTCTGGATATGTTTGTAATCAAGGTCGGCCAGTTCAGCAAGCCCCTGTTGAGTGAGGCCATATTTCTTCCGAAGTTGTCGCAGTCTCTTTGCGAATCGGTGCCTGATCGTCTGCCCCATAAGGGCAGATTCTGGCGAAAGCTCCGTCTAATTGACACCGTATGCGTGCGGTGTTAGCATTCCTTCAAATGAAGAGGGCGCTATATGGATGAGGGTCTTCGCTATGTTTTGGGGATAGCTTGTGTAGCGATTATCTATTTTGTGGCTAGACATGCCCCGCAGTATGCCTCAGAAATAAAAAAGATATCCGGCCTCCTTCAAGAGATAAGCCGTAACATCCGAGAAATCCGTGAGAGAAAAGTTCGGTAGAACTCTCTTAACGCCTTCAAAATGGATCGACAAAGACTGGGGAAAATTTTTTGCCTGTCTTCTGGTTTTTGTTATCGGTCTTTGGTTGATCGGAATTATTTCACCTCATTGGGAATTAATGTTGGGACTAATGTTGGGACTATTATTGCTTGCCGTAGATTGGATGAAACAATTTGAATTGAATTTAATCCAAGCGATCGTATTAGGCGGAATCATTCTTTTTCTACTTGTCCTATTTCTCTTGGTTAAAACAGCTCAATTAAGAGAAAACATAGCTTTTGTAGCGACCGAACAAATCCTTTTACGCCATCAATTTGAAGAAGCCGTTCAGATTCTCTATGCCTTTATGAAACACGGTAACGATTTAAAGAAGGTCGCCGACGAACTTTGTTTTGCCGATGAGTACGAATTGAAAGAGAAATTGGAAGACCTAGGAATAGCTCTTACGGAGGCAAGGCATGAAGTTATTTAATGACAATGAGGAGCGGAGCAAATTCACAATCTGCTTGATAGTTTTATCAGCGGTTTGCTTCCTCTTGAGTTACGTTAATTTTTACATGTATTCCCCAGATTATCAATCTCCGATGGACATATTAAGGGAGAAGGCCACCTCTGACTCTACTGACGCTGTTTTATTCACTTTAGTGCTCGCAATATTGGGTGGAATCTTCTGGGTATTCAAGGAATTTTGGCCTGGGCTATTAGTCGGCGTAGTCGCAGTACTGGTCTATTACTGGGTCATCAAACCGTGGATTAAGGAAGCAGTACAGGATGCGATGCGCGAGCTTCTTCACGAGGATTATCGCTTCAGGGAAGATTTAAAAGAGATAGTCCGTGAAGGATTAGAGGCGAAAAGACATAGCAGGTATTAATGGTTCCTATCAAATTCTTTATGGACAGCAAATTCCTCCTTTTGACCTTAACCATTTTGGTTGTTTCTGGCTGCGCCACCCGCTCGCCCTATGCAGATTTAAAAACCCAATATTCAAAAGGGATGGCCAAACTGGATAAGCGGTATCTGAGTGGGGAAATTAATTTGAGTCAGTACAAGACTGAAGTGACAGCCTTGCAGAAGGAACTTTTAGCAGACGTAGACCAACCTCAAGAGATTGGGCCCGCCACCCAGGAAATTCTCGATGCCATCTCTCAGACACTTAGGACAGATGCTCCGTTGGCGTTGCAACGCAGAATCCCACTGGAAAAGATTATGGCTCGTGCCCAAGAACTCGACGCCGCTCTTGAGACGAGGAATCTTGAGCTTATAGCTATCGCTTGGGATAGAAACAAGCCGGGCACTGCCAAAAGGTTCTTTAGAGCTCTTGGAAGGACTCAGGTCTCATTTGGCCAAGGGAACCAACCTACCAGCCATTATTCTCCGTCGCCATTACCTTCTTTGAATGAGGGCAGCCTGCTGAATCAAGGCAGCCCATTCTCTCACTACACTTTTTCAAGCCCAGGGGGTTTTACAAATGTCTCCTGTGCGAAATTAGGGAATAGTGAGCATTGCACTGTGTCTTAGGATTGATTTGTTTCTTCCCAAGTCAACATCGCCAAAACCATCAGCTTTCCTGATTTAGGATCTGTAAGAAATTAAGAACCCGTCGTTTTGTTTGTGTGTGTCCGTGGCAAATAGTATATTTTCTTTGTGGAACATAACCGGAAATCGATGAAAAATTTGAATGAGGAGGAAGTCGAGGAACTTAGCCACTGGCTTTTAGACTATTGTTTCAAAAGAATGAGGGCTCTAAACGAGAGATCCCTCGAAGATCCCGTTGTAAGGAAATTTATTATTAGTGTTCCCCGCTCCATTCCAGACGTCAAATTGCGCGACAAGCTGAGAGAAAAGATCCGATGGCTGATCATACCTAAGTTGAAGAAATTAACAGACGAAGGAACGGCGGAGGCTCATTTTCGACGGTTTTGGCTTTACGAGGATGCATTTTTTAGAATTCAGAAGATAGGTAAAAAAATTAGAAAAGAGAAATCTGCAATCAAGTATCTTCACAGAGAATTTCAGAAAGTGAAAAAGTTGATAGATAGAGACGAAGAAAAAATCGTCACCGAGATTTCCAAGGGCCAACTTTCAGACTTGGCATACAGAGTCTGCTGTTATCTTGAAAAATCAACGATCTCGTCGTTTAAATCTCGTTTGGTTAAGGCCAGAAGTTTCATCAAGGAATTCGGTCCAAGGTTCTTGGACCCTGAAATCAAACGCAAGCTCGCCGAACTCTGTCAAGAAAAACCCCACAAATAAATCTTCGTTAGTCCTTCTTCTTCCGGTAGGATTTAACTCACTTCCTACCTGAGCTTCCAAAATCAAGCGGTATACTCTCCTTAGGAGCAAAAGTAATTCCTGAGGAAAGCGTAATGAAACGGAAGCCACTTGAAGTCGCAGATATTCAAATAATCCCCTTTCGTCCTCGTGACGGCCATCTTGGCTTTGCCTCATGCGTTATCAATGGCCAGTTTTACCTAGGAGATATCGCTATCTTCTCACGTCCTGAGGGAGGAATTCGTCTCGGCTTTCCTGTAAAGAAGCTCTGCAACGGAACCACCATCGATATTTTCAAGCCTTTGAACATAGAGACTGAAAAGACCATCGAAGAATCGGTTCTAGAAAAGTATGAGTCAATTATGGAACGAAATGTAATTGGAAAGGAATTTCGGAATGGAAACAAAGAAGGATGACCCACGACTCCTTTATCGACAGTTGATCCGGAAAATGGGGAAGCACTTTTCAATGAGAGACTTCGTCCCCGTAGATGTTGCCATAGCGACTTACATCGCAAATCACTTCGACTCAGACCCTTTATGGCTACTTATCAACGCCCCGCCGTCAAACGCTAAAACTGAAATTATTGTAGCGATGTCTGGCCTTGAGGATATCCACCCCTTGTCGACTTTAACTGAGCAAACGCTGTTGAGTGGTTGGCAGGATGGGAAGCAGAGCCTTATATTCCAACTGGATAAAAAGATTCTTACCATGAAAGATTTCACGACAGTTCTTTCAATGCGCCGGGAGTCAAGATCAGTGATTCTCTCCCAACTCCGTGAGATTTACGACGGGAGAATCAGGAAGACCTTCGGGACGGGCGTTGATGTGAACTGGGAAGGGAAGGTCGGATTTATCGCAGGAGTCACCCCTGCCATCGACCGCTATTACAGCGTATTGCAAGTACTTGGCGAGAGATTCATCCAGGTACGGATGGAACAGGCAGACGGAATTACGATGGCCAAGAAGGCAATTAGGGCCGTCGGCGGCGAGAGGACCTTTCGTAAGGAAATCCGTGATCTGATGACCGAGTGCTGTAGGAGTTTTGTAAGATCGCTAGGGGAGATCCCTAAGATATCGAAGTGGTTTGAAGACAAACTTGCAACGCTTGCCACCGTTTGTGTGACCGCCCGAAGTACCGTGGAGCGCGATCGGTACAAGCGTGAAGTTATCTTTCCTCCACAACCTGAAGCCCCTCCAAGATTTGCAAAGCAATTGTCTTTGCTAGCTCAGGGTCTTGCCGCACGAAGTGGTAAAACGCGGGTGACTGACGATGAGTATCAGGTTGTCTTTCGTGTTGCCCTTGATTCACTTCCTGTCGCAAATGCAGGGGTCGTTAGACTTTTGTGTCAGCGAGAATCGATCGGGGAGCGTGATGTCGAGGAGGACTTAAGCTTGTCAAAAAGCGCAACTTTTCGCCTTCTGGAAGATTTGACGTGCCTAGGTCTCTTGAAACAGGAACCTGGACCCCCGACCAAATGGAGTCTCAGAGAAAATATACGGAGGCAGGTAAATCGAATGCTTCCCCGCAGTGTCCGGGGGTATAGGATTTGAAAAAGAAAGTGATGGGGCGAACGTTGTGGGGAAAGGAAAGGGCTGGCTAATGTCGGAACTCCAAAACGGTAAGCACGAAGCCTTCTGCCAGGCGTATGTGAAGGATTTGAGGGTTCGGTTAAACGCCACACGTACCTACATGCTCATTTACCACGCAAAATATAAAACCGCAATGGTAAACGGCTCCCGACTGGTGGACAAGCTAACAGGCCGTATTGATGAACTCTTGCAGGAGATGAATTCACTTTAATGGAAACTAGTAGATTTAGAGAAAAGCTTAGAGTTTTAGAAACCTTAGCACTCAGATTTTTGGGGAAGCATAAATGCGATGGATGATTTCGGGCCAAAGAACAAGAAGGCGAACCGTTGAAACGGTGCGCTCTATCAGCATTTCCGATCTCAGACGATGGGGATTTTTAGAAGAATCCAAATCGGGTTTTATCACCTGGTTTTCATATGACGATCTTCGAGTGAGCATTGAAACACGAATACCTGAAGAAGTGGAGGCTTGGGGTTCGGTACGCTTTAGGTACGACATCAGACGGGAGACAGGAGTCATTGATAGTTTCGATTACATATCCGTCTTATCAGGGGAACGATGCTATTTCGGAGGTTTTAGGTGGCATTTCGGCTGTCCCATGCCACAAAGGGAAGGCGAATACAAGCTTGTTTGTGCCAAACACGTAAGAACCCTCTACCTTGGCGGCGATTATTTCGGCTGCCACCATTGCTACGATCTAACTTATGCCAGTTGCCAATCAGGTCATCGTTTGACCGAGCCGCATCATAGGTATAGCGGAATGAAACCAAGGCTAATGAGTTTCAGATTAAAGTGAATGACCAACTAATCGATATTCACGAACTTTCCAAACGATTAGGAATAAGCGTCAATACAGCCTATTCATGGGTCAACCAGCGAAAAATCCCTTACGTGAAGGTGGGGCGTCTGGTAAGATTTGACGTGCTTGATATTGAAAAATGGCTGGCGAGTAACAAGGTGGAACCATTCAAGTTATGAAGTTTCTCACAACCTACGAGGCGTCCCTCAAATATCATATTTCCACCCGCCACCTTCGCCATCTCATTCAAGACAAGAAGCTTATCAAGGCGGCCATGATTCGGACCAGCAAGAGTAAGCAGATTTTCCTCATTGACGAGGGATCGCTTCGGAAATACATGAGAAATAGACCTAAACCTGGAAGAAAACCTAGCCGAAAATAAATCTGGATACACATCCCCACAAGGGATATAATAAGGCTCACTTATGGGACTCTATCAAAAGGGCGAAGATTGGTACATCGATTACCGCGTCAATGGTAGGCGGAAGCGGGAGAAGATCGGACCGAGTAAGAAACTAGCCGAGACGGTCTATCGCAAACGTAAGGTGGAGATTGCCGAAGGAAAGTTTCTTGATAAGAGGGAATTGTCCAAGCTCACCTTTAAAGAGTTTTCCGAGAAGTACATGGAGGAATGGAGCAAGCCCTTTAAAGCCTCTTGGGAAAGCCAAGACAAGTGGAGGCTGGCCAAGCTTGTTCCTGCTTTTGGTTTGCTGAGACTCCATGAGATAGAACCGAAGGCCGTTGAGGGCTACATGAGACAGAGACTCCAAGAAGTAAGCCCCCGGACCGTCAACATGGAGGTTGGCCTTCTTAAAGCAATGCTGAACAAGTCGGTCGAGTGGAACCTAATATCTTCAAACCCCATTAAACAAGTAAAAAAGATTAAGCAGCACCAGGGGAGGCTCGCCGACGTTTCAAGGGTTCGGTATCTTGATAAGGATGAGTTTGCGAAGCTTCTAGAACACTGCGACGACAAGCTTCGCGCAATAGTCCTTTTGGCCGTTAATACAGGACTAAGGAAAGGGGAAATCCAAAACCTCAGCCTCAATGACGTGGATTTTCAGAGCCGTGTTTTCAAGATCGAGAGGCAGAAGAATCAAGAAGTTTCCCGGCTTCCTCTTAATGCAACAGCTTTCGGGATTCTGTTGGAGTTAAAACGCAATTCAACAGGGGAGCGCCCGTTTAATTACAATTTCCGCAAGAGCTTCGAGACGGCGATCAGACGGTCAGGCGTCAAAGATTTCCATTTCCACGACCTACGACACACCTTTGCAAGTTGGCTTGTAATGGCCGGAATCCCGATTTATACCGTCAAGGAGCTAATGAGACACAAAGACATAAAAATGACGACGCGCTATGCCCACCTTTCACCGGACCACAAGACGGAGGCCGTGAGGGTACTGGAAAATTTTAAGGGGTCTGGAATGGACACTTTTTGGACACTGCGCGAAGTAGTGAAGCAAGACGATATTCATAACTCATTGTAATCATTAACGACGGGGCGTGGCTCAGCCTGGTGGAGCACCTGCTTTGGGAGCAGGGGGTCGCGCGTTCAAATCGCGCCGCCCCGAAATTGCGGCGGGGGTTCACTTTCGATGAGGTGGAGTGCAATGGGGGGAAAATCGGAAATCCGATGTTTCTGGCCAACCCCGTCACCCTGAACAACCTGCTGCGATGTGTCGAAAAGCAGTTGTCAGGCTGAAATCAATCGCGCAGGGCCTCCGCCAATTTCGAGAGTTTGTCGTGGATCTTGGTCAGGGATTCCTGAGCGGTTGCGATTTGAGCATTCAGCTGGTCCAATTTTGCCCCATTTTCCTGAATCTCAAGATCC
>CAYJTB010000075.1:0-8457 GCA_964372875.1 uncultured bacterium
CTAGTCTCGCTGGAAAACGCTCGCCTGAAAGAGGACGAGCGGCTAGCGGGAATCGAACCCGCATCACAAGCTTGGGAAGCTTGGGTAATACCACTATACGATAGCCGCGTGAAGGGACTAAAAGGAACAGACTTTACGGAAAAGTTCCAGCCTTTCCTCGATTTGTTTCAAATCAAGACGCCGGAGCCGGTCCAAACTAAAATCTTCGACGGTAAAGGAAGCAACAATCGCTCCCAAGGCCACCGCTTTTTTCAAATTGTCAAAATCGAGGTTCTTGGATTTGGCCAGATATCCCATCATGGCTCCTGCAAAGGAATCGCCGGCACCCGTGGGATCAAAAACGGTCTCAAGCGGATAAGCCGGCAAGGCAAAAAACTTCCCGTTGTCAAAAACAAGGACGCCGTGCTCCCCTTTTTTAATGATCACCCGGCCCGGTCCCCAGGAATGGATCTTTTGCGCGGCGCGTATCAGACTTGCGTCTTCAGCAAGCTCGCGGGCTTCTTGGTCGTTCACCACCACCGCGTCCACACGTGCCAAGACTTTTAAAAGTTCAGGCTTTTTATTCCTAATCCAAAAATTCATGGTGTCGCAGGCCACAAATTTTGCCTTGGGCTTGCCCACTTGATCCAGGACCTTTTCCTGAAGTACGGGATCGATATTGGCCAGGAAGAGATATTCTGGATTCGTCTGAAAATGGAGCTTGGGATTGAACTCGGTGAGAACATTCAACTGGGTCTCCAGCGTCTCGGCGGTATTTAAATCGTATTGATACCGGCCGCGCCAATAAAAAGTCTTTCCGTCCAAGCGTTCCAGATGCGCCAGATCGATCGGCCTTTCTTTTAAGACGCCCAGAAACTCTTCGGGAAAATCATTTCCCACGACAGCCACGAGACTCACGGGCGTAAAAAAACTCGCCGCATAAGAAAAGTAAGAGGCCGAGCCGCCGAAGACTTTGTCTTTTTTTCCGAAGGGTGTCTCTACCCCGTCGATGGCGACGGTGCCGATCACCGCCAAAGGATGGTTATGATTGTTATCTTTCATTTTTTTCTAATGCCTCCCGAAGCTTTCTCGTGGTTTCAGTGACGTCTTTGGCAGCGAAGATCGCGCGGACCACGGCCACGCGCGCTCCTCCCGCCTCCACCACGTAATGGATGTTAGAGGGATCAATACCTCCGATGCAAACAAAAGGAATTTGAATCCGCCGTTTTACGGCACGGATCAAATCCAGCCCCACCGGTTTATAAGTCGGTTTGGTAGGCGTTTCAAAAATGGGACCCACGCCAATGTAATCCACTCCCTCTCGTTCTGCAGCCAGCGCCTCATGAAGGCTATGAGTGGAACGGCCAATAAAAAGTTCTCCCCGCGCGGTGATCTTGCGAAAAGCCTGCATGGGAAGATCATCTTGGCCCAGATGCACGCCGTCCGCTTCTACAGCGAGAGCCAGGTCCGCCCGGTCATTCACAAAAAAAAGCTTCCGGAATTTATCTGCGATCTTCCGCCAGCGAATCCCGAGCTGGTAGAGGGCGGCATCGCTTACGTTTTCAGACCGCATTTGGACAATATCCGCGCCGCCCCGGTAGGCCGCTTCAACTTTTTTGAGAACCCCCGGCCCAGCGTCCCGGATGTCCGTGACGGCGTAGAGCTTAAAATTTTTTAAGACCGATTTTTTCCAATTCATACAAACGGAATCTGATTTTTTGAAAGGACTTTGTCTTGCCGGGCCCGGCCATCTTCGAGAGTTCTTCAAGGACGCGCGCCGCCTCTTGACTTCTTTTGAGATTGCTGACAAAAAGGTCCTTCCAGCCGGGATTTTTTTGGTCGCGAATCAGGCTTCGGGAGCCCACGTCTTGGGCGGAGTTTCTGGCCTCCACTAACCTTCGGTAAGAAAGCCCCAAACCCCGTAAGGATTGGGTTAAATCGTGACGGGTTTTTTTAAAACGGGAGGTCAGGCTGGGGTCTTCAAAATAAAACCGGGCGATGTCTTCAGCGACCCTCATCGCTTCCTTCGCACGGTTATAATTGGCATCGATGATGCGGAAAAGAGGTTTAGCGGTCATTGCGAGTCCCGCGAAGCGGGGCGAAACAAAATATGAGCTCTGAGATTGTTTCGTCGCCGCGACCTGCGCGGTTCCTCGCAATGACGGCCTTCAATTTTTTTCAGTACTCTCGTTGTCGATCGGCCGGGAACGAGTGGGATCTGCTTTACTTTTCCTCCCCAGGATTCTACTTCTTCGGCACCCGCGATCTGATCTTTTTTCCAGTCCGCGCCTTTAACGAGAATGTCCGGCCGGACTCGGCAGATAAGTTCCAGGGGGGTGTCTTCCGAAAACAAAACCGCGTAATCGACTGCCCCCAGCGCTGAAATGATTTTCAGCCGGTCTCTTTCGGAATTGACGGGCCGGTCGGGGCCTTTGAGCCTTTTGACGGAAGAATCTGAATTCACACCGACCACGAGAATATCCCCCAGCTGTTTTGCTTTTTCCAAATAAGTCACATGGCCCGCGTGGAGGATATCAAAACAGCCGTTAGTAAAAACAATCACTTCGCCCGATTTTTTCAGCCGGGCCGCAATTTGTTTTAAGGCGGTGCGGGTTTGGATTTTTTTGGGCTTAGAACCGGGGGGCTTCGACAAAGGAAATCAAGCGCCCAAGACCAATTCTTCGACGACCTCAGAAAGGGCGTGAAGGGCCGTGATGTGTACTTCTTGAATGTGCGGGGTGTCAATGGCCTGGGCCTGGAAACAATAATCCGCCATGTCTTTGAGAGCTCCCCCTGTGGCGCCCGTGAATCCTATGGTAGTAAGCCCTCTCATCTTGGCGGCCTTAACCGCCTCAAGAACATTTTTGGAATTTCCGCTGGTTGAGATGGCGATCAACACATCCCCTGCCTCTCCCAACCCTTCCACCTGGCGGGAAAAAATTTGTTCATAAGAGTAGTCATTTCCAATCGCAGTGAGGATCGAAGTATCCGTGGTTAGGGCAATCGCGGGAAGACTCCGGCGTTCGCGTTTAAACCGGCCGATGAATTCCGCGGCGATATGCTGAGAGTCGGCGGCGCTTCCCCCGTTGCCGCAGAGAAGAAACTTGCGGCCTTCGCGCATCGCCCCGGCCATCTTCACGGCAATCTTATCTAAGACCTCCAGCTGAGCGGGCGAGAAACTTTTTTCAATGGCATCCCGGTGCTCATGGACGATCTCTTCAAATTTGGAAGATGTTTTTGTCATCCGAAAAATACCCTCGCGAGCTCATAGAGTTCGCGGTCGACCAATTTCAGCTCCTTGACCGCATCGGCAATATGAACGTCGACAATCTTGCGGCCCTGCAAGCTCACCATTTGCCCGAATTTCTTTTTAAGGACCAGCTGGACGGCATGGACGCCAAAACGCGTACCGAGCACCCGGTCAAAGGCTGTGGGCGAACCGCCCCGCTGAATATGACCCAAGACCGTCACGCGGGTCTCATAGCCCATTTTCTTTTCAATCATTTCGGCCAGGAGGTGTCCGATCCCGCCCAGACGGACATGTCCGAATTCATCCAGTTTCTTTTCTGAAACTTCTTCACCCGATAGTTTGGCGCCTTCTGCTACTGCAATGATACTAAACGTCTTTCCCCGGGAGTGACGATGCTTGATGATCTCACAAACCTCTTCGATACTCACCGGCACTTCAGGAATTAAAATGACATCCGCGCCGCCGGCCAGTCCCGCTTCCAGCGCAATCCAGCCCGCATGCCTGCCCATGATTTCCACCACCATCACACGGTTGTGCGATTCTGCCGTGGTGTGCAGACGATCAATACACTCCATGGCAATGTTGACGGCCGTATCAAAACCAAACGTGTAATCCGTGGCTGAGAGATCGTTATCAATGGTTTTAGGAATACCTACAATAGGAAGCCCTTCCTGAAAGAGCCGGTTCGCCACGCCCAGCGTGTCTTCTCCTCCCACTGCAATCAAGGCCTTCAAATTATGTTTTAAAAAATTGCTTTTGCACTTTTCAACGTCGCCCGTTTTTTTATAAGGATTGGTGCGGGAAGTCCCAAGGATGGTTCCGCCTTTAGGAAGGATTCCGGAAACCTGGCGGTCGTCCAAAATCATATATTCGTCATCCACCAAACCCTTCCAGCCATTTCTAAAACCAAGGACCTGCCAATTTTCTAGGAGAGAGCGCTTCACGACTGCTCGAATCACAGGATTGAGTCCGGGACAATCGCCCCCGCCTGTCAAAATTGCAATTTGTTCCATAGTTTTAACCCGTCACGGCTCCTTCCCGCATGTCTAGCTCCGTTTCATCCACACGAATCACATCGCAGCGAATTTCAATTTCTCCGCTGGGTCCTAAAATTTTTCTCAAACGGTCCCGGATTTCTTGCTGGATCGAATTCAAAAGGGTTGGGACATTACCCCCTGACCATAACACGATCCTCAGCCGGATTTCAAGATTCCTGCCGTCGATGAGCGTTTTTGTTTTCCATTCCTTCACTAAGGAAAAATGCTTGAGGACTTTCTTGATGCTGTCCTCGATGGTGTTAACCGAAATCACAATCGGCCCGATCCCGCCCTGAAAAATAATCATCTCGGTTTCGCGGCCGCGTTTGATAAACATTTTGGAAAACGCAAGGCCCACCAAGATAAAAACCAGTCCCAACGCTCCGGTTTGCATCGACTTCCAGGGATCGGAATAAATCGCTTCGATCCGCGCGACGGCGTCTTGGGGCGCTAATAAATGCAGCGCCACCATCAGGAGAAGGCTTCCTAGCGTGAGGAATGCCATGATCGTAAATAACGTGGAAAACGCGTTGAAAATCTTCACTCCGTTGCCGCCCCCTCTTCCGTGCGCTCTTCGAGAGACCCTATTTTACTGGCTGCGAACTGGGTATCAATAAAATTCGTGCCGACCTTTCCTTGCCTGAACCGGGGCCTATTCAAAATCTTTTCATGAAGCGGGATCGTGGTTTTCACTGGGCTGATCAACATCTCGCGAAGGGCCCTCTGCATAATCGCAATGGCTTCCGTCCGGTTCGTCCCATGCGTGATGATTTTGGCGATGAGTGAATCATAATAAGGAGGAATTTTATAACCGGTATAGACATGAGAATCCACCCGCACGCCGGGACCGCCTGGGAAAATCAAACTCTCAATCTTACCCGGGCAAGGCATAAAATCCCGGTCAGGATCTTCGGCGTTGATCCGACACTCAATCGCATGGCCTTCAAATTTAATGTCCGACTGGCCCCATTTTAATTTTTCTCCTTGGGCCACCGTGATTTGAGCCTTCACCAGGTCAATGCCTGTCACCATCTCCGTCACAGGATGCTCCACCTGCAGCCGCGTATTCATTTCCATAAAATAAAAATTGTCCTCGCTATCAAGCAAGAATTCCACGGTACCCGCATTTTCGTACTCCACAGCCTTAGCGACTCGGACCGCGGTTTCCATGATTCGTCTCCGGAGTTTTTCACCGAGACCCGGGGCCGGACATTCTTCAATTAATTTTTGATGACGGCGCTGGATCGAGCAATCCCTTTCGCCCAAGTGAAGAATATTTCCGTGACTATCCGCCAGGATTTGCACCTCGATGTGGCGCGGCTCCCTCACATATTTTTCAATATAAACGCTCCGGTTGCCGAACGCTGCCTCCGCCTCGGCCTGCGCTGTTAAAAATGAATTGATGAGTTTGCCGTCATTGTGGGCAACTTTCATTCCTTTTCCGCCGCCGCCCGCTACTGCTTTAATGATGACAGGATAACCTAATTTTTTAGCCAGCCGGAAGGCCTCGTCTTGATCTTTGACCACTTCTTTACTTCCCGGAATGATGGGAATGTTGGCCTTGCGCATGACCTGCCGGGCCATGGATTTGTCACCGGCCAAGCGGATACTCTCAGGCGAGGGCCCGATAAATTTGATCTGGCAGGATTCACAGATTTCTGCAAAGTGCGCATTCTCCGCCAGAAATCCCCAACCCGGATGAATGGCCTCTACATCTGCAATTTCTGCGGCACTGATAATGGCGGGGATATTTAAATAACTTTCACTCGATGGGGCGTTGCCAATACAGATTGCGTCGTCTGCAAGACGGACATGGAGCGAATCCCGGTCCGCTTTCGAGTAAACAGCCACGGAATGAATGCCCAGTTCGCGGCACGCGCGAATCACGCGTACAGCAACTTCGCCTCGATTGGCAATCATGATTCTAGAAAACATAAGATAGGAAGAGGCTGGTTACGCCTTCTGCACCTTGAAAAGCGGCTGGTCAAACTCTACGGGCTGGCCGTTTTCTACGAGGACTTCTTGAATTATACCGTTCACATCCGATTTGATTTCATTCATCAGCTTCATCGCTTCGATAATGCAAAGCACATCCCCTTCTTTGACGCTTTTGCCCTTCACGGCATAAGGGGCGGCATCGGGCGCGGGGGTTGTATAAAAAGTACCGACCATGGGAGAGCGGACAACAATGGTATTGGCGTCGTCCGCGGTTTCGCGGGCCATTTGTTGGCCGGAAGGTGCCGGCGCATGAGCGGGCATAGGAGCCATTTGAATTTGAGGATTCACCTGCTCCGACACGACTTTTCCAGAAGGCTCTCTTTTTAATTTGATCTTCAGCCCTTCCTTTTCAATTTCGATTTCGCTCAGGCTGTGCTCTTCCATCAAGTTAATCATCTCTTTGAGTTCTTTGAGCGTCATGTCCCCCCCTTTTACAGTCCTATCGAGTTAAGGTTTTTCCGCTTCGTCAACGAGCATCACGGGAATCCCGTCGCGAACGGGATAACGGAGCCCACAGCCGGCATTCTGGCAAAGGATGCGCTCGCCTTCGAGCTTGACGGGTGATTTGCATGCGGGACAGGCTAGAATTTTTAAAAGTTCCTCATCAACCATAAATCATGCCTCCTGTTGTTCGACTGCTTCCAAGCCTTCCAGCAATTCCTTTTTCAGTCCGCCTTTGACGGCAAACATAAGACCGCCTAACAGGGCCGAACCGTAAAAGATCAGATCGTAAAGAATCGCAAGTGCAAAGGCTTCTTCGGCTGGGATAAATGATTTGAAGAAAAAGACGAAGCCGGCTTCCCGAACTCCCAAACCGCTTAAACTCGGCGCCATACTGACAAAAAGCACCAGCGGCATCAGGATAAAAAAGGGCCAAAGCTCGATTTGAATTCCCAACGCCCTGGCCAAAAAATAATTTTGAACCAGGAAGATCACCTGGGCCGCAAGCGAAATAATACAACAGGTAATCAAAAGTTGCTTGTGATTTTTATATTCACGAACCGCGTGATAAAGGTCCGTGATTTTTTCGCGCAGTTTCTCGGAGGGGATGAGGAAGAAAAGAAAGCTAAATTTCTTGGCAAATCCATGATGAGTAAAGAAAATAACTCCAAAGATTAAAAACGCGGTAAGAGCGTAAAGCGTATGCTTCATGGCAGGAATTTCTAACTGATGACTATAGATTACAACCGCACCCAAAGTAAGGGCGCAAAGAGTGACAAGGCCCAAGACGCGATCTAATAAAACACCGGTGAGAGAACCCAACTTCTTCCCCGAGTATTGGTAAGCAAAATAACCTTTGGCAATGTCACCGCCCATGGCTGAAGGGAAAAAAAGAGTAAAAAACATACCTACCATGGACAGATAAAAGGTTTCGAGAAAACTAAGACGCACTTCCTGGACCTTAAAAACGAGCTGAAGACGCTTGGATATGAGTGTGAGAGCTGCAAAATAAGCCGCCACGGATATCCCAAGCCAGGGCCACTGAATGCCCCGTTTTAGGACTTCGACGGCCTCAGCAAACTTCCCCCTCATAAAATAGACAAGGGCCCCGATAGCCACCAAGCTAATCACAACGCGGAGAATAAGACCGAAAACTTTTTTCATTCGGGTCCGGTTAGTGTCCCGAGGCCTTCGCGACAAATTTCATTTGAAGTTCGGAAAGGAGGGTTTTAAAAAGCTGTTGTTCTTCGGGAGTTTGGTTTCCCTGGGTTTTGGAGTCGAGAAGCACCAAGATATCGATCGTCTCTTTGGCGCCTTCTAAATCGACACGTTTTTCTTTGGAGCCGGGATAAGGAAGCTCGCCCAGATGCATCAAGGCCTGATAACCGAGCGAGGTAATGAACTGAGTAAAAGTAAGACCGGGCCGTGGTGGGGCGGATTCGGGCTTGGGCTGCTCAGGCTGACCCTTTTCCCGGGCTACATCCAGTTTCCAGGAATCATCCACCTTTTTTTCAGTGAATCGGACTTCTTTATCCATTTGACCTCACAATCGTTTACTAAAAAAAAGAGGTTCTTGGCCCGAGTGGGGAGAGATTTTAAGCCAAGAACCTCTATAGGGTGAGTGGAGATCCGAAGACCTCCAAGCAAATTGAAATTACACCATAAAAGTGGGCTCGGGTCAACAAAATTGTTATGCCTGTCAGTTAAGATTCAAAAGTGGACTATTTTTAAAGGGTTTAAGACTGAAAAGTG
>CAYJTB010000076.1:0-1714 GCA_964372875.1 uncultured bacterium
CTTCATTGATGTTTCCTTTCAAGGATCGGGACAGCCCCCGTGGGGCAGAGATGCTGCTCTTTCGGGACCGGGTTTTGGATTTCAGCCCGACATCAATGGAAAGTGTACTGATAAATCGGGAGTCGACCGAGCTGGAATCTAAGCTGCTCAATTCTTCTTCAAGCTTTTCAAATAAAAGCGCCCAGAGCGGTCTTAAAAGTTCCTGATCCTGGCTTGAAAAGAAATGATCTAGAAATTTCTTTTTGGCCCCCAGATCGATGATCTTGCGTCCCTTCAGTGACTGGAAACCTTTCTTGAGAAACTCCTGAACGAATTTGGGTGAAAGTGCGTGCACGGATGCGCGTCCTTTCAAAATATAAGATACAAAGACGGTTCCTAAGAGGGCAAAAAGAGAGGGCGTTGGAAGGCTGTATTTATATTCAAACTCGCGGCCGAGAAAATCGTGGACCCTTTGAATTTGCCGGGTGATCCTAAGAACGCGCTCCACTTCTTCAACAGACCGGAAATCTCTGAGCTGGTCCGCATGATCTTTTACTTCGCCGTCAAAATACTGCGGGACTTTTAAAAAAAGGCCCTGAAAAAAAATTCCGTAAGGCTCATCGAGAAATTCGATTAAATGTTTCGTTTCTGTGCGCCAGTAAGTGGTAAGAATTTTCTGGGCCTGGCGGTGCACCAAGACAAGTTCGCCCACCCCAAAACGGAAAATAGTCTCAAGCCACCTATCTTTTAAAATCTGGCGGGCTTTGTAGAGATCGCCTCCCGCTAACCGCTCAAGACCGACACTCACAAGCCGCCTCGCCCTTTCGATTCCCAAACGGACCCGTTCCTCCGAGGCAAAACTAATCCCATCACAGGCAATCACTTTATTGGACAGCCAGGCGAGCTCCTCTTCCAGGCCTTCGCGCACCTGTTCCGTTTCTTCCCTAAAAAGCAGTAACACGTCGTCCAAAAAGAATTTTTCTTTGGACCAAAGCGACAAATAATGAGGAGGCCGGACCGGTTGGGGTAACCCGCCGTTTTCTTTGTCTTTAGTTTTTAAAGAGAATCTTTCGAATTCTTCCTTGGTAAGCGGCCGGTAAATCTTGTTGGCGGATTCGGAATCCGGAAACCCTCGCTCAGCCAGGCGGATGGCCCTTCGCTGGAAGGCCTCCTCTTCCATTTCGTATTCCAGTTCGCCCAGCACACCTTCTAGGAGCATGGTGTAGCGGCCTTTGTGATTTTCAAAAAGGATTTCAATGGCACGGCGGACCGTTTCTAAATTATTCTCATCCGCAGAAATAAAATAGCGTTCGTCCAAAGTAAAATAAGGCCGGTCGCCTAAAACTTCATCCGAGGGGTATTCATATTCCGGTTTGATGACCTGAATCAGCTGGTTGAAGCCTGAGACAATGGTCTCGTAATCCATTTCTACAAGCCAGGCCAAGAGTTTTTGCTCGTCGGAATAAAGGAGTGTCTCAAGCCATTCTAGAAAGCTTTTGGAATGAAGCCTGTCTTTTTTCCAGCAGTCGAGATCTGAGATAAAGAAAAGCTGCGGAAGATCGGCATAACGGAGCACCTCGCTTCGCTCGTCTAAATCCATTTCCCGGGTTAAAAGGTAGAGCTCTTCACGCGAAAGGGATTGGACAAGCCTGAGCGGATTATCTGATTGAAGGAGCAGTTCCCCTCGTTCACGAAAAGGGATTTGGTGAAACACTTTTTCCTGTTCTTCGGGGCT
>CAYJTB010000076.1:1814-8185 GCA_964372875.1 uncultured bacterium
CCCCTCGTTCACGAAAAGGGATTTGGTGAAACACTTTTTCCTGTTCTTCGGGGCTGAGTCGTTCAAACTCTTCCTGTTCCATACCCTGGTATTGTATTCGATTTGACTGAGGAAATGTAGGGTCTCCCCCGGAAAAAACTCCTAAAGGAGATTTTTGATCTCCCGAACAAGGCGGGCGAGCGGAAGTTGGCCGGGCGCGTGGGGTTTATCTCCGATCGATCCGTAGGTGACGAGGGATCCGAAGAGAAACCCGAGAACTCTTGAAGGAATTCCAAGCCGGCCCATTCCCAGCGAAATCAAATTCTCTTTTCGATACCGGTGCGTCACGAGAAGAAGGTGCGCGAGGTCCTGGCTTTCTCTGGGAGTGACCGCAAGCTTTACGATGTCGGCGCCTTGTCGCTTTCCTTGCCTGATCAAACGAACAAGTGCAGATTCAGAAGGAGTGCTAAAAAAATTATGATAGGAAAGAATGACTTTTTTTCCTTTTCGGCGGGCCAACGGGACAAGGACTTTTCTCAGGTGATCTGAACTTAGTTCTACGTCAATGATGTTAACGTTCGGAAGAATTTTTTTGAATAACTCTAAACGAAATTCGTCCGTGAGTTTTTTTCCTCCTCCTTCTTTTTGGGAACGAATGGTTGCAATGATCGGCAGGCGCAATTTCTTGAGCATCTGAATTCTTTTTTGGATGGCCTCTAGAGTCAATCTACGGAAAAGATCGATTCGTAATTCTAGGAGTAAAGACAAACCGCCCATGGCCCGGGCGGTTTTTTTTGCTTGTTTAAGGGAGGCGAGGCTTTCAGCGTCCGTGATCGTGATGGCAATCGTGGGGGCCATACCACCTTCACCTATCCTCTCCCCTTGGGGGGGGAGAGGGAAAAGAGTGAGGGGAAATTTTATGAACACCCCATGGAGTTGCCGCAATTAAGGCACTTGTAGCAGGCGCCGTTTCGCACGGTCACATGGCCGCAATTATCACAAAAGGGGGCATCCCCCATCATTTGAGAAAGCTGTTCATCGAGGCCGCCTGCAGGAGGTGGTGAATCATGGTGGCCCATGGTTTTTTTCATGGATTCGCTGCGGGCCGCGATCTTGGGAGGAACGAGCCCGGAACCATTGCCGTGACCGTTGGCGGTTTTGGCTTTGGGCGATCCATCTTCGAGCTTTGCTCCAGCCGGAGCTTCTTTTTTATCCTGCTTTGCTTGAGGCCCTTCCTCTTTTTTTGCAGGGGCGGATTCTTCCGTGGTCTCAGGCTCGGATTTTTGCTCGGGCGGAACCTGGATAAAATCGGTGCGGCCTAAATATTCCATTCCGAGCACCCGGAAGATGTAATCAATAATCGAAGTGGCGTATTTTATATTGGGGTGATCCACGGTACCCTGAGGCTCAAACCGTGTGAAGGTAAACACATTCACATATTCCTCAAGCGGAACGCCGTATTGAAGTCCGAGCGAGACGGCGATAGCGAAACAGTTCATCATGGAACGATACGCTGCGCCTTCTTTGTGGATATCAATGAAGATCTCTCCTAAAGCGCCGTCCTCATGTTCTCCGGTTCTCAAATAAACTTTTTGTCCGCCCACACGCGCCTCTTGCGTAAACCCGCGGCGTTTTTTGGGAAGCCGGCGCCGGTGAAGCACGGGTTGCACTGTCTCTTCTTTTTTGTCTGAAGAGGATCCGCTGGTGGAATTGAGAGGCTGTGAGGCCTTGGAGCCGTCCCGGTAAAGCGCAACGGCCTTGAGACCCAAGCGCCAAGATTCCATATAGAGCTCTTCGATTTCCTCCACTGTAATTTCAGCGGGAAGGTTGATCGTTTTAGAGATGGCACCTGAGATAAAAGGCTGGGCCGCTGCCATCATCCGCACATGAGACATGGGCTCGAGATAACGCTGGCCGCTCTTGCCGCATTTATTGGCGCAATCAAAGACCGGGAGGTGTTCGGCCTTGAGGCGCGGTGCACCTTCCACCGTCATCATGCCGCAAATAACCTTATTGGCCTCTTCAATCTCAGCCGAGGAAAATCCGAGGGCTTCTAGAAGATTAAAGGTGGGGTTGTTGTATTGCTCGGGCTTGATTCCAAGCCGGCGCATGGTCTCCTCGCCCAAAGTCCATCGGGTGAAAGCAAAGTGCAAATCAAAAATGGCGGGAAGGAGGTCCTCCACTTTACGCAAGTCTTCGTCGGTGAATCCTTGTTCGCGAAGCGTTACATCGCTGACCCACGGTGCGCCTTTTAAACTCGCGGTGCCTTGGACATATTCGATAATGTCGCGGATTTCATTTTCACAGTATCCCAATTTTTTGAG
Source organism: uncultured bacterium (assembly GCA_964372875.1). GTDB lineage: Bacteria > Omnitrophota > Omnitrophia > Omnitrophales > JACQLI01 > CAYJTB01. The sequence goes on from CAYJTB010000076.1 coordinate 4,118, forward strand.
TGCCCGGGGTACGGATTTATTGATGATCTTGAAATAGCCGCCACCGGCCAGTTTTTTAAATTTCACCAGTGAGAAATCCGGTTCGATACCGGTGGTATCACAATCCATAAGAAGCCCGATTGTCCCCGTGGGCGCAATCACAGAGGCCTGGGCATTACGGTAACCAAAGCGTTCTCCTAATTCGAGCGCCTCATCCCAATCTTCGCAAGCGGCCAAGAGAAGATCCGGCGGGCAGTTGTTTTCACTGATCCGGTAGGCGGCCTCGCGATGTTTACGAATCACGCGAAGCATAGGCTCGCGATTTTTCTCATAACCGGGAAACGCTCCTTTGGTTGCTGCAATTTCAGATGAAGCCCGGTAGGCATGGCCTGTCAAAATGGCGGTGATGGCGCCTCCGATAGCAAGGGCCTCCGGGCTGTTATAAGGAATACCATTGATCATAAGAAGAGTTCCCAAGTTGGCGTATCCCAAACCCAACGGACGGTAGTCGTGACTATTTTGAGCGATTTGCTGCGTGGGATACGATGCAAACTCCACGATAATTTCCATGGCCGTTGTAAAAACACGGACCGTATAACGGAAGGCCTCAATGTCAAAGTGCCCTTCCCCATCCACAAACTTCATCACATTAATAGAAGCGAGGTTGCAGGCCGAGTCGTCCAAGAACATATATTCGCTGCACGGGTTGGAAGCATAGATCCGGTCCGTATTAGCCGAGGTATGCCAATCATTGATGGTCGTGTCGAACTGAACGCCGGGATCCGCGCACGCCCACGCTGCGTAGGCGATCTTACGCATCATCTCTTTAGCTTTATAAGTTTGGTGGACTTGGCCGTCTGTGCAGTTCCGGGTAGCCCATTCTTTGTCTTCCAGCACAGCGGTCATGAATTCATCGCTGATCCGTACGGAGTTATTGGAATTCTGTCCCGAGACGGTCTTGTAGGCCTCGCCATTGAAATCTACAGGGTAGCCTGCGGCGATGAGTGCCCGGGCCTTCTTTTCCTCTTTCATCTTCCAATCAATAAAATCGACGATTTCAGGATGGTCCATATCAAGGCATACCATTTTGGCCGCCCGGCGTGTGGTGCCTCCCGATTTCGTAGCTCCTGCCCCTCTATCTAAAACTTCCAAAAAGGACATGAGCCCTGAAGAAGTGCCTCCGCCTGAAAGTTTTTCATATTTGCTACGGATTTTAGAAAAGTTTGTACCAGTACCTGAACCGAATTTAAAAAGACGCGCCTCGCTTTTAACTAAATCAAAGATAGACATCAAATCATCTTTGACGGATTGGATAAAGCAGGCCGAGCATTGAGGATGAGAATAAGAGTCGGCGGTTTCTTTAACCGTTCCTGTTTCAGGATCCCAGGCCCAGTTACCGCCGGATCCTTTAATGCCGTACTCATGACAGAGACCGCAGTTAAACCAAACCGGTGAATTGAAGGCTGATTTCTGTGTAATCAGCATATGGGCCAGCTCGGCTTCAAATACATCCGCGTCTTCCGTTGAAGCGAAATAACCGCCGAGTTTTTCTCCCGTAACTCTGAGGGTGCGGGCAATCCGGTGGACTACTTGTTTTACATTTGTCTCGTGACCTGTTCCAGGAATTCCAGCCTTTCTAAAATATTTTGAAACAATAATATCAGTTGCTAATTGAGACCAATCTTTTGGAATTTCTACATTTTCCATTTTGAAAACAATGCTTCCGTCCGGGTTGGTAATGACTGAAGAGCGCTTTTCGTATTTAATTTCATCCAGAGGATTTACCCCTGCACGAGTAAAAAGACGTTTGAATGTAACTCCAGAGCCCGTACGGATTTGCTGGATCTCCTCGGGAGAGGGTGTCACCTTGTAGGTTTTAACGCTCATAGTTTCTCCTTAACGACCTTTTGGTCTCGGTGGATAGATTACCATATGTTGGGTCTCTCATCAATCGGCATACCATATCTTGTGGGTTCTGAGCATAGATCGACTTCACGCAGCTTTGACTTTAGTTCTTCCGGAGAGAAATTTTTTCGGGCGAAAAGGAGAAAAAAATAGGATAATTTCGCGTAATTGAAATTATCCTATTTTATCCTGCTTGTTCACCCATTGTTTTAAAAATGATGATCTCAAATTGGAAAAATGCTTTCTCTCTTTGTTTACTTTTTCTGATTTTCTAACTTATTCCAATCAAAGAGCGGGTCAAGCTGTAGGCTTGTGTGGATTCTAATTCAGAAAAAGATAATGTCAAATAAAAATTTCAATTTTTATAATTTTTTTATTTTCCAATGCAAAATTCCTGAAAAATCACATCCAAAAGGTCCTCCGAATAGACCTCGCCGATTAATTCCTGCAAAGATTCGACGGCGATTTTAAGATCTTCGAGGATAAATTCGCCGGACAATCCATCTTCAAATGATTTCTTGGCCCGGCGAAGCGCATCGAGCGCTCTCTCAAAGGCCTGTTTGTGTCTTGCGCGTGTAAGGGTTCCACTGATTAAAACGATGTTCATACTTCGGATACTTTCTTGAAGAACTTTTTCAAGCTCTTCTATTCCTTGTTGTTTCAAGCAAGAAACAAAGATTGGCTTTTGATCCGGCATAAGATGAGAAATGGATTTAAAGTTGAAATTTTGAGGGAGGTCGATTTTATTCACCACTAAAATATAATTTTTTCCTTTGAGTTCAGACAAAATGGTTTCGTCTTCCAAAGTCCAACCTCTCGATCCATCGATGATAAAAAGAAAGACTTTTCCGTCCTTTAAATAGTCCCGGGTCCGGTCCATTCCCATCTGGTCGAGCGGATCCTTGGAACTACCGAGGCCTGCGGTGTCCACCAACCGGATGGCCGTCCCTCCTACTTCGATAGATTCCTCTAGGGCATCGCGTGTGGTGCCTGGGAGGGCGGAAACCAACGCCCGGTCTTTGGTTAAAAGCATGTTCAAGAGAGAGGATTTGCCCACATTTGGACGGCCTAGGATCACGGCCAAGACCCCTTCCCGCACCGTCTGAGTGCGTTTGAAGCTGCCTATAAGAGAAGAGAGCTCCTGACTGATCGCCTCAAGCTCTGCCAAGAACTCCTTTTTTGAATACACCTCGAGCCGCTCGTCCGGAAAATCCAGGCTTGCCTCAAAATGCGCAGAGATCTTTATCATCGCGTGTTTCAGCCCGTTGATTTTTTTTGAAAGGCCGCCTGCCAGCTGTTCGACCGCCATTTGAAGGCCTTGATCGCTCCTGGCCCTAATCAAATCCAACACCGCTTCAGCCTGAGTCAGATCCATTTTGCCGTGAAGAAAGGCGCGCTTCGTAAATTCCCCGGGTTCTGCGTAACGCGCCCCGTCTTTTATAAGAATTTCTAAAATCCGCCCTGTGATTTTAATCCCCCCATGGCAACTGATTTCAACCACGTCTTCCCCGGTGTAGGAATGAGGCGAGCGGAAAACACTGATCAAGACTTCGTCCGCCAACTCCCCTTTTTCATCAACGAATTGGCCGTGATGGATCGTGTGACTGGGGGCAACTGATAATTTTTTGCCTGGTGCAGATCTAAAAAAATTTTCAGAGAGTTGGATCGCCTGTTTTCCGCTGACCCGGATCACAGCAATCCCGCCCTCTCCCGGAGGAGTTGCGACCGCTGCGATTGTATCTTCTAGATTGAGCTTCGGCATCGGGACCTGATTTCTCCTACCAGATAAAAAGAGCCGGTTACGACGATAAGACCGTTCGGCTCCGCTAATTTTTTCGCAAGCGTAAAGGCCTCCCTGGCATCCGCCACAGGGATCAAAGTTTTAAAGGCACCTTTGGCCTCAGAAAGAAGAAGATTCACATCTTTAGCGCGAGAGATCTTGCTTTGGGTCAGGATGCAAACTTCAAAAGTCTTAGAAAGAAAAGGGATCATCCGGTCAAAACGTTTATCGCGGGAGGTCCCAAAGACCAGAATTTTCCTCTTTCTAGGAAAGATCCGGCTGACGTTGCGGCAAAGGGCCTCGATGGATTTGGGATTATGCGCTCCGTCGAGCAGGACCGAAGGTTTTCCTTTGATAAGCTCCATTCGGCCCGGCCAAGCATGAGATTGTACTCCTTTTAATAG
>CAYJTB010000077.1:0-8168 GCA_964372875.1 uncultured bacterium
GGTCGGATCAAGCCTCGTCGGCACCAAAGAAACCATCGGTCCTGTAGCCATGCTGACCTTAACCAATCAAACCGACGAAACGATCCAAGTCCGAATTCCTCCCACCGTGTTACACTCAAAAAGCGGGAGAGTCCAAAACTACGCCCTTCCCAATCCTCACGAGTTTACCCTCGGGCCTAGGGAGACAAGGATATTTCCATTAACCGGGGTTTGTCTGGATGCACGCGTTCCGCCGGCCGGGCCGGACGACAAAGATGAATTACAAATCCTGGATCCCGAAACTCCCGAATTCGACTCCTGGGCCCCTCTCCTGAGTGGTGCGCAGGCAGCGGACACAACAGCGGAAGAGCTGCAGAAGGAAGGCGCCTATCAAACCCCCTATTCCAAAGACCCCCGTAAGGAGCTTGACACCATCGTCCAATGGACCACCTGGGCTTTTGTTTCAACCGTCCAAGGCAACCCGGTCACAAAAGAGGAGTTAGGCAAAAAGGTTTACGAGCAAACGGGAGAGGTCACGGAAGAGCAGAAAGAAAAACTGGACCAGGGCATTGACGATGTCTGGGACTGCGTCCAGTTGACCGGCCTTAAGGCCAAGCTTCTTCCGGGCGAAACGGAGAAAATCAGCGGTACAGAAGAATCGGCTGGACCCAAAAAAGGAGGTGTGTTGACGACAGATGTAAAACCGGGAGCGTCTTCCCCTCCTGCGAAGACCGAGCCCCAAAAGGAGACCGAGGAGGAAGTCTTTAAGCGATTGGGCTGGGTTAAGGATGAAAAAGGAAGATGGAGACCCCCCACCAAACCCAAAGAGCCGGAACCGCTCCGATGGGAAGAAGTAGTGGACCCCGAGACGGGAAAACCTGGAATCCGTCTCGGCCCGGATGGAAAACCGGTGTATGAAGGAGACAAGGGTTACGATCCTGCGAAGGAAGAATTAGAGAAACAAAAGTCGGCTGATGAAAGGAAGAAAGCAAAAGAGCAAACCGATGCGGAAGCGAAAGCCAAAAAAGAAGCCGATCGGCAAGCGGCCGAAGAGAAACGCAAACGGGACAGGGAAAATTTGGAAAAACGCAAAAAAGGTGATCCCGCAGCCTGGGGGGAGTGGCTTGGCGCCAATCCCGGCCGCCAAAGGCTGCCGGGGACCCGGCCCGGGAAATTTAACTACTTCGATGAGCATGGGAAGATCGTCGCCGAGAACGTGGACTATTGATTGAAAGTGGACTCGTACACTTGGTACCATTTCTAATTCATGAGCAGAAAAAATTTCCTCGTTGCGAAAAAGAAAGTCCTTATTACGGGCATCGCCGGCTCTGGCAAGTCGACCGTCTGCAAGGAGTTGGTCTCGATGGGCTATGAAGCATAGGGAATTGAAGATGCCGGCGGAATGTTTGCTATGTATCGAAAGGGGACGATGGAAATTTTTTCTGACTTTGACAATTCCGATCCCGAAAAGATAAAAAACTGCGAGTGGCTCTGTAATGTCGATAAGCTCAAAGGGCTCATGAACCGTCAACGAGACAACATAGCATTTTACTGCGGCGTCGCTTCCAACATGGACGATCTGACTCCGCTTTTCGACAAAGTGTTTCTGCTGAAAACCGACGCGGCCTCGCTGCATACAAGACTTTCCACCCGCGAGGGCATGGACGACATAGGCAATACGGAAGCAAGCCGTCAAACAGTGCTCGGATGGAAGGACTGGTGGGAAAATGAAATGGAGGAAAAGGGAGCGGTAGTTGTTGACGCAGGAAGTGTTCCCCGCTCGGTTGCCGGAAAAATTTTGAATCTTACAAATTTTTATTGGAAGGAAATTTTTGGGTTTGCCGCGCGAGTCCGCCCAAAGTGAGTCAAAAACATGCATTACGTTTACATCCTTATGAACGAGGAAAACACACGGACCTACACAGGTGTTGCGATCGTTTGCAACCTTAAGTGAAGCTCATCAGAAAGAGAAATTTAATAAATCTACAACGGGACGTCGAAGATTGAAGGAGATGTTTTTTAACAGAACCCCCTGACGGGAAGTAGAATTGCCACAATTTGCTGTGCCCGTAAGGCTAATTAAATTTTTAGGCCTATGCACTTCACTCAAGCTCGGTCTATATGTTGTGTATCCGTGAAGTGAAATCGGCATCAACGCCACCATATATTGGGGATGGTTGAGTCAAGTGCATAGCCCTATAAATTTTTTCACAAAGCTCCTCCTAAGTCCTCGCCTGGACTTGTTTTTCCGCAAGTCTCGAGTAAGCTTCATACGAGAGACTTTTATGAAAGCACTCCAGGAGAAGGGTATTGATAAGAGCCGGCTGGAACTCATCGGCCGAATCGCGGTGATCGTTGCCCAGGATATCAAAAATCCCCTGGGTAAACTCCGGATGGGGATTGATTTTTTCACCAAAACCTCCCAACTTTCCGATAAGAACGCCGCCTTTATGCTGGCCTCCATGAAGAGCTCGCTCGTAACCATCGATAAGATTCTAAGAGAACTCTTGGATCTTGCGAATGCGGAAAAAATCGCCTCGCGCGGGGAAAATATTCATTCGGTCTTGGATAAAGCCCTCTTATTGGTAAGGCACGAACTCATTCAAAACGAGATCGCCGTAGTCAAAGACTATTGCCAAGCGGTGCCCGACGTGCGGATGGAGCGGGAAAAAATCGAACGCATCCTCACCAATCTTTTCACCAATGCCGTTCAGGCCATGCCGGCGGGAGGGACGATCCAGTTAAAAACCTACGCCCAAACCCTAAGCCGCGTGGGAAAACGCGTGGGCCGGCGCAAAGATGACGTGTTTAAGCCGGGTGAGAAAGTCGTCGTGATCGAGGTGGAAGATACGGGCGTCGGTGTGCCCGAGGAAATTTTAGGAAAGGCCTTTGAGCCTTTTGTTACCACCAAAAGCGCTTCCGGCGGCAACGGTCTTGGGCTTGCGATCGCAGCATGGGTGATGGACCTGCATCAAGGCACCGTTGAGATTGAGAATAATCCCGAGGGCGGGGCCCGGATCACGTTGAAATTTAAAGCCTCGTAATCCCTTCTTACCAAAAAGCCAATTCTCCTTTAAAATACAGGTTCGTCAGAATGATGATCTTATGAAGGAGGAGCGGCAGAGCGGTTTCCGCCCAGCGGAACGGCGGATCCGCCGGTCTAATAGGCGGAGAATGCGGCAGTCTCGCCCGCCAGAGGCGGGTCCGCCTTCGGCGGAAAAACATTTTTATCAGAAAGATAAAATAGATGCCTTGTATCTATGTATTATGGAGTCAATCAAACGGAAAATTCTACGTTGGATCAAGCAGGCAAGATTCGGCAAATTACAGGCTCGAGTCCCACAATTCAGCCAAGACCAGATCCACAAAGTCTGGACGACCTTGGATACTTATTCATGAAGAAATTTTTCCGTCCTTTCGGGACGCTCGTAAAAGAGAAAACTTCTTAAAAAGTGGACAGGGACGGAAATGGATTAAGGAAACGTTTGGAGCTGTGGCAGAGCGGTTGAATGCGGCGGTCTCGAAAACCGTTTCTCCCGTAAGGGAGACCGAGGTTCGAATCCTCGCGGCTCCGAAATAATAGGTAAGCGAATGCGAAAAAGAAAACTATGGCTTCGTTTAAGAGATACAGGAAAAATATGAAAAAGGAAAAAGCCAAACAGCCCGGTTACCAAGTCTTCGCGCGCAAATTCCGCCCGGAAAATTTTGAGGAGGTCGTCGGCCAAGACACCGTCACCCAAATCCTTCGAAATGCCGTCAAGACCGGCCGGATCCCGCAAAGTTTTCTTTTTGCAGGTCCGCGCGGCGTGGGCAAAACTTCCACCGCAAGAATTTTGGCCAAGGCCCTTAACTGTATTAAAAAACCGGAGCCCACGGATTCACCTTGCGGCACCTGTGAAATCTGCCAAGAAATCACCCGCGCCAATTCTTTAGATGTCTTAGAAATTGACGGCGCCTCCAACCGGGGCATCGAAGAGATCCGCACGCTGCGGGAAAACGTTAAATTCAAACCCGCCGGGTCGCGTTTTAAAATTTATATTATCGACGAAGTCCATATGTTAACGGGCGAGGCCTTCAATGCGCTTTTGAAAACTTTGGAAGAGCCGCCCGAACACGTAAAATTTATTTTCGCCACCACCGAACCTCATAAAGTTCCGCTTACGATTCTTTCGCGCTGCCAAAGGTTTAATTTCAAACGCATCCCGGCGGACGCCATTGCAGAAAAAATCAGAGAGATCGCCAAAGCCGAGGGCCTCAAGGCGGATGAAAAAGCCCTTTATCTTATTGCCCGCGCGAGTGACGGTAGTCTGCGGGATGCAGAAACCTTGCTCGATCAACTCGGAGCTCTATCCGAAGGAAAGATCCGGGAAGAGGATGTGCTTTTAGCCCTGGGCCTGGCCGGCAGCGACACTTTCCTTGAGCTTCTGGCGGCGCTTCAGAAAAAAGACGCGAAAAAAATTCTTTCCCTCATTGAAGATCTCTATGAAGCCGGCAAAGATTTTGTCCAATTCGGCCGCGGGTTGTTTGAACTTTTCCGGAATCTCCTCCTTCTCCAAATCGGCCAGGGCGCGGAATCTTTCATTGAGCTGGGCCCCGAATCAAAAAAGGATCTTGAGCAATTTAAAAATATTTTCTCACGCGAAGAACTTCTTCTGATCTTGAGCCTTCTTCAAAATCTCCAAGGCGACCTTCGCCGGGCGTTGGCACCTCCGAAACTTCTCATTGAAATCGCATTCCTTAAATTGCTTCATCTGGAGGGTTTGCACGCAGTAAAAGAATTAATGGGAAAGGCGGAGGAATCAAGCAGAGGCATGTCGTTGCCGGGGCAGCCCCGCTTAGATACCGGACGAAACCCCGTGGCTTCGAAGAAAAACTCCAATTTTGCAGAGGCGGACAATATGACCAAAAGTCATCCTGAGCGAAGCGGCACGTCTTCGAGTGCGGCAAAGCCGCGAGGATCCTGCCCACCGAAGGCGGATCCGCCTCTGGCGGAAGATCCTTCAGCCGCTTCACGGCTTCAGGATGACGCTGCGCGTCAAATGGCTTCGCCCGTTGCTTCTTTTTCCCTCGACGAAATAGAAAAAGTTTGGCCGCAAGTCGTTGAAGCGGTAAAGGCCAAAGAGATGTCGACGGGGATGTTCCTTGCCGAGGCTGAGCCTGTTGAAGTCTCGGAGGAAGGGGTCATCGTCGGTCTGCCCGAAGAATTTAATTTTCATAAGGAAATGCTGGAGAGACCGGAAAAACGCCGGATGATTGAAGGGATTTTTACGGGACTCCTCGGGCGCGAAGCAAAAATCCAATTTGTTACCACCCGGCTCTTCAAAGAAGAAGTTGCCGCCCAAAAAGCCACCGCTAAAAACCCCGCTGAAGACCCCTCCAAACTTCCTGATATTGTCCGCCAGGCCATGGATGTTTTCCAAGGCAGTAAGATTATCCGCACCGAATGAAAACCAAAGGCTATTCCGAACGGATGTCCAAATTAGTGGAGGCCTTGGGCCGGCTTCCTGGAATCGGCCAACGCTCCGCTGAGCGAATTATTTTTTATCTCTTAAAAGCCCCTTTAGAGGAAGCTCTTCATTTGTCCGAACTTCTCAAAGACGTTAGAACCCAAACCCGTTTTTGTAAAATTTGCCGCAATTTATCCGATGGCGAGACCTGTCGGATTTGCACCGATCCCACACGCGACCGGAGCATTCTTTGTGTGGTGGAAGATCCCAAAGATGTCGTGGCCTTAGAAAAAGCCGGAAGTTACAGAGGGCTTTACCATGTTCTCCTGGGAAGCTTATCTCCTTTAGAAGGAGTGGGACCGGATGAGCTGCGGATTGGAAATTTGATCCGCCGTGTGAAACAAGAAAAAATCAGCGAGATTATTTTAGCCACCAATCCCAACACCCAAGGGGAGGCCACGGCACTTTATCTGGCCGAGGCCTTGAAATCCTACGATCTTAAAATCTCGCGGATTGCGCGGGGAATCCCCGTCGGAAGCTCCATTGAATTTATGGACCCCGCGACTTTGCAGCGCTCCCTCGAGGGCCGGCAAAATTTTGCATGAAGCGTTTTTCAGCCCTCCTCGCGTTCCTCCTGCTTTTTGAAACAGGCTGCGCCGCCCTTTTTGGCTGGAAGATCCACGCCCCGGGAATGCTCTCTGAAAGTTTTTCACGAACTGTCCAGCCCACGCCGGAGCGCGTAGCGCTTTATTTCCCGCCTGAACTTTTAACTTATGAATCCAAAGACCGCGGTTCCCGCACTGCCGATCCTCAGACCTTCTATCTAGGAGAGGCGCTGGGGCCGATGCTCATCGAAGGCTTCCAGGGCGCTTTCCAGGAATTTATCTTTTTAGAAGTAGAGCCCCAGCCCGCGGTTCTCAAACAATACGGCATCCAGCGCCTCGCCGTAGTCCGCATCAAAGATTTCAAAAATCATGTCACCTTAAAAGGACAAAAAATTACTCTCGTGACTGAAACTGCGGTGTTTGATTCTGATTTACATACCTTGTCCGATTTTGAATCGACGGGGGAAAGTGACACCCAAAAAGTTTTTGCTAAAAAAGCCGGGCCGGAAATGAATTTGAACGCAGCCATCGAACGAAATGTGCTGGCCATTGTCCAGCATTTGCAGGATTGGAAGCCATGAGAAGTTATTATTTCCTTTTCCCCTCTCCCTTTGGGAGAGGGTGGGTGAGGGACATGAGCGCCTTCATTTTTTCTTTGTTTCTTATTTATTCAACGATCCAAAATAGTTTCGCCTCCGAAGTCCTTGAACAAACCGAAACCCAAGTAGTGGTGAGAAATCATCCGCGTACAGGAAAACCTTATGTAAGCATTGTTTCACCGGATCGGCTTAATGTGGATCCCTTTGCGGGAAACAGAAAATCTTATTTACGTCCCGATTACCGGATGCTCGACCCCAAAATAAAATCGGGCGTGATTCCCTATAAGGGTCCGTATAGTGACAGAAAAAAAGTTTATATTTTTGCGGCGAGTCTTGCGGCAGTCGGCACCATGGGTGGAACGGCCATTATTGCAACGGCCCCTGCAGCGACCGGGACCGCGGCCTCAGGCGGGGCAGGAGCTTATCTTGCAGGGGGAGCGGCGGTGGCGGCGGGGTCGGCGGCGGAGTACACGATCGCCACCCAACCCAACCCCAAAAAAGATATTTATACTCAGCGGTCCGAATCAAAATTAAAGGCTTCTGCATCTTGACAGATCCCTTCACGATGAGGCATGCTTATTTATGGAAGGATCTGAAAGAAAGTTCGGCGGGTGAATATCCGCAATACGTTCAGGTTCTGAAGCTACTGCGGATAAATTCTTGCCCCCACTTCCCCCGACGCAAGGGGCGCTTTCAGGTCCTTCTTTTTTGTCCCCCTCCCCCCCATGAATTTTAAAGATATCAGTGACCGCGTTTACGAGGGCCAGGTCTACAAGCTCTTTGACGAGGCACAGTCTTCAATCGTCATTTCCATGTACCTGATCCGCCCGGGCGAAGATCCAAAACATCCCGTCAACCGCTTACTCCAAGATCTTTTGGAGGCAAGGGAGCGCGGGGTCGAAGTGACCATTTACATCAACACCAAATTCAAAAATTCCACTCCTGAGACGATCCTGAAAACACCGTGGTTTGATAAGCTTGGGAAAGCAGGCGTCGTGATCAGGCCTGTGAGCCCCGTGAGGATGCTCCACGACAAACTCATTGTCATCGACCGGCGGATTGTCGCGGAAGGCAGCATGAATTGGTCCATCTCGGCCCTTGAAGACAATCACGAATCGGCCACTATCATTGAATCGACCGAGCTTGCGGAGTTTAAATTAAAACGAATCAGTTTTTTTCCGGTCTGGGGCGAAGAGGCCAAGAAAATTCCAGCGAAAAAAGAAGTTCTTTTTCCCGCCGGGCCGCCCACCTCACTCGAAATTCCCGTAGCCTTGGTTGAGGAGAGAAAATATTTTCCGAAGATGATCACCTATCAAAGACAAAGGGCGCTTAAACTCATTCTTCTTTTGGAATTTCTCGCCCATGCGAAGGGAGCAAATCAATTTCATTTTCGAGCAGAACTGGCCGGGGAATTTTTAGAGTTTCTTCCCGGAGAGGACCGTACAGCAATCCGGCGCGAAGTCATTCGGGTGTTACGGGATCTTCATTTTCGTCACTTTTGATTTTTGGATTATTTCATTAATCTGGCTCTAAGCCTT
>CAYJTB010000078.1:0-8037 GCA_964372875.1 uncultured bacterium
AGAAAGTCCCGAGGCTACCTGGATGACGCCGCCCACAGTCTTCTGGGTCGAGTACGTCGTGGTTGGTGTGGGATCAAAATTTTTATCCAAACTTGAAACGAGCAAAAACGTACCATCCGGCAGAGATTTTTGTTTGGAATAAGTCGAAGCAGGCGTTGGTTCAAGCGTATCTTCATCCACATGGGTAATGATGCCGGTCCACCCGTCACCAAGATCTTTTTGTAGCGTAACCTCGCCGGAGCGCCAAACCATACCGTTTTTCAAATTATCCATTTCACGAATAAAGTTATTCAGCATGTGAGCGGCTGCGGCCTCACCATGAGGATGCGCCTCAGCCCAACTTTGCGTCGTCTTTTCTAAAGCGTTTAGAAAAATAGTGGAAGAAGTCGCCGGATTAGAATCTAAAACACGGGGCTCAATTATTTTTCCTTTTTCCATGCCGTACATAAATATGTTTTGGCCCGTAACAACATACTCTTTCATTGTTGCGCTCATGATGTCGTCCAAGCTCGGGCCCGTCTGAGTGGTCCCGGTGGAAGGAGGATGCGTATGCGCCACAAAATTTGCCATCTTGATCATCGCTTTTGCAGCCCGAGACATTTTGATCTCTCCTTTTCCGCCGCTTGTAAACAGGACAATTTTTCCGAAAAGACCTAAAATTCCGACTTCAGCACCGAGAGCTAAGAGTTGTTTCAAGTTATCCGATGTCAAACGATCAACAATGGCTGCCGCCGGTACACCTTGTTGAAGAAGCGAAAGTGCATTCTCAAAATTTCGAATTTCGATTCTTTGCTGAGAAGTTTGGGGGTTCTTTGAAACTTGGGAACGCTTTTCGGAGATCACCGCAGGAATAGACTGAGGCTGATGCAGCGCGGCTTTTACGGGAACAGTCGCAGTGACTACAACAGGAACCTCTCTTGTTTTATGAGATTCCAAATTGCTTGCAACTTGGGTATCTCCGGCAATAACGTAATTGCCACCGGGGCACGCCACCATTAAGAAGGCAGTTAGACCCGCCACCCATCGAAACATCCGTGAATTAGTTTTCATTCTAGTAATCTCCATTTTTTTATCTCCCTTTTCTATAATTTCTGTTTTTCTTAACTTTATATACTTATTTTAAGATTGTTTACTAATGGGAACTGTAACCTCCAAATGCTTAAATTACAAGGCCTTGTGGCATAGTTCCTTATAACTCGAAAGAACATTCTGGAACAATTAAGAACATAAAGCTTTTTAATTTAAAAAAACCCTCAGAATACGCTGAAAAGTCTGCTTTAATTCACGGGGAAAAACGGATGACTGCAACGGTATGTGGCCTGAAGCTTGGTCTAGTAAAGCACAGCGGGAACTTGGCTTTGGTCAGGAGAAGGATCTTTGAAATCATTGACAGTCTCCTCTGCTTCATCCAGTATCTCCTGGATCTGCAGCAAGGAGCGCGGGTCGTTCAAAAACCTGGAGGCCTCAAGTTGCGCTTGAATTCCATCCGCAATGTTTTGCAATCCAGTCAAAATTGACACGAGCTGTTCGTCGTCGAGCCGTTTGAGTTGCATCTCTAACAACACTTCCGCCGTTTGGAGATTTTCCCTTAAACTCTGACCCTCGAAATGAATGTCCAAAAGCGTTCCGTCGGAACTAAAAAACGCGATGTTGACAGGATTCATCGAGAGAATCCAGTCGTAAGAACCGTCGGTATAGCTCATTACATTGGGCCGGCCTGAAATTAAAAGATTTTTATCCCCTTGCGAAAACAGGGCGATGGGCTGGCGGTTACTTTGAGCGTGTCCTTGACTTTCTTCTAATTCGATTTGGGCATAATCCACACGCGTACCATCTACGGAACGGACAAAAGCAGCCGTTCTTTTTGTCCAATCTAAAAATACTTTGCCCTCCATAATCATCATAGAGACGGGCCGGCCTTGGGTATCCAACGAAATGGTGGGATCAGAATTTGCTTTAAAATCTTGAGCCGGGACCGGTGGAGCCTGTGTGCCGGGATAATCATAAGCAAAGACCGGATTTTGCGGCACCAAAGGAGCCGCTAAGGGGACATGGGTCGCCAGAGGGTTCACCTCGTCCACTTTTTTCATCACTTCTTTCATGACCGCGTTGACTTCTTCCAGCACGCTCTTGTTGCGGGTAAGGTCATAAGCCTGCATGAGCTCGCCTGTTTGATTATCGCGGATCAAAACATAATTTTTGGTATGCATCCATTCCTCTGCGTAGCTCGTGTGTACCCTTAACCTCAAACGCCCTATCACAAAAAATTGTTGAGTGCCGGCATCGTAGTCAGCAAGGATTGAAAATCCGGCGGAGATTTTTTTCTGCTCAGTGAGCGTATCAAGCCCGTCGTAGACTTCAGCGACAACGCCGTCACGAACGCCGGGTTTTGAGAAAGTGAGGGTCGCCTCAGAATTTCCCCAATCAAAATCTTTGATTTGATCCACTGAAATCTCCGTGTCCAGGCGGCCTTGTTCATCAAAAACCTGCAACGCCTCGGTCTCTTTTGTCATCTGAACTTGTTCTAACTTGGAAGCTGCCCGGGCCTCCGCACGCTCCGTTGTTTTGGGCGCGATTTCAACTTCCGCCGGCAAATTTTCCAAATAGGAAAAGAAATCATTTTTGGAGAGGGCCACAAGGCGGCTCTCGTGATGCGTCCCCAGAGAAAAAATAAGCTTATCCCCTTCAATGGCCATTCCCCAGAGTGAAAACTTTTCCTCTCCAAAGAAGAACCTCTGCAAAAGTACCGCCAAATTCGTCGAACGAATCTGGTGATCTTTAACCCAATGGAGATAGGCTTGTTCTTCACCGTTCTCGGAAGGCTTAGTGGTATGAATCAGGTAGCTTGCGGTTTCCCGGTCCCAAACGGCCCGGTGAAAGGATCCGGGAAAGGAAAAAGTTCCCAGATTATGGCTTGATGCGAGGAGTTCCCCAGTTTCCAGAGAATAGATTCGAAGGAATTTTCCGTCCGGATCCCATTTGACCGCATTCATAATGAGGATCGAATTGCCGTCCTGTGCCACCTCTGCATAATCACCCTTTACATTCTCAATCCTTAGATAAGATTGTTTTTCCAATCTCCTTTTAAATTTTACCGCGGTAAGCGAGCCCCCGGCAGGGGGTCCGTAAACAATGAGTTCTTTTTGATTGGGTTTGGTGCCAATTCTTACAAAGTCGAGCCGGTTAAATAAAACCCTCTTTCCACTCGCATCCGGCAGGTTAAATCTTTTTTCGCCCAGAAAATGCCCGGCCTTGTAGCTTTTGACGAAAAAATCCACGGTATCGATGCCGCCGACAGACCAGGACTGGCCCAGGGAGCGCTCTATCATCCGAAACTCATCCATTTGGCCCAAGAGGTAAACCGTCCCATCGTTATCCACTTTAACGGCCGACACCTTTTCAACCCGCCGCACGGGGCTCGGATTAAAGGCAATCTCGTCAGGCTGAAGCATCTCATCGACCAGTGAAATCTCAATCCATGAATCTTCCCCGTAAGGATGGGCAAACAGATAAACCCGGGTGGGACCTGTGACACTTTCCACATCCGGATCATTTTGGGGTTTCGAGACAAGAGCGATAAACCGCAGGTTGTCCGAAACATCCCCCAATAACCTGATCCCGTTCTCATTGCCTCCTAAATGAAGCGCCAGATTCTTTATCACGTCCCCAGTTTCTGTATTAATAATCTTTGCAGAAATGCGATCGGGTTGATCGCCCCCATAAATGAGCGCCTCGTTCTTTCCCAGATGAAGCAAATCACCGGCGTAACTGGAGTAAGCAACTTGATACGTCTTGGAATGCTGGAACTTCCCGGCAGTCACAGGCTCATTTTTTTTCGCAGACTCTATGACCGTAGTAGGTTGAGGGATCCGGTTTTGTTGACCAAGAAGCGCGGAGCTATCTTCACTAAAAACTGCCTGAGGAAAAAAGAAAATGAAACTAAGCGTCATTGCGAGAAGGCCGTTAGGCCGACAAAGCAATCTCTGATGCAAGATTGCTCGCCTCTGCGAAGCCGGGGCTTCGCTCCGGCGGAGCCGGGCTTTGGTCGTGGTTCGACTGCCGCTCACCATCCTGAGCGTTTTTTGTCGAAGGACTTTGCTCCCTCGCAATGACCATCCAATCATTACGATTCACCCATCGATTTCAAAAGCGCTTCATTTCTATGAAGAGTTTCAATGATCTGCGCCCTTACATCGGAGGGCTGGCGCGAAAGATCCAATAATTTCGCTGCCTTGATAATCTTCATGCATTCCTCTGAGGCCTTCCGGTCGCCGGTAAGCGCCAAATTGATCAACACGGTGAGACTCAGCTTGCCTTGATGATATCCGGCTAATTTTGTGACAAAAAATTCAAAATCCTTGGGTAAATATTCCGTCATGCCAATGTCCACCAGCCGCCCGCTGGAATCTAAGGTTGCGGTAATTTCCCGGGACAAATAAATATCTGAGGACCCATCGACGTAATCCATTTCTTCCAGACGGCCGTAAATTTCTTCACCTTGAAATTTTGCAATCCGTTCAAAAGGTTCGAAACCAGAGCTTTGAACTTTTCCGTAAATTTTTCGGTCTCCATTTGAAAAAATGACCGTGGCTTTTTCTCCTTTTAAATCGATAAAAGCCTTGGACCCATCGGGTAAATTCCAGATTTTGGTGCTGACTTCAGGCCGGGGAAATACGGTTTGAGCGGCTTCCATGGAAATGGGCGGAACGGAAACAACAGCAATGTGGGAATCCGGGCGGCGTTCTCGTTCGTTCGAGGGACTATTTTCACACCAGCCGGACAGCGGGAAAATAATGCTAAGAAGGAGCGCAACCCCTGCGCATACATATATATGAAGCTGACTTTTCGTACTCATAAAGAGACCTGAAGAAAATTACCATATGGAACATCACAATACAAATAGGCCTAATGTAGCGAACACCCACAATTTTTATAGTATTTTATAGCATGTTTGATCATATGTTTGAGAGGCGAAACCCCCATTGGTCACTTGTTTTCAAAACCACAAGCCCGAAAGAGGTTTTGCGCCCCACCTATTTTTAGGCTATACTTCGACAAGATGTATCATTCAACAAATGTCGAAATATATAAAACGATGAAATAAGAATGAAAAAGAGAAGATTATTAAAAAATATCTTTAGTGATCGTTCCTCTTTGGTGTTGCGAGCACTTTTACGGGAGCCGGACAAGAAGTGGACTTTGCTTAATCTGGTCAAGGAAGGTGTTTCCCTGGGGCTTGCCAGCGATGTGTTGAGCAAAGCCGAAGCTCAGGGTTATGTCGAAAGAGTGGCCAAAGGACCTGAAAGTTACAGCCGTTTAATCCGCAAAGACGATTTGCTTAAAGACTGGTTAAACGCTTATTCCTTTGAACGGAATGATCAAGCTTACTACCTAAGCACGGATAAGAATTTTTTAAAAAACTGCGCTCACTATCTAAGTCAAAAGAAAAAAGCATTTGCACTGACGCTTTATAGCGCTAGCCGTTTGATATCTCCATACGTCAAGGACGACCGTCATTTCATTTATTTGGATTTAGACTGGGGGGAATTCCCCGCATTCTTAAAGCAGATAGAAACACAGCTTAATCTCTATAAACTTGTGCAGGGAGGAAATGTCTGCTTTGTTTTGCCTTTTTACCGCGGCTCAGCGTTTAAAGAATCAAAGAAAATAAAGGGATACCCCATCGTGTCCCATTTGCAACTTTATTTGGATTTAATGACCTTCCCGCCTACGGGTTCCGAAGAAGCGCAACATTTGATTTCCAATTTCAAAAAGAAAGGGTCCTTTCTTGTCTGATTTAGAGAAACTAGAAATAGGCTTTCTGGAAATGCTGGAGGAGTTCGTTGACCAGTCCGCTAACGAATTTCAAAATGGCTTCACTCCTGAGGAGGGATGATTTTCTCTAATTTGGCAACGAGTGGCGGCAAGTCATCCTTCACAATTTTCCATACCCGATCCAGGTCAATGTCGAAATAGGCATGAATCAACCGATTTCTCATACCAACAATCTGTGCCCAGGGAATTTCTGGATGCTGACTTTGATACTCTCTGGTTACCTGAGTTGCAGCCTCTCCGACGATCTCGATCAATCGGACAACCGACAAAGCCAGCATACGGTTTTTATCCAAAGACTCCCGCGTTTGGCTCTGCACAAAAGAAACAGCCTCCCTTGCAGACTCAAGCATATGACGCAGTCGTACTAAGTCATCCTTAGGCCCTTTGATATTGTACCTCCGCTGATTTTAAAACATCCTGCCGAAAATAACGGCTTAAGTCTGCGGGTGTTCTCAAATCAACTTTACGGCCAAGGATTTCAGATAGTTCTATTTCCATTCCATAAAATGCCAGCCCCGGGACATGTCCGGGTTCAAACTCCACCAGCACATCCACATCACTGTCCGGCCGGAAATCGTCGCGAAGAACAGAACCGAAAAAAGCTAATTTTTTAATATGATTCTTCCGACAAAAATTAGCTATTTTATTTTGGTCAGTGGGTATTTTTGTGCTCATTTTCTCTGCCCTTGATGGAAAATTCTATCACAAGAAACAAAAAAAGAGACGAAAGAAATTTTAAGAAATGTGTTAAGCGGAGGCCTTCAAGGACTGGCGGCCGAGGAGTTCGTTAAGGAATACGCTTGATTGTGTCAGCGATTATTCAAGGACCTAAAATCGTGTTAATCGGAGAAGACCGCCTGCTGGAATCTAGGGTAGTATCTCAAGCCATCGGTCTGCGGAAATAACCCATCTCACAAAACTGCCATCCTTGATTTTCTTGCATATTCCGGACGCATGGACAAGCTGAACCGCATAAGGCACTGAAAGCTTTTCCTGAAAATAAATAAGATGAGGCGCAGGCTGCTCCTGATTGAATTTACATTCGATAAGGCAAAGAGGTTTTCGGTTTTGGGTTATTAAAAAATCAACTTCTCGTTTCTCTTTGTCCCTCAAATAATGAAGGTCTAAATTCCCCTCACCCATCGATTTCCAGGTCTGTACGGCTTTTAAAAGATGGAGGGCCGTCATGTTTTCAAAGCGGTAACTCAAATCTTCGATCTCAACCCAATCATACAAATAAACCTTGGTTTCTTTTTTTAAAGTTCTGGATAGCCGGTCTGTGTAAGGGCTCAGACGGAACAAATAATAGAACCTTTCAAGCAAAAGAATCCAATCCCGGACGGTCTCAAATGCTACCCCGATGTCTTCCCGAAGCGAATTGATTGAAAGGGGGCTCCCCACCCGCTCGGGAATCAGATGGGAAAGCATTTCAAAAAGCGACAGATCTCGAATCTGGGCAGCATCACGAATGTCTTCCCTTAGGAGAAGTGTTTTTCGCTCTTGAAACCATTGGTGGTAAAATTTTTTCGTTCCTTGCATGAAGGGTTCCGGAAATCCGCTCATCTCAAAAAGCGTTTCGTAGCGGCTGCCTGATTTCTTAGGCGGTCCTTCCTGCAGTTGCTGTTTAAAGTGAGCCAAAGAAGGCAAATGATGCGCAAGCTCCCCGCAAGTCAAAGGAAAAAGAAAAGCGCTAAAATATCTTCCTAGAAGGCTGTCCCCGCCCTTCTTGTACAGATCGAGACGACCGCTTCCTGTGACCAAAAACCTGTACTCTTTCTGAAATGAGTCATAGACCCCTTTCAAATAGTTTTTCCACTTAGAGTATTTGTGGATTTCATCCAGGACTACCAAAAAAGGTTTTGAGGGATCCCGATTTTCTTTCTGGAAGAAGTAAGGATCTTTCAGGAGTATTTTCTTATGGCGGATATCGTCCCAATTAAAATAAAAACTCTGGGAGAAATGTTTTTGATAGTCACGTGCCAGGGTTGTTTTACCCACCTGGCGGGGCCCGCTGAGGAAGGCCATTTTCCCATAATGCTCAAGGATTTCTGCCAACGCCTTCTGAAGGGTTCTTTCAATCATGTCTATAATTTAGACCCTACTCTAAAAAAGTCAAGACTTTTTCAGAGTAGGGTCGAAGAGAACTTAAGCTCATTTTCGTCACTTTTCTTTTGGCAATTTTTCTCTAAGTGGTTGAATTTT
>CAYJTB010000079.1:0-7871 GCA_964372875.1 uncultured bacterium
AAAATCTCACCCAGCCTAAGAAAAGATAGTTGATAGGCACCGCCTTGGTGCTTGACATGATCCTCAGTCAAAGTTATAAATCAGAACTGGCGGATAAATTTCGCAAAGATTTTTCAAAAATCAGGACAAATTGTTTACCTTTCTGAATTTCAATGGCGTGCCTTGGAATAATAATAATGCCAAGCATAGCATAAAGCATTTTGCCGCATATAGAAAAATTGCTGATGGATTATTTTCTCAATCAGGAATAAAACAGTATTTGATCCTCTTAAGTATTTTTCAAACGTGTAAATACAGGGGGATCGACTTCTTAAGATTTCTGCTCTCAAAGGAAACCGGTCTCGCATCATTTCAGAATGCAAAGGGTCAAAGAATTTCATTACCTATGGTTCAAACCGAAACCATGCATCCGGCATTAAACAGTAGAATTCAAATTTAGAATTATCTTCACTTCGTCACATAACAACTTATGTTGACTCCAATATAAGTTATGAAGTGGTAAGAAAGATTGCGAGTTTTTAGACCGCGGAGACAAGCCAGAGTATTGGGTTTAAGATGGGGCGGGATATTCCGATGGCGTGGGTAATGTAAAGCCGCTGTCCTTGCCTCGCCAACGGCGATAAGATTTTTAAAGACTGCTCGTTGAATCCCGGCGATGTGTTACTCTCTTTTCAAAAATCCGGCCTGTCTGAGCTCCCGTTTTACGGCTCGATAAACCTGGTCGAATTCGGGCAGCATGGCAACTTGAGCTGAAAGCCGGTCAGCCCAAAGTTTTTTGAGCCGTGCCTCTTTACGCAAAAATTCTTCACCCATAGCGCTCGAATTTCTTCCCCGGAATGTCAACTTTTCACCAACGGCGGCGGAAAGTCCTTCAACATCGACATATTGATTTGAGGTTAGGTGCCATAAGTCATAAAGATCACGCGGTTCATTCCTCGCCCGGTCCGAGAGAGCAACAACTTTTTCAGCAGTTATTTCTTCGAGAGAGTACACCAGCACCTTGGAATTCTTTGGGATGTCCTCATATTGTGCGTACCCTGCGAGCACCGGCTTCTCTCGCATTGAAAATACAACCCGTTCACGGATTGTGATGTCCACTTTGACTTCTTTGGGGGTTATTGCCGGCAAGGGGCCTTCGTAACCAAGAAAAAAGGTATGACTATTTTGATGGGTATGGCGGTCAAGACGGCTGAAATTAAATTTGATACCCGATTGCTGCTCGATTTTATGAAACACCTTACCAAGACCTTCCTGGATTATTTCAAATGGGACCTCTTTCGCAAATGTAAAATCAAGATCCTCGGAAAAGCGATAATCAGCGATATAGCACTTCTTGATAGCGGTACCGCCTTTAAATAATAGGATTTTTCTAAGACTGCTTTGTGATAAGCCAACGAGAAACCAGGAAAGGCAATAGTCGCGTTCGAGGACAGCTTCCGGAATACGGCGTCCGCCTTTACGGGCAAGTTCATTGGACAGTAATGAGAGATTGCGTTGGGGGATCACGGGTTATGTCTTCACGACAGCTAAAAGTTCTTCCGGGGATACATTGAGCTGCAATCTCCAACGGCGAAGGAATTTTCCCTCGGCAGGCAAGAGAGGATCCAAACGCATATAAGCTTCCGTGAGCGTGTTATGAAGCGCTTCCAGATTTTTGGCCGTTCCAATTTGGTAAAGTTCCATTAAAAATCCTAACCTGCGGATCACGGCCCCGATTCCGGTTTTCTTCGCATACTCAATTAGACGATCGTGGTTCATGTCTTGAAGCCTCATCCAAAGGCCTTTTGCGACCTCGGTCAGACCCCCGCAATATTCAGGCTGTCTCAGGCCGTCGATCACCGTTTTCTCGAGACCGCTCACTTTGACCTTCGCCTCTTTTGTGGCCCAATGATCGGCGACGCCAAAAAAGTATTTCTTCGGGGTATGAATAAACTGAAACTCCGCACCGAGCACATGAACAGGCCGCCGCGGTTTGAGTACCGAGGCAGAGACAACTAACCTCGGCTGTGTCAGCATTTGATGGATTTGCATCGCGGTGCCATGAGAGAAATAATATCCCTTGCTACCGATAATCTCACGCGCGGCGATCAGGGGTTCCCCTAAATATTCACGTTCTTTGCCGAGTTCAAATGGGACCAGGATAAAGAGTCCCGGCTTCAGTCTTGTAGCGATTCCCCTGTTGACAAGTTTTCGGACGAAGTTTGTGGCGGAAGGTTTGCCGACACTCAGAATTTTTCGAACATCTTTTAGCCTGAAGATAGAATGTTTCTCTTCATAGAGCGTCGTGATCAGGGAAGCCGCCTTGGAGCCTAATGTTTTGGGTATGTTATATTTTAATATCATAATGTGTCTCAATAGGACATATTGTGCATTCAAAGTATAATAATGTCAAGCCCCCTGCTGTAGACGGCCGCAACCCCAAGCAGGGTTTTCGATCAGCTTCTTTTTATCGGTGACCCCGTCCCAATTAAAATAGATGGAGTTGGTAAATTGAGAGGCGATTTGTTTCGAAAGAGTCGTCTTGCCGGATTGCCGAGGGCCCGATAAGAAGACCATCGACTTAGCCCGGACCAGGTTTGCCCAAATCTCCGAGTAGAGAGGTCGATTCACCACGCCGACTATTTTATCAAGTAGTGGAAAAAAGTCAAGACCAAATTCCACAGTAGTGGAAAAAAGTCGGATAAATTTCTACGGTACCCAGGGAGATGTTCCGGTCCTATGAGATTTTGTTCAGGTCATGAAGGAGAAAACGCGGGCCGGCCTTTTTCCTTCCAGGCCTTGAGAATCCCAATCAGATAGGGAAGCGAGCGGGCGGGATTGCCGACACTTTTTTTCAAAATGACTTCCTTCATCGCAAGGTCAAGCCACTCGGGCGAATAAGTCCACCGCAGACCCATGATCGTTTGGATCGTCTCGGGATCGTTTTCCTTGAAAAAAGCCGCCGCGTAAGCCGCTGCCTGTTGAAAGGCGTCTTTTCCGTACATCGCTTCAAGTTTTTTTAATTCCTGATCCCGCGCCGGCGGATCGTAAAAAGGAAGCACCACATAACTTGCCGTTTCGAATTCCTTTTTTTGAAAATCAATGGCCCTGCCGTATTGGATCTCAATAAGATTCCGGCGCGCAAGCTCCCTGAATCCGTCACCTAGTGTTTTGCGCGAGGCAAAATATCTTTTCTCCAAGGTTTCAAGTCCTACTTCAATCACCGGGCTTGTCCTCGGGTAAGAGTTTTGATCGTATAAAACAAGAAGCGAATAGATTGCCCGGAGCGAGAGCAGGCGAAGCCAGCCCCAGGAGAAAAACTCTTGAGGGATTTCAAAATAATCTTTTTCGGGAAGGGGATCGGTCAAAGTTATGAACGCATCACCACCGTACTTTGGCTGAAAATGGATGAGGCGAAAATCACGGTCTAATTTCTTTAAGACCTTGATCATCTGCCGCCGGTAAGCCTCGCGCGGCATCTGGTCCAGCCCTAAAACTTTTGCCGTCTCTTCGTAATCAAGCTGCAAGGACTCTTTCTCCTTCTCTCTTGGGGAAGATTTTGAAAGCAAAAAGAGATAAAGTTGGAATGCCCGCTCGGCATGCTGATCCAAAAGATGCGGTCCTTTATTTTTATCCAGGAGAAAATTTCTTGAGATGCGCAAGACCGCCTTGGGGGTCTGAGCGTTTTTATTTTCCGGCTTTAAGAGCTCGATGGTTTTGAAATCCTCAAGCATGGCACGAGCCGTCTCCGGGGAGCGGAGCATCACGTTGGCTTCATAATTTTGGTCCAGCGCCTCACGCGACCAGTTGGTGCTTCCTAAGATGACGATTTCCTCATCCATCACAAGAAGCTTCGCATGAGTTCTTTTGCCGAGGCTGTCGAAGGAAACCGGGACACCATTTTCTTTAAGGAAATGATAGGCCCTCAGATTTTTCATGGGAGCGCCTTTGGCGGAACGATCAGTTTTGATTTCTTGATCGAGGATGATCCGCACGTTTACACCGCGCGATTTCGCTTGAATTAAGGCCTCGAAAAGCTGTGTCACCGGCGAATCGTGATTGGAAGGATCAAGCGGCGCGTGGTACATGACAAGAAATATCGAGCGCTTGGCATTTTGAATGGCCGTAAGCGTCCCGTCAAAATAGCGCCGATTGCTTAGGTCTCGGATTTCTTGGGTTTCAGCGCGAACGGGCGGAAGCGCGAGGAAAAGAAAAGTTAAGAATAAAAAGACCCGCTTCATTTTCGTGGGGAGGGGAAAATGTTAATTACCGGCTGGAAAAAAGGCGGCGGGACTAATGCCAAAGCGCCTGCCTAGACGTTCGATATGTTCTCGGGTTAATTTCCGTTTGTCCTTGTCATATTCAGCGTGAGTAGAGTCAATTAAATTGTGTAAATCGCTTTAAGGGTTTCGCCGCACGGAGTTCATTTACTTACGGCAAAAGGGGAAGCCAACGCGTTGCGCTTACCGTCAGGATTTTTTGTTTGCCGTTTGAAATGATCTTGCAGGCCCCGGGTTGGTGGATCAATTGAACAGCCGGGACATTAAGAATGGATTGAAATTTCAAGAGGCTTTTAGGAACATGGTCATCGGAGAGCTTGGTTTCGATTAAAAGAAGGGGTTGATTTTTCTGGGAGAGTAGAAAATCGACTTCTTCTTTCTCTTTATTTTTCAAATAATGAACTTCAAAATGGCCCAGCCCCAGGTCATTCCAATTCGATACCGCCCGAAGAAGTTCCAAGGCAACCATGTTTTCAAACCGTGCTGCGGGGGAAGGGATATCGGCGTAATCAAATAAATAGAGTTTCCGTTCTTTGGTAATCGCGCGGGAGATTTTTCTTGTCCAAGGCTTGATCAGAAATGCCAGATAAAAAGATTCAAAGATTTTAATCCATTGGTGCACGGTGGTGGGGGAGATTTGAAGATCGCGGGAAAAACTTGCCAGGGAAAGCCGGCTTGCAACACGCGAGGGCAAAAGAGAAAAAAGAATTTCCATCTCATCGAGGTTTTTGATTTCTGTCATGTTCCTGATGTCTTCGCGGATGAGCTGTTGACGATAATTATGAGACCATCTGCGGTAAATGGTCTCATCTCCTGACAGATAAGGTTCCGGGAAACCGCCGAGTTGAAATAATTGCAGCCAGGTTTTTTTTAAATTGGAATCTTCTTTGCCAAATTGCAGGGGGTCCTTAAAAAAATCCTTGAAAGCGAGCCGTTGGTTAACGAGTTCCGCCAGGGTAAAAGGCCACAAGCGAAATTGAAAGTAGCGCCCCGCCAGAGAATCCCCCCCTTTTTGAAAAACATTAAGCCGCCCGCTTCCAAGGACGAGGAACCGGTACTGGCCGGAAAATTGATCAAAGATCCCTTTGAGATAATTCTTCCATTTTCGATATTTGTGGATTTCATCCAGAGTAACCAAGGGAGGGGTGTTGTCTTTTCGCTGGATCTCTTCGAAGAAAGCAGGGTTTTCGATCAGCTTCTTTTTATCGGTGACCCCGTCCCAATTAAAATAGATGGAGTTGGTAAATTGAGAGGCGATTTGTTTCGAAAGAGTCGTCTTGCCGGATTGCCGAGGGCCCGATAAGAAGACCATCGACTTAGCCCGGACCAGGTTTGCCCAAATCTCCGAGTAGAGAGGTCGATTCACCACGCCGACTATTTTATCAAGTAGTGGAAAAAAGTCAAGACCAAATTCCACAGTAGTGGAAAAAAGTCAGAAGTGAGTACCCCTTCCAATCGTACGGACTTCACGAACCCCGCACTTTTGGAAGGGGTACCGCTCGTGGTACTCGTTTGGAAGCAGTTTGAGAAGCGTATGGTAGCGCTTGAAGCCGCGCGTTAAAAACTGTTTGCATTCTCACACCGATTTCCATAAAATACGCCCTCTATCGTCATGTTAACCGTCACGGCTGTCAGCCACTACCCTAAAATTGGCAAGTCCTTCGAGGAACAAATCCTTCGGAGAACCCTTGCCCAGTTTGACCGTAAAGAGGTTGATCTTGCCGAAGTAGAAAAGGTGAGGGACGAGGTGACTCGCCAAGTCATCCAGGAGCAGATCGAGGCAGGCGTGGAAGTTGTGACAGACGGCCAGATTCGCTGGGATGACGCCCTGACCTATCTTTGCCGGAAAATCAAGGGTTTCACGGTGACGGGACTTCTGCGGTATTTTGATACCAATACCTTTTACCGGCAGCCGATTTGCAAGGAAGACCTTGCCGCCCAAGACGGCCTTGTGGTCAAAGATTTCCAGTTTGCCAATGCCCTTAGTTCTGCGCCCGTCAAAGTGCTTTTGACCGGTCCTTATACCCTCGCCAAACTTTCCCAAGACCAGTACTACAAAGACCTCGAAAGATTTGCCGCTAAGTTCGCCGCGATTTTAGGTGAAGAGGTCAAGAAATTGGAAAAGGCGGGGGCCGCGATCATTCAATTCGATGAGCCTGCGATTTTGAGTTTCAAAAAAGACTTTCCAATTTTCAAGAAGGTGTGGGCCGAACTCGGTTCTTATTTTTCTCCGAATCTTGAAGTCGTTCTTTTCCTCAATTACGGAACCCTCACCGGAATTTATCCTGAGATTCAGGAACTTCCTTTCACGACCTTGGGAGTGGATCTCGCAAGCTCCCAGGAAAATTGGAAAACCCTCGGGAGCGCGCCGCTTAAAAAGAAACTCCTCGCAGGAATCATTGATGCCCGGAACACCAAAATGGAAACCGAGCAAGAGATCACGGAAAAATTAGAAAGACTTCTGGGCCGTTTCCAAGCCCAGGATGTTTCAGTCTCTCCTAATTTCGGTCTGGAATTTTTACCGCGTGAGAGCGCCAAGAAAAAATTATCCAATCTTTCCCATGTGGTGCAGCAATTCCGCGAAGCAAAGGTAAAGGCATGATCCCATCACCTGTTTTAGGCATCGCAGGTGCCTTTCCGCCTTCGGCAAATAAACAGGTGATGGGATGATCCCACCACCTGCAGGGCAAGAGCGCGCGCAATTGGCATCTTATGAAGAATTTTCCAGTATCAATGAGGCAAAAAGACGGGAACGTGCTTTAATGGAGAATCCAAGGATGTTGAAGTTCTTCAAGAAGCGCGCTCTTGCGACTCTTCGTCCCACCACCAAGCAGGTGATGGGATGAACACCTCGAACATTATTTTACCCACAACTTCCGTGGGAAGTTTCCCCAAACCCGATTATTTAAAAAAGGCCCGCGCGCAATCTTTAAGAGGTCAAATCAAGGCCGATAAACTCCGCGAGCTGGAAGAAAAGGCGACCCGGGAATGGATCCATTTTCAAGATGAGATCGGAATCGATATCCTTGTGGATGGGGAGATGTACCGCGGTGACATGGTCACTTATTTTGCCGAGGTCTTCAAAGGTTTTGAGATTTCAGGTTTCGTCCGTTCTTACGGAAACCGTTATTACCGAAAACCCATCGTGATCGATGCGGTGAAGCGCGGCAAAAACGATATTATCGATTGGTATAAATTTTCTCAAAGCCTGACCAAAAGACCCGTCAAGGGAATGCTCACCGGTCCTTACACGATTATGGATTGGAGCTTTAACGAATATTATAAAGACCGCAAAGAGCTTACGATGGCCTTGGCCGAGGTTGTCCATGGAGAAGCGGTGGAACTTGAAAAAGCAGGCGCTCAGTACATTCAAATTGATGAGCCGGCCATTTCCGTAAGGCCCGAAGAACTCACGCTTGCGATTGAAGCGATGGGAGTTGTCACCCGCGGCCTCAAAGCAAAAACCCTGACCCATATCTGCTACGGGGATTTTGAAAAAATTTATCCCGGACTTCTTGATATCCCTGTGGATCAAATTGATCTCGAGCTTTCCAACTCAAACTTTAATCTTTTCGATCTTTTCAAAAAACATCCCTTTACGAAGGAAATCGG
>CAYJTB010000080.1:0-7561 GCA_964372875.1 uncultured bacterium
GCAAAGACAAGGTCGGCTACGAGATCAACTTCACCAAAGAGTTTTACAAATACAAACCGCTCCGACCCCTTGAAGAAATCCGCGAGGATATCCTCGCGTTGGAGCAAGAAACTGAAGGGTTGATGAATGAGGTCTTAAATGGCTAAGGATCATTATGTCGCTCAAACATATTTAAGGGGCTTTGGCCTGACCGATAAGCCGGATTTGGTTAATGTCGTTCAAAAGAGTAACTTGAGCCGCCAAGACGCTATACCTGTAAAGTCGATTTGCTATGAAGTTGACTGGAGCTCCAACGAATATTTTCCTGAAAATCCAAGAGCTGTTGAAGATTTTCTTAAACTATTCGAGCCTAAATGGGGCGAGTGTGTCAAAAGTATTGCCGGGGGTACATATACCTCTACAACCAAGTATCTTATGGCGGACTATTTGGCTTATTTAAGAGCATGCACACCGACGGCCGCAAGGTTGGGATCCGGCGGACTATCTCACATTGTCCAACATTTATACAACAGGATAGAAGAAAAAGAACTGTCGAGAACGGACACTAAATATCGCGATGTAATAGAAACAATCCGCAAGCATGGCGGGATAGAGGTTTCGATTAATGAGGCGTTTCCCAAGGCAATGGGAATCAGTACATTAATTGAAATACAAAAAGTTCTTGCAACCTCGCCATGGTTCGTACTCAAGAATGAAACTCCCGTTCAGCTATTAACGAGTGATAATCCTGTTTGCCTGCAATATTGGAATCCTAATCAATGTGACTTTTATTGCCCTCTTACTCCCCATTTGGCAATTCTCATCCATCCTTTGCGCGAAACAGAACTGCGAGGAGGCGATGGCGTAGGATCAGTAAAGCCT
The DNA here is from genome assembly GCA_964372875.1 of uncultured bacterium. Classification (GTDB taxonomy): domain Bacteria; phylum Omnitrophota; class Omnitrophia; order Omnitrophales; family JACQLI01; genus CAYJTB01. Next base: position 862 of record CAYJTB010000080.1, read on the forward strand.
GAAGGCCTTGAAATGTTCAATCAGCTGATGGTCCAATCTGCTGAAGATAAGGTTATTTTTAATGAGCATGCCCGCGTCGAAGATCTTGTTAGGGATTATCAAGATTGGCGCGTTGAGCTACGGAAAATTAAGATCCCTTCGGGAAATGGGCATGTGATCATTCATCAACAAAAATCTTTTAAGCTGGGCACATGTGATTCAATGGAGCTGGCTCATGCTTAAGCGCTATCCAAAATACAAAGATTCCGGGATTGAATGGGTTGGGCAAGTGCCGAAAGATTGGCTTATCAAGCGGCTCAAGTTTGTCGCTGATATAAATCCCTCGAGACTGCCGGGCATGTCTGATGAAGCGCAGTGCGTTTTTATTCCGATGGAGGCGATGAATACTGACGGAACTTTTGATCAATCCGAGCGCCGACCGGTCTCAGAACTTAAAAGCGGTTTTACCTACTTTGGTAAAGATGACGTCATCTTTGCAAAAATAACCCCGTGTTTTGAAAATGGCAAAGGGGCGTTGCTTTCTGATTTAGACAGTGAAATTGGATTTGGTTCAACAGAATTTCATGTATTGCGAGCCGTAACGGGACGAACCACTTCCAAGTTTCTTTATTACCTTACAAGTTCAGGCGAATTTCGTCGAATCGGCGAGGGCTTGATGCAGGGCGTAGCCGGACAAAAGCGAGTTACCAATGATTTCGTCCAAGATTATGTTGTAGCAGTTCCCTCGATTGATGAGCAAAGATCAATTGCCGAGTATCTCGACCGCAAAACGGCGCAGATCGATGATCTGATTGCCAAAAAAGAGCGGATGATTGAGCTTTTGAAGGAGGAGCGGTCGGCGGTCATCAATCAGGCGGTCACGCGCGGTCTTGATCCAAATTTCGAGCTCAAAGATTCCGGTGTCGAATGGCTGGATAAAATTCCAAAGCATTGGGAAATTAAAAAAATTAAATTTAATGCATCCGTTCACTTTAGTAACGTTGATAAGAAAACCGAAGAAGGTGAATTGCCGATACGGCTCTGCAACTACGTGGATGTTTATTACAATGACATAATTACGCCTGACTTAGACTTTATGGAAGCAACTGCGTCGCAGGAAGAAATCAAAAAGTTTAAGTTGAAGGTCGGGGATGTTCTTGTTACGAAGGATTCTGAAGAATGGAATGACATTGCTATTCCTGCTTATGTCTCAATTGAACTTCCTGATTTAATTTGCGGTTACCATCTGGCACAGATTCGGCCAATTTTGCAATCAATAGAAGGAAAATTTCTTTTTTGGTTAATGTCAGCAGATTGCATTAACTATCAGTTCAAGATAGAAGCTTCCGGTGTGACGCGGTTTGGTTTGAGCAATTACGCTTTGAGCAATGCGATTATCCCCATACCGCCTATTAATGAGCAGAAAGAAATAGCGGCGTTTATTGACCGGAAGACTTCTCTAATTGACGAACAGATGAAAAGAGAAGAAAAATCCATCGAACTTCTCAAGGAATACCGCACTGCCTTAATTTCCGAAGTCGTGACCGGAAAAATTGACGTGAGAGAGGAGGCGAGTTGATGCAGGCCGGGAAGTTTTCAGCACTTGTTCACGAACTGGCAGGTCTGCCTGCTGAAACTGAATGGGTTGAATTTAAAGTAAATCGCGCTGAGCATGAAGAAATAGGTCAAAATATTTCGGCTTTATCGAATTCCGCCGCCCTTCTGCGCAAGCATTGCGGATACATTGTGTGGGGTATCGAAGATAAAAATCACGGAATAATCGGGACAACGTTTAACCCAAAGCAGAAGAAAGTCGGAAACGAAGAGCTTGAAAATTGGCTATTACGGCTCTTTGACCCTCGAATCGATATTAAAATTCACGAGGGAGACATTGATGGAAACCACGTGGTGATTTTTGAAGTCCAGGCCGCTGTCAATCGCCCAGTTCGCTTTAAAGATACCGAATATGTGCGAGTAGGAACTTATACGAAAAAATTGCGTGATTATCCTGAAAAGGAGAGAATTTTGTGGAGAATTTTCGATAAAGTTCCATTTGAAGAAGGGATCGCCAAGAAGGATGCCACGTCCGATGATGTCTTATCGCTGATCGATTATCCCAATTACTTCGCCATGTTTAACCAGCCATTACCCGATAATCGGGCGGCAATCTTGGAGCGGTTGAGTGCTGACAAAATCATCGTTCGCACTTCAGGTGGGCACTATGACATTACAAATGTTGGTGCTATTTTATTCGCAAAGAGCCTGCAAGAATTTGATCGTCTCTCAAGGAAAGCACCGCGTGTCATTATTTATCGCGGAAATAATCGAACGGAAACGTTGCGTGAACAAGTTGGCAACAAGGGTTATGCCATAGGTTTTGAAGGGGTCATCCGGTATATCAACGATCAGCTTCCGCAAAATGAAGAAATTGGCGAGGCACTTCGCAAAGAGGTACGAATGTATCCTCAAATAGCTATAAGGGAATTGGCGGCTAATGCCCTTATCCATCAAGACTTCAGTATCACTGGTACAGGGCCTACCATCGAAATATTCTCAGATAGAATGGAAATAACTAATCCGGGAGAACCCCTTATTGATACGTTGCGGTTTATTGATGGACCTCCTCGGTCAAGAAACGAGAGTTTGGCAGCATTGATGCGGCGAATGGCTATTTGCGAAGAACGCGGCAGTGGTATTGATAAAGTTATCCTTCATATTGAAATGTTTCAATTGCCAGCACCGGATTTTCGCGTTTCTTCAGGCAATACCATCACTGTGCTTTATGCTCCGAGAAAATTCTCTCAAATGAATCGAGAAGAAAGAATACGAGCTTGCTATCAGCATGCGTGCTTACAATACGTCTCAGGCCATCATATGACGAATGCGACATTGCGCAAGCGGCTTGGCATCAAAGATAGTAACTATCCAGCAGCTTCCAAAATCATCAAGGATACGATTGAATTGGAATTGGTTAAACCGAAGGTCGAAAAGCCAGGCTCGAAAAGAGATGCCAGCTATGTGCCATTTTGGGCTTGATCGTATGTAACGCGATGTAATTAAAAGGCCTATAGAATTAGGTTGATTGTTTTAACTTGTTGATATGATTACAGTTAGATTATTGATTTTTTGTGTGTGTATGTAATATGAGCCGCCCAAAGGGGCATTATGCCGTCTATCACCAACGAAAAAGCGTTTGAAGAAGCGATTGAACAGAGCCTGATCGAACGCGGCGGATATGAAAAGGGTGATCCGGAGAAGTTCGACCGTTCGCTGGCACTCGACAGAGGAACGCTATTCCGGTTCCTCAAGAATACCCAAAAAGAAACTTGGGATGCTTTGGCCGCGATCCACGGAGCTGAGGTTGAAAAGAAATTCCTCTATCGCCTCAATCAGGAATTGGACGCGCGCGGTATGCTGGATTGCCTCAGGCATGGCATCACGGATTACGGGAAGAAATTTACACTCGCCTATTTCAAGCCGGTCAGCAAATTAAATCCTGAAACTCAGAAGCTCTACGACAAGAATATTCTCACCGTTACCCGTCAAGTCTGCTACAGCACCAAAGATGAAAGTTGCATCGACATGGTTTTATCGGTGAACGGCTTGCCTGTAGCAACTATCGAGTTGAAAAATCCATTTACCAGTCAAGATGCAGAGGACGCGAAAAGGCAGTACAAATACGACCGGGATGAACGGGAATTGCTCTTTCAGTTTAAGAAGCGTGCCCTTGTTCACTTTGCGGTGGACACGGATGTCATTTATATGGCCACGCGGCTTCAGGGCAGTAAGACGCGTTATCTTCCATTCAATAAGGGACATAACAAAGGTAAAGGCAATCCTCCTGCCAGCGGCCACAAGACGGCTTACCTTTGGGAAGAAGTCCTTGTCAAAGACAGTTGGCTGGATATTTTGGGAAGATTCCTCCACCTTGAGGTTGAGGAAAAAGCTTTTGAGGGCAGGAAGATCAAAATTGAGACAATGATATTCCCACGCTATCATCAACTCGATAGCGTTCGGCGATTATCCGTTGACGCTCTCGCAAGCGGTACTGGCAAGAATTATTTGATCCAGCACAGCGCGGGGAGCGGCAAAAGCAATTCAATCGCGTGGCTTGCCTATCATCTCGCCGGTCTTCATGACAAAAACGACAAGCGGCTTTTTGATTCGGTAATTGTAATCACAGATCGTATTGTTTTGGACAAGCAGTTGCAGGACACGATTTATCAATTTGAGCATAAGTCCGGTGTTGTCGAGAAAATCGATAAGGATTCAACGCAGTTGGCTCAGGCGCTTACGAGTGGCACGAATATTATCATCACCACGCTTCAAAAGTTTCCGTTTGTTTTGGATAAAGCGGGTGACCTGCCCAGGCGCAATTACGCGGTCATTGTGGATGAGGCTCACAGTTCGCAAAGCGGCGAGTCCGCAAAAAAAATGAAGGATGTGCTTTCGGCGGAGAATAAGAGCGAGACGATTTCTGGGAAAGCAGACGAAGATGACGACATCGAAGACGAAATTCGCCGTTCCATGTTGAACAGAGGTCCCCGGCCTAATTTGAGTTTCTTTGGATTCACCGCTACTCCGAAGGCAAAGACGCTGGAGTTTTTCGGCCAAAAGGGATCAGACGGTAAACCTCAGCCGTTTCATTTGTATTCGATGCGGCAGGCCATTGAAGAAGGGTTTATTTTGGATGTCCTTGCAAATTACACAACTTATCAGACATTCTTTCAGTTATCCAAGAAGATCGAAGAAGATCCCAACGTAAACAAGAAAAAGGCCGCCCGGGCGATTGCCCGCTTTCTGACTCTTCATCCATACAACTTGGCGCAAAAGACCGAGGTCATCATCGAGCATTTTCGTCAGGTTACGATGAAAAAGATTGGCGGCAAGGCCAAAGCTATGGTGGTCACGGCTTCGCGCGAGCACGTGGTGCGTTATAAACATGAATTCGACCGTTATCTGAAAGAAAAGGGCTACAAGGATATAAAGGCTCTTGTTGCTTTTTCTGGGACTGTCTTGCTGGATGGTGTACCACCGGAATACACCGAAACTGGTATGAACGGCTTCGGAGAAAAAGAATTGCCTGAAAGGTTTGCGACATCCGAATATCAGATTTTGCTTGTCGCTGAGAAATATCAAACAGGCTATGATGAGCCTCTCCTGCACACGATGTATGTGGACAAACGGCTTGACGGCGTCAAGGCGGTGCAGACTTTGAGCCGTTTGAATCGAACCTGCCCAGGCAAGGAAGATACCTTCATTTTGGATTTTGTGAATAAGCGTGAAGATATCTTGGAGGCTTTTCAGCCCTACTATGAGCAGACACAATTAAGCCAGGAAACGGATCCAAACAAGCTCTACGACCTCAAAAATAAGTTGGACTCGTTTAAGGTGATTTACCCCGCCGATATTAATGCCTTCTGCGCCGTATTCTTTAAGAAAACCGAATTGCCTACCAAGCGTGAGCATGCCCACTTGAATTCCATCGTGGATGTGGCAGTTGAGCGGTTCGAGGCAATTGAACAGGAAGAGCATAGGGACGACTTTGTCAATACCTTGGGCGTTTTTGTCCGGCTCTATGCTTTTTTGGCTCAGGTCATGCCATTCAGCGATGTGGAGCTTGAGAAGTTCTACGCTTTTTCCCGTTTGCTTTTGAAGAAACTGCCGGGACCTGATCGCGGCGAACGATATCATCTCGGTGACGAAGTTGCGCTTGAGTATTACCGTTTGCAGAAAATGGCCGAAGGCAAAATCCAGCTACAGAAAGATTCGGCCGCGGCAATTCAGCCCGTTTCAGAGGCCGGGACGAGGAAGGATAAAGAGGAATACGCCCGGCTCTCTGAAATCATTAAGCTTCTCAATGACCGGTTCGGGACGGATTTCACCGAGGCGGACAAACTCTTCTTTGACCAGATTGAAGAAGAAATGGTCATGGACGAGAAGCTGGGCGTTCAGGCGAAAACAAACACGATTGACAACTTCAAATACGGGTTCGAGGACGTCTTTATTTCAAAGCTTGTCGACCGGATGGATCAGAATCAGGACATTTTCAACAAAATCATGGACGACAAAACTTTCGCGGCCGTCGTGAAGGATTATTTGTTAAAGAAAGTCTACGAACGTTTGAGTAAGAAAGGCGGTGGAGAAGAAGAAACACTATTCTTTAAAGATGTGATCCAGGATGATGAGGTCGATGACAAACGGAGATATGTGGATTTCTTGCCGGTTTACGATTTACAGGCCGTCGCAACATCTTTTAGGGAGCAAAATAAACCAACTGTTATTGGGTGGAAACCGATGAATGAACGGAAGCTAAACAAAGAGATGTTCATCGCGCAGGTTGTGGGCAAATCGATGGAGCCGACCATTCCCGATGGCAGCTGGTGTTTGTTTCAATTTGAACGTGGAGGTTCGCGCAATGGATTGGTCGTATTAGTCGAGTCTCGGAAAGTGGCCGATCCGGAAACGAATCAGAGTTTTACGATCAAGAGGTACAAAAGTGAGAAGGAGCAATTGCCCGGCGATAGGTGGCGACACAAGAAAATTACTCTGTCGCCGGACAACAAAAGCTTCAAAGACCTCATTCTCAAAAATGTTTCAGGCGATAATTTCCGTGTAGTTGCGGAATTTGTGAAGGTGTTGGAATGAATAATTCAGAGAAAATTGATTGGGCGTTGGAAGAATATAATCAAATATGCCAACGCGATAGAACGGATGGATC
>CAYJTB010000081.1:0-7218 GCA_964372875.1 uncultured bacterium
CTTTGGAATACCCCTTCCTGAGATAGGTCTTCATGGCCCGCTCCATCGCAAGCTCCGGGTCTTCAGTCTCTTCGATACGTTCATAGCCCACTTTCGCCAGCCAAAGCTTAAATGGCTCCGCTTTGGGGGAGGGGATGGACTGAATGAGACGCAGAAGCGTTTCGGTGTCAGCAGCGTCTGTGAGATAAAATTTACCATCGACAGCTTGCATTTTCAGTTGGTTACATTTTGTAACCACCTCACTCCCCTCTGCTTTGAGGCGATGCTTGAGCACTTTCCAATAATTTCGTCCATCGGCGCTTCCCGATAAAATAGACACCACATCCACAACAGAAAAGTACCAAAGTTCTTTGCCCCTGTCCCAATGGCGGCGAACCGTATTCTGATGAAAAAGGACGAGCGATTGTGATTGTTTCATAAAAAAATCCCCCTTTCCCCCTTTCCCTTGGAATTATAAAACCTTTCCCCTCTTATCTTTTCGGTTCCAGTTCGTCGGAATTCCCGACATACTGCCTTTTCCTCAAGCTCTCCTTCTTTGAAAACATTCTGAATATGCTCCGTAATCGTGGTGCGGCCTTTATCAAAAAGCTCGGCCATCTGGTCCTGACTGAGCCAAACCGTTTCATCTTCAATTTGAACGCGGAGCTTTGCTTGACCGTCATCAGTTGCATAGATAATGATTTGTGGTTCTTGATTTTTCATACTTTATTGGCCCGATTATTCTCTAACTCACGCCTAAGGGGTGGTACAAATTGTACCCCCTTGATCCGTCAGCGACTCAATGACATCATTGATGACAAACCACCATTCATTATGGTGAATGGTCTTTCTGATTTTCTGCCCTTTGAACAATGCTATTTGGGTATTGGTTTTCATCGCTGAAGGCCCCCTCCTTTTCCTTTTTTATTCATTCAACCGCCTCTTCAGACGCCGACTGGCTGGCCTTTACGCGCTGACTCTTTAATCAATCCAAAGCTGTTTGGATCCAGAATTTCCGGAGTTAAGCCATCCAGTTTTCGATACTCGTAATCGTAATCGAAAATCGTCTTCGGTTCAGAGATTCCATCCTTCAACTTTACAGTTAGAGACCGATGAACAACTGCGGAAGAGTACTGCTTAGATTTCTTGGACTGTTCCCACCATAAGACCCCTACAATTTCCATACTTCCTTCCGGTCGTGCTGAGGAAGCATCATTATCAAATAAGGTTTCAAGCGCCTCTTTGATTGCTTTTGCATCGTCATCCGTAAACCCTGTTTTTGAAGCGAGTTGAGGATTCATCGCACCATAAGATACATACAACCCATGATCCACGCGATGTTTCATCCCCATTGTGTCCGAGGCTTTCTTCGTACCATCGCCTTCACCGCTGACGCTTTTCGTAATCTGTATGCTTGAAACACGGTCGTTCACCGAAGCGATAGAAAAAGCCGGATGGATTGAGACGGGTCCCCGAATGCCGATGGATACGCTGGCGCTTTCCGCTTTTTCATCTTCCCCTTCAACACCTTCTTTCGCTTTCTTCCCTTTCTTGCCAGCTGCCTTATAAGCAAACACTTGACCAAAAGATCGGACATCAATCCATTGTTTACACGCGGCCTCACGATATTCTTTATCTTTACTCATATCGATGTTCTTCAATACCCCCTCGGCTCGGGAGCGAAGACTTCTGAAAACGTCCTTTCGATTATCATCTGACTGAACAAAAACATCTTTCCCCAAATCCATCAAACGATTTCTGATTTTCCGCTTGATGCAAACATCAGACATTTCGCCAAGTCCGTCGTAGTTGACACGAGGACGATTTCCGTTTAATGGATCACCGTTGGGGTTGGCATCCTTCACGTTAACTATTACTGCAAAATCAATTTTATTCTTCAGGGTTTCCATCAAAATCCTCCTTAGTTGAATGATAATGGTTGTCTAATTTTCTTCTTGCTCAGGTGATTCTTCTTCTTTCTTTTTCCAAAGATCTGCGCGCTGACAGTGATAGCCAAGCAAAAACTCACCGCTCAATGGCTTATCAATGGTGAAGTCTTCTATAGGATCGAATTTGCACTTCACCTCATCCATCAGGTCCTTGTAGTATTTGGCCCCACCCAGCCTTGCCATATATGGGGACAAGGAAAGATAAATCTGTCTCCACGTACTGCAGGGACGTTCCGCGAATCGCTGCATATAGCGTGACGCATTCGTATCCCGGTTTTCCTTGGCTTTGTAGAGGGCATGCCCTTCGAGCTTGTCCGCAATTGCAAGTAGTCTTCCATAAAGATAGTCCCTCGTCTTTCTACTTTGATCTAATGCCATACTGTAATCCTCCTTTGTGTGATACTTCCTGTATAAGGCACAAGCGATGCTAAGCGTCTTGTCCCACTCCCACTCTTCCATTGCTACTCGATTGGACGCCCGTCTCACTGCGGATTCGACTAGATCGCGTGGAATTTGGCGGCCATCAATGATGCACGGTAATATTCGCTCAACTGTAGCTTTCTTCAATTTGTCGTCTACTCTCTTTCCGAAAGCAGCTTCAGCGATATCATCGGGAGCGGGCGCCCCGACAAATGGAATATGCTTCTTTCTTTTCTTGCCTTCACCGTCAGTAATTTCTATAGAACGATACGCGTGCGTCCATTGACACGTTTCGTGCCATCGATTAATCGTTTGAAGAAAATCTGATCCGGTCAACTCTCGATAAAACGTAATTGACATGCGTCCCGGTGTCGCTGAATCCAACCCAATTACCACGACGCGAGATGTATCGCCGAGTTCTTTACTGTAACCAGCTATTTTCTTTTTCAGTTTTATGGCTAATTCTTGAGCAGTAGAAACAGAGGACGATTGATCGCTTGGCAGTTCATCAAATCCAAGTATCGCCCATGGATCATCCGTCGGATTGGGAATTGATACACCGGAAGTCGCCCAGGCAACGATCGCCTGATCGCCTTTTCTGTATCCCTGCCTGCTTATTAACCAACGCAACGCAAAATGAGCTTTTTGAGTCACTTCGAAACCGACACCGCAAGCCTGACTGATTGGGAATTTATTTCTTTGAGCTTCCTCGTCATTAAGAAACCGCCCTCGAAATGTAAACCCCGCCAAATCATTGGAAGAAATCAACTTAGCTTTATCTCCATCATTCCGCAATTTGGCTGGATGTTGGTCCGCCGCATAACTTTCTTTTCCGGTGACGTAACAAAGAGTCTTGATCTTCTTCGTTGAAGAATAGTATTGCATCCAACTGCCGACAATCTCTTGATCAGTCCAGACAGTCGACTGAGGATCTTCCGGAATCTCAACGATCCATCGAACGAAAGCATCTGCCTGCCAATTTTCGACTTCCCCGCTTTTATTTATCTTTCCCGGAAGTAGGTCGAAAATATCCAAAACATCCTTCGCTTTTTTATCACCCTGTCTTTGTTTCAACAATTTTTTATCCTTGCCTGCAATAAGCACTTCGTGTTCGATTAAGTCACTTATCACAGAACCCTGCCTTACATAACCGTGGATTAATTCCACCTTTTTGTTGTTCCCAACCTTTGCCCAAGAGGACAATAACTCCATATAAGAATTGTGATACGAATCTTTATTGCCACCATATTTTTTGTAATCAGCCGCAACGTACTGGAGCTTGTCACATAATGGATGCGGCGCTTCTCCGCTAGTCCTTCCGCTGGAACTCTCCGTGCATGGAATAATTGTTCGTGCTTCCCTTTTCGGAATCACTCGCGCCCTCTTGAATTTACCCATTCGATTCAAAACAATTTCGATTTGTGCCTTTTGAGTGGTATGGCAGACAGGGAGAAGAGGCACCTCGTTATCCTCGATACCCATTCCGATTTTGGACTGACAGTTTTCATAGGTCTCATACAACTTCTGTATCCAGCTCATTGTGCGACCTCCTCATAGCTCTCGAGTAGGCCGACTTCGTCTAATCCTGATGTTTCGATTACTTGCGCAACCATCGGCCGCACAAACTTCCGGTAGGGACATGCTTCTGGTCGAGGAAACGTCATGATGCCATTAATCATTTCCGCTTTCCAGAACCGCGAATGGAATTCACTTTTCCCAAATTCATCTGGATAATCGAACCTGTGAAACGTCACGCCAAAAGAAAGGGTGCCGTAATTATCATAAAACCCATTGCCATCGCCAAACTTGCAGGGCTCAACATACCCTTGGCACTCTCTCGCCCCCAGGAAAACGTCTCTTCTCCCGCCCCTTTCAATCATTCTCCGAGCCACAAAGAAATGTTTGTTTTCGTTTCTGTCATTTGTCAGATCTTCTCTTTTCTCATTCCATTCAAAATGCGCTTGCACCTGATACTCAACGTCAGAAAGATAGGTATAAATAGAAAGTGAGTTAAATGGCTCTTGTTTTTTACCGGCTTTACGTGCGCTTGGATATACCCCTCCGTAGTTCAAAGGCTTTGCGCTTCGCGTCTGTGTTTTAATTGGCTTCATCACCCGAACTTTGTCGATAATCCAGACGATGGTTGGCTTCCAGTAGACCGAACTAATGATTCCTTTTAACGCTTCGTACGTGGGAATCTGATACGAACATTTTTCACCGCCGATTTTTGTCAACGGATCAGTGAAAAGCGCGTATTTGCCATAGACTTTAAATTCAACAATGTTTTCTTTTTTCATGCCGTCATCCTTTCACGCATTCAGCAGCTGCATCTCATTGACAATCTCTCGGCTTAAGCCAAACTCGTTACTGTAATATTGGTTGTTCAAATAGAAAATTCCAGAACCTTCCTGAACCTCTTGAATAATCCCTTTCTTCCCAAGATCGGTAAAGACGTTTTCGTACACATTGACTGAATATCTTTGCGCCTTCTTTATGAGAGCGTAGTGTTTTTCAATTTCATAAGCAGAACATAAATCATTGATGATTTTCTTGCCTTCATCGTAAGGTACAACAATACCGCGTCCTGCTGAATCAATCGCATGGAAGGCTTTTGCCGCACTCTGAAAGGATTGCTTCAATGAAAGAGGACAAGAAGATTGGTGGATCCTTTGGTATTCTTGTTCTGATTTCGGATTCGTTGATAACAAATCAAAAAGATTGTCTTCTCTCCCAACCGGCGAATTACTCGTGACGGGATAATTCATGATGTCTTTTCGGTCATAGAAATAATATTTGTAGTATTGTTCCATAGCGGAAGGGGACAGGATTTCTTTCTCAAACCGCTCCGGCATTTCTTTAAATTCGTCTAATATTCTTTCCGCTTTCTGCGCCCCGATTCGGATTTCTGCCAAACGGTGGAGGTTTTCATTTTTGGGGTTCACAATAAAGACATGTCCTTTAGATCTTGTGCCGTGACGGTTACAGCGGCCGGCAACTTGGGCAATGGAATCAAGTCCGGCCAAGTAGCGGATGACTGATCCGAAATCAATATCCACACCTGCTTCAATGAGCTGCGTACTGACGCAGACTACAGGCACAGACTCTTGCCTCGCCGGGTCCAAGCGGCCTTTCAGGGTATTTAATACAGCCATACGATGAGCAGGGCACATATCCGTACTGAGGTGAAAAAGATTTTGGAAACCCAATGCTTTGAACTGGAGATACAGACTTTTCGCTGAAGACTTCGTATTAACAACGATCAGGACACTTCCATTTACTCGAAGTTCCTCTCGCGTCAATGCGGCGACTTCGTCTTCGCTCCATCCTCCTATTTTCCGGCGGTCGTAGACCGTCACACGCTTTAAATCGCGGAATAAGCCTTTCACATCCCGAATCATTTGTTGATCTGGGAGAATCTGAAGCGCCCGCTCTTTTTTCTCGATTTTATCCAGTAACGGCTGCGTTGCCGTGCATAAAACCACGGTAGAGTCACAACCCTTTAATAAAAAACGAAGCGCGAGATTAAACATATGCACGCAACGAACGGGAATCGTTTGAACCTCATCAAAAATGATTACAGCATTTGCGAGTTGGTGCATCCGCCGGGCACTCCTTGTTCCGGAAGCAAACAAGGTCTCGAGAAATTGAACGCTTGTCGTAAACACAACAGGGGCATCCCAATTCTCTGAAAGCAGGTTTTGCCTCCGCGTTTCTTCATCCGGTGTCAAGTTGGAATGATGCTCCAGTATAACCTTGTCTAAATACCGGCCATCGGCATCCTTTTCTTCTAAAATTTTTCGGACCTCATCGGCGTTTTGGTCGATGATCGACGTATAAGGTATGACATAAATAATCCGATCCATCTTATTTACCTTCGCATGATGCAAAGCGAAACGCAGGCTGGAAAAAGTCTTACCACCGCCCGTTGGAACTGTTAATTGATATAAGCCTCTTGGCTTTTTCGAAAATTCAAAACATTGCTGGGAAACATTACTTCGCAAGTCATCAACCTCATTATGGCGTTCAAATTTGTGGGCATTGAATCGTTCAATCAACGTTTCCCAGGATGGATATCTGTTCCGGTTCCGGATGTTAAGATTCTGTGGAAACTCAAAGTCGGCTGTGCTAAGCCGATCAGCGTCAATAAGGCAACTAAAGAGGAGCCGTGTTAAGAGGCCATATTTAAACATCAACGACTCTTTAGAGTCATTCTCTTCTTTCAGGGATTTAATTTTGGAGACGATCTGCGCTGACAATTCTTCGGAAAACATCTTAACTATTTTTGTGCGTTCAGCTTCTTCAAGATTTGACCATACTTCTGCTGTATGAGCCTTTTCCTCAGTTTTCTCCATCCGCCTTTGAAAATTATTTTTCCCGTCCGGCGAGAGGCAATCAATTACTCCTGAATGGTGAGAAGCAACGCATAAAGCCAATATCTGCGCTGCAATTATTCCTTCCGGGCCTTTCTTGGATAAGTTGTTGTATATAATCTGAGCGCCAGCGGTGGAATGATCAACCTTTCCTTTCAATCCCTTAGCATCAACATAATCATCCTCATCGGGGTCGATAATACCGAGGGCTGATTCAATATATTGTTTAAATTCCCGGCTTGCCTTCCCGATATCATGCAAAAGTCCGATTAGCTCTCCTTGCCCTTTCAGATCAATCTTGAAAGCAAATTCACCCGCTAAGTTGGCAGTTTCTTTAAGATGCGCCGATAACTCCTGTATTTGTTTATCCTTTTTCCTGCGATGAGCAATGTACTGCGCATTTTCAAACATCTTTAAAGACTCTCCGTCTCGCAAAGTGCCATTCCTCCGGAGATTTTCCTTCGCGGGTGTGGGCATAATATTTCTTTGGCGGATTCATA
>CAYJTB010000082.1:0-6986 GCA_964372875.1 uncultured bacterium
AAAAAAACTCCTCAAGCGGGATGCCGCTCGAGCCAATCAGAATAATCTTGGATTTTGGATATTTTATCTGAAATTCATCAACGCCCGATACCTTGCCGCTCCTGCCGCTTTTAACTTCTATGCCCCAGGTCGCAGCGCCACGGTTAAGGACAAAGTCCACTTCCGCATCGCCTTCCCGCCAATAACTTAGACTCCACTCGGAGCCACTGAGTTCATTAAGCAGCTTTGCGCCAACTGCATTCTCGACAATTCTTCCATACCAACTGCTGTCAGCCTGTGTTTCGGCAAATGATTTGTAGGAGATCGCGTTGATGAGCGCATTATTCCAGACGATAAATTTTGGACTGCTGCCACGTTTACGGGGCCGGCCTTTGGAAAACATTTCTAATCCTGAAGCCAGAAAAGCTGTTTCCAGTAAATCCAGATAATGCGCCAGTGTCGTTGTATTCCCTGCATCCGTTAATTGCCCAAGCATCTTATTATATGAAAAAATTTGAGCCGGGTATGTGGCAGAAAGAGCAAACAACTGACGTAACAGTGCGGGCTTAGTGACTGTTTGAAGCTGGAGAACATCACGGGCAATGACTGTTTCAATCAAGGAGTCTGTAATATATCGTTTCCAGATACTTTCATCCCCAGCGAACGCAGCGGCCCCGGGATAGCCTCCAAAATAGAGCCACTGCTCGAGATTCCAAGCGAAAGCCTTTTGACACTCTGAAAAAGACCAATGATTAAATCGGTGCAGAAAGAAACGGCCTGCCAGACTCTCCGTGAGTCCTCGCTGGACCAGCAAAGCTGAAGATCCCAGAATAAGCGGCCGCACTCTTCCGCCAAGTCGAACTTCCTCATCCCAAAGCCGCTTAACGACTTCGCTCCACCCGTTTATCTTTTGTATTTCATCCAATACCAAAAGGACGGGTTCCGATTTTTCCAATTTCCTTGCGCGCAACCAGTGATTCTCAATCCACTCGGGCCCATGCGGAAGCGCCGAGTCGGCGGACTCGACTACCGCTGGCCATCCCAAAAGATTTCTTACCTGCTCAGCGGCTGTGCTCTTGCCAACCTGGCGTGGGCCGATAATGACCTGCACCAGGGACTTCTTTGACAAAAACGCCTGCCTGATTTTGTCTACCTGAGGGCGTTTATACAGAATTGGTTTCATGGGAAGATTATCACTTTAATTCAGCTTGTTGTCAATATTACTCAATTACTGAGCAAATTTGCTCAGTCATTGAGTAGTAATGTGCGCTGTAAATATCCTGTGAGACAAGAGATTATGCCGAGGCCTTCAAGGCCTGGCGGCCGAGGAGTTCGTTAATCAGTCCGCTGATTAATTCGTTACTAAGAAGAACGCTGGCGGAATACCCTTGTTGTGAAGGCCGGCTGATTCCGGATTCTCTCAACATCATATTAAAGAGTTCTTTGTGGCCTGCGGCGGCTAAAAGTTGGCCCAATTTTACAACGGCTCGTGTACGCTCTTTCCAATCAACACCTTCTTCACCGTAGAAGAGAACGCCGTATCCTTCTTTCCAAAGCAGCTCAGCCTTCTCCATGGCACGTGCCTCGCTTCTTCGAATGATAAAGACCGCATGATCGGGCTCAACGCCTTTGGCTTTAAGAACAGCAAGCGAGTCAGTAAGCAAGTCGAGTGAATCAAGCGTTTCAACTCCCGCCACGCCGTCAAAATCCTGAGCTGCCTCTTTGCCGAATGCCAGCACTTTGCTTTTCATGATGAGGTTAACTTCATCCGCGTTGGCGGCCGGCATCATGCCGAGAAGAATCTGACGTGCCATTTCGACTTTCAATTTCCCGAATGTATCGATTGGCGCAGGCGCAGTTACAATTCCAATGAGCTGCTTCGCCAGTTTGATTTCATTTTGATATTTGATTGGGTTTAATTTCTCCTGTGTCTCAATCGTAGCCTGCCAGGCGCGGACTTCACTTCGCAGAGAATCATCACCCACATGATCATTCTCAAGGTGAGTGATCTCGTGGCGAACGGTGTGCAGAGCAATCTCTAAAGCATCATTGAGTTTGCTCAATCTTTCTTGATCGGGTTTTTCTCCACTATTACCGTTTTCGTTTCCGTTTTCTTCTCCGTTGTCTTCTTCATTTACTTCTTTATTTTCACCTTCTGTAAAGCCGCCCAACTTGTCTTCATTGATAAAAATCTGATGTTTTTCAAGATCTGTAAACCCATTCTCATTACCCATTCTCACATCCGAACTTGAAAGCTTAATCACTCCCTGATGAACATAATCGCGAATCTTTTGCCCATCAAAACCGGCTTGATTTGCCAGATCAGAAACCGCCTGTAAGAAAATCCTGGATTTCTCTTGAGAGCTTTTCGCCTGGCTTAATTTTTCAGCCGTGTTTCTGACAAGGTCCATCCGCTCGGCCGGAATACTTGTCATCGAATTCGTCTCCACCGCAAGCCGCATTTCAGAACGCGACGACGGCGGGAAATAGGTCCACTTCATCCAACCGTCAGCCGCTGCGTTGGGACGATTATCTTTCACATAGACAGCATAAGAGGTACCGTTCTCTTTCAGTTTCTCTGTAAACGCACTCATTTGCGGCGCAAGCTTTCCCATGAATTGATAAGGATCCTCGCTTATTTCATTAAATACTTGATTGTGAAGCTCGCCGGCTTCATCGCGCCAATAAACAACCTGCTGATATTTCGTTGCGTCAAAATCTGGAATGATTTCGCGCGTGCTGACCGTTTGTGAACCATTACTTGCAATAATTCTTGATTCCTTTCCGTATCGGTCCGTAATACTGCTCGGCGTTGGATCATCTCCAGGATGGAAATGGGTTGCCTGAGAAGCGTCCTTGTCCACTGAAGTGGTTGATCCATAGAATTCTACGGTCTCTTTAGCCGATCCCTGGAAAGTAAGGTAAACATCCTCTCCTCTTGCAAATTGCATCAAGGAATTTTCGAAATCCAATTCCTTCAGTTGATCGATAAGAACTACCGGTATGTCCTTGAAGGAATCGTTGATCCCTTTAAGGACAAAATAGGTTGTTTTATTGTCTTTACGAGCGCCAATGATTTGATCCACGATTGCTTTGGCATCCTCCTCTTTTATGTCAGGTTTAATCTCGATTTCTCCCGCCTTAAGTTCGCGATCGATATATTGCTGTGCCGGTGTTGCGGCAGAAGGATCGGCATTTTCCATCATCGTGGCCAGGGCAAAGCTTTTAAGGTAGTAGTCTGCCGTGTCTTTTTTGGGGTCTCTTTGAATTAACTGATGAATAGCCCGCCTTGCTTCATCGCTCCCATGCCGGAAAATAGTCTTAAGTATTTCTTCTTTAACAAGGCGGTCCGCTTCATAAAATTCCTTAGAGTCCACGCCTTTTGCCACATAAGGCGCCAATATTTTTCTTAAATTCTTTTCAAGCTTAGCAATGAAATCTGTTTCAAATTCCTCACGGGCTTGATCGCTGGCTCCGCTTCTATAGACGGCCTTTACCTTTTTCAAAGTATCATCCAAGAGCGCCTTTGCCTCATCGGCTCTGACCAGTGATGCAGCAATGGTTTCAAACAGGTTATCGATGCCCGCTGATCCTTTAAGGCGCTTCAAAAGGTCTTGCCGGTAAGCTTGATTGGGTTCGTCGGTTTCCTGTTTGATGAAATCGGTGATTCCATTAAGAACGGAATTTACCCCACGGGAGGCTGCTTGCGCTTGCTCTTGGTCCACATGAAAACGTTTCAGGAAAGACGGGTCAAAAAGGGCCTTGCCAAGCTTTTGGTAAAATTCGTCTAATTTCTTTTGTGAAATGAGCCCGCCCGTAATCTGATTGAAAATCCCAGGCTCATAAAAGACAGAGCGTGTTGCGGCGTTAATCCTTGCAAGGATCTCTATCTCAAGCTGCTCAATCGTATTCACTTTAAGGATTCCCGGCTCCGCATCATTGAGGCCGCCCTTATCCAGGTAATTGAAACGGCTGTCTTGATTTTCCCAAAGAGGCGCATTCATTACATTTTCTGTTTCTAGAGCCATGAATGCAGGATCGGCTTGATCCGGAACAATGATTAAGGAGAAATAATCTTGGCGGGATCCAAAAGGGAATCTGACGCCGCCAGATTCTGAACGCCCTTTTCTTTCCATCAACCTCTCAAAATCCACCTTCGGCAAGCGGAGGAATAAACTCACCGCTTTGCCCGAGCCTTGAAGGTCTCCCGCACCGCCAGGCGCGAATTCGCCGTTTTCATAGCCCACTTCAAGCTTGGCATTTTTCAAAAGATCCCGGTCGCCTTGACTCAGCGTAAAATCTTCCGTGCTGTCTTGATTCTTCGGATCCAAAAGATAATCAAGACTCGGGTTTTGATATTCTTCGGGCGCGCCCGCCTGCAAGCCCTGCAATTTCAATTTCGCCTGATCAAGCGCGTTCTCGTGAAGCGACTTGCGGAGCGGCAGAAGTTCTTTTTCGACAGCCGCTTGATCGTTCCCGTGAATCTGAATAAGGACTAATTTTAATCCGAAATAGATCAAATCCTTTTGCATCGATTCATCCATGGTCGCAGCCGCATAATCCGCGTAGCTGGCGGCCAAATAAGGACGAAGCGCGCTGAGGGCTTGGAGCCAATTCTCCTTGAGGATTTGATTTTTGGCTTCATCGGCATTCTTACGAAGATCGCCCTTTTTAGCTCCGGCAAGTTCGTCGGAGCGTACGCCCTTGCTCATCACTTCTTCCAAAGGCTTGCGTAGAAGCTCGTTCAGAATATCTGTGATTTTGCGTTGGAAAGCCGCCCAGCTCGCGGCAGCGCGAAGCTCCAGCGCCTCGGCCACCTGGCTTGGATGAAGAAGAGGCATCGCTTCTTCGAATGCTTTCACCAAAGAATCAAGATCGCCCTTCGCCATGGCTCTTCGAATATCATTTTCACGCTCTTTTATTCTTTGACCCAAAGTTGGCGGTGGAGGATTGACGCCGTTCAAAATGTCTTTCTTTTTCTGGGCGCTTACCAAATTATCAAGGTTACTTAGATCTTTTTGATCGCCGTAAGTTGTGAGAATCGTAAACATATTATCTTCCCGATCACGGCGGCGCTTTTCAACTTCAAGCCTGGCCTGAATGGGATTACCCTTCTTCAAAAAGCCGCCCTTGGCCAGCGCCAGAAGCTCCTGCAATTCCTTATAGATGGGCGCGCTGATCTTGGGCTCTTCCGTTTCGGCAAGCTGCTTGTCGCTTTCCTTTTTCTTTTTCTCCAGAATTTTTTCCGCCTTTTCAATTTGACCGAGCGCGATGGCCTCTTCGAAATCAAAGAGGAAGCCCATGACCGTGCGGCGGAAATAATCGAAATAGAGTTTGAAGGGCTCCGGCTCGCCGCGCAGATATTTATTGAGAGGATCATCCGACCAAGGACGATTCAAAACGGCTTGATAAAAGGCCGCTTTGTCGCGGTAAACCGATTCGCCTCGGACTACCGAAATAGCGCGATAGGACCGAATCAAAGACTGGGCAACTTCGGGATCCAAAGCCTTAAAGTAATTGCTGGAAAAATATTCCGCCAAAATATCGCGGTGCATCTGGTTGGGATCATCCGAACCGGAGCGCTCGCCGTCATGACGGATGCCGTGAACCAAGTGAGCGACAATCATCTGGCCCTGCTTTTTCATCTCCTCGGCGTTTTGTTTCATGTCCTCAAATTGTTTCTTCTCGGCGTCTGACAAATTCTTTTGCTTCAATCCTGCCTCCGCCTTCTTCAGTACTGAATCTGCAATCGCATCAAACGCCCATTTTTGCTTCCCTGGGTTTTTAGGATCGCTGTAGCCGGCTTTGAATTGATCGATTCCATGCTCTTTACTTTCGTGAGCAAGGAAGGCGCTTGAGAGCGCATGAACAGCGACTTCTTCACTATTTACAAGACCCGAGTAGCGGACTTCCAGAAGATCGCGAACAAACCAATCGGCGAAATTGATGGCATCGTCACTGACCGATGCCGGGGTGTCCATGCCGGGCTTGATCACGATCGGCAGATCTTTCAAGTAGGACAAGCTCAGCTTGACCATCCCGATAAAAGCCTTCGGGGCATCCTGAAGTTCTCCTCTTTCGGATTTAGAAATGATGTCTCTGCCCCAGTCTAGGTATTTCTGGCGGATGTCTTCCAATTCCTTTTCCGTGTAAGCCAAACCATTTTTCTTGCGGAATTCCAAGATTTCCTGCGACCGGTTCGGATCAAGTTTTTCCGCTTCGTTTAAAATCTCGATTGTCTGGCTGCGGATCTTTTTGATTTCCTGTTCAACATATTCTTGACCGATCATGGCCCCTTGCTTTTCAATCATCTTCTTCATTTCTGCAAGTTCGCGGGCCTGGGCAAGTTTCACAAAAGAAGCGCCGCGGCGCAACGCCGCTTCGTGTTCAATATCCATCCCTTTCCATTGCAAACGCGCCCGATCATAAAGTTGATCGAGAGGAGGTCTTGCGTCGAAGCCAAGGCTTCGGTAGAGATTAAGGGTTGCATGGTTATCTGTTCCGTTGACAATTGAAACCGCATCGGTTAAAGAAATATTATCAGGATCCAAATCGGGATCTTGGGATGCGCGCAGGATCGGTTCCCATTGAAGAATGGCACCAACAGCTTCATTAACATCCTCGATAGAGACTCCAAATTCACGCAATACGCGGACCGTCATCCCAAGAGTGAGTTTCTTATTGGATTTAGCAAGTTCCTCTGCAAGCTCGTTAAGATGCTGGACCGCCCGGCCGATTCGTATCGCGCCGTCGATGGTGACATTATTTTTTACTCCGAGAGAACCGAGGCCAGGAATTTCTACCTTGTTGCTCATCGTCAAGGCAAGCGCCTCATCTTCTCCCCACTCGGGATTCACCGTTTGCAGGAGTGCGGCAACAAATTCTGGATCCGTGGGAGCAGCTTCGTCTTCGCCGGCGGCAAAATGCCGGTTCGCCAGATGCTGCAGGTCTTCAGGCCGCAGGACCTGCGACATGGGCCATGCCTCGAGAAGCTTTGCCCGGTTTTC
>CAYJTB010000083.1:0-6893 GCA_964372875.1 uncultured bacterium
CCTCCGCGGAAAAATTCACCTTGATACGGTGACGAAGGACAGAGGGCGCTACAGCCCTGACGTCTTCAGAGGAAACACAGAGGCGGCTTTTTAAAAGCGCCCGGGCCTTGGATGCCATGACAAGAGCAAGCGATGCCCTCGGTGATGCGCCCCACTCCACCCATTCCTTCACAAAAGGATAAGCGGAGTTGGGATAGGGACGTGTGGCCGTTACAATGTCCACGACATACCGGACCAAGGAGTCGGAAATCAACATGCCCTTGACCATCGCTTGAAGCATCGTAATGTCTTGGCGGTTGATCATCTTATTGACCGCGGCCGGATCGTAGTGGGTAAATCTTTGGACGATTTCAACTTCCTCTTCATGAGCGGGATAGTCGATGTAGATGTTCAGCATGAACCGGTCGAGTTGCGCTTCAGGAAGGGGATAAGTCCCCTCTTGATCAATCGGGTTTTGGGTGGCCAGGACAAAAAAGGGCGCATCCAAAGCATAGGTGTGCGTCCCTACTGATACTTCCCGGTCCTGCATCGCTTGCAAAAGCGCGGACTGGGTTTTGGGAGAGGTCCGGTTGATTTCATCGGCCAGTAGGAAATTGCAAAAAACTGGGCCTCTGAAAAATTTCAGCTCCCGCTGACGCGTATCAGGATTATCTTGGATGATTTCTGTTCCGATAATATCGGAAGGCATCAGGTCCGGTGTAAATTGCACATGCCGGAACTCGAGATTCAAAATCTTTGACAAGGTCCTGAACATCAAGGTCTTTCCAAGACCCGGCACGCCCTCTAAGAGAACATGGCCTTTGCAAAGCATGGCGATGACGATTAAATCCAAAACATCGCGCTGCCCCACAATGACCTTTTTCATTTCATGGACAAGATCATTGTAAAACTGCTTTGCTTTCAAAAGCAGTTCGCCCGCCTCGGGTACTTCATTTCTTTTGGGTATCTCCGGCATCGAAAGCCGCCCTTCCAGTGGTTTTTTAATTTCTGTGTTTTCCATACATTCCCCCTTGATTGAATTTAATCATTGCTGCCGCCTGGGCATCCGTAGACGCCAAGGCCTTGTCTTTCAGAATGATTGCATTTTCCTGGGTAAAAGACTCTGCCTTCTTATCGCCATCGCCGTCGAGCATTGCGATTTCTGTTTTATGGAGTTTATTATTCCGATACCAAGCGATTATTTTTTCCTGCGTTTCAAAAAAAGCATCAAAAAGAGAATCCGGATAGAATTGCGGAACCTCCTTATTCTCCTCGATCTGTCCCTTAGGAATGGGAAGCCCGGCCTTTTCTAAAGATTCGGGAAAAAGCCGGAGGAAAACTAAAGGTACAAAATCAAATTGCCGGTTGCCGCTGCCGATGATAAGAATCCGGCTGCGCCGGGAAAAGTTTTGAATCCACGCCTCTCCCTGCGGAGCGGCGATGACCACAATCATCTGCCGGGCCTGGACTTTATCCATTGCCTTCATGAGTTGGGAATAGGACATGTCGTCTCCGGGTAAATGAAACATCGCATTTTCATCGAAACCGTCCGCATGGCCTATCACATAAATAAACACCTCTGAATACTGATGATTCGCTTTTTCCAATTGATCGAAAAACTGGAGAAGATTTTCTTTGTTCGTTATTTGAGGATGGTTCCAACGGGAATCCTTGACCGGTTTTTCAAAAAATAAGACCATTTCTTCTTTTTTATATCCTTTGTGAAGCAGTGCCTCATTCATTCGTTTGAGGGCATCTTGGAAATGGGTTTTGAATTCATGATTACCGGACAGGCCTGAAATAAAAATTGCGAGCCGCTCGGCGGAAGGAATTTCACTTGCATGCCCCCACGGAGCACACACGAGTCCAAGAAAAAGGAGCAGGATCAATGGACGCAGAGAAAGGTTGTGGAAAAACCGTTGCGGACCTCTACTCGAGGATGAACGATTTAATACGGAAAAAGCCTTTGGCGCTGGGGAATTCTGATGACTGGGTTGCATATCTAAGTTGCCTTACAAGTGCGCGCATTATACCTGAATATCGCAAACTGTGTAGTTATTTTTGTAATTTTTTTTATACATCTCTGCACTGTAACTTCCGACTCCGCTGTGCGTTATCGAAAATGTTTTATTGATATGCGGTTTATGGCTCATGGTCCTAGGAGATTTGATCCGGCCGGAAACCCTCCTGACGGTAGGTCATGAGAGGGGTGAAATAAACGCTCAGGGCTTCAGTGGCAACACCAAGCCCTGATCTTCCAAGAAATTTTTGAGCAGGGTTTGGAAGGCCGGCGGGTCTTCCAGGTTGGCAAGATGACCCGCTCGTTTCATGACATGAAACTGAACGCCGGGTATTTTTTTTGAATAGGATGCTGCTTCTTCAAGCGGGACAAAAGTGTCCTCTTCTCCGGCAATGGCAAGCGTAGGGCATGAAACCGATTCAAGCAAATCCTGGCTATCGCGCCGCTCGGCCATCGCCAAAAGTGCGTCCGTGACTCCCCCTTCCGAATTTTTCAAAATCATTTCTTTAACCAAGCGTGCTATTCCCGGTTTTGCCTCGCGCGTTGTTTTTCCGATTAAATTCAAAATCACTTTTTCGGCAAAGGAGGGAAGTCCTTCTTTCTTAATATTTTCAATGGCGGCCATCCGCTTCTGGCGTCCTTCAGGAGTGTCCGCGGCCGGACGTGTCGAAAAAAGCCCGAGGCCTCTCACCCTTTTGGGAAACTGTCTGAGAAATTCAAATGTCACATAGCCTCCCATGGAAAGCCCGCCGATAAAAACAGGCTCGTTGATCCTCAAATGATCAAGAAGCGCGGCCACTTCTTGGGCCATCGCCTGAATGGAAGGCTTGGACTGCCGGGCGGATGCCCCGAATCCGGGCAGATCGGGCAAGATGATTTGTGCGGACTTTTCCAGATAACGGGCTTCCCCATTCCACATCGGGGAAGAGAGCGGAAAAGCGTGCAGAAGGACGACCGGCATTCCCTTGCCGAACGTTGAGTGGAAGAGCACGTTTAAAACTTAGTTAGATTTCGACGTGTGTGATGCGGTCAATCAGGCGGTCATAAGGACAGCCGGTGAGTGCAGCCATCAGGAATAAGAGAAAGAAGATTTGAATCAGTCTTCTCACGTGGTTAACGCCAATGCTTCATCCGCGGCTTGATCCCACAGGAGCGGACGGGAAGGCTCGGCGCCTTCCGGAAGCCCGTGGGTCTCGGTCACATATTTCCGGAACGCACGGTAAGTCGCGATCCAGCGGAAAAATTCCAACCACTTCCCCATTGAAAAGGGGCCTGAAGCAGCTCGTGTAATCGAACGGATAAAAAAATGCCGCCTCTGGGAATCTAAAGTAAAAAGAAAATAGACCAAGACTTTTACCAGGAGGATTGAGAATTTTAAATCCAGGGCCGCTCGTTTGTGTTCCTTATTTCTATTTTGATACCGGCTTAAAAGCGTGACCAGCCGGTCCGAGTAACTGTCATAACGATAAAGCGAGCGGATAAGCCAGTTGTAACCCGCTCGAAGTTCCTCAAGCGTCATTTGCTTGGGAATGAAGTTGCAGTCCGCGGCGCCGTGACCGTTCATGGTTGTCCATTCGATATCAAGCAACCTTCCCTCGGCCTGAAGACGTTTAAGGAGCGGCGTGTTCGGCAGCGCGGTAAGCGTGCCACAGGTTGTGAAGGGAATGCCCAGCTCCTTAAGAAAATCAAACTGTTCTTTAAAAATGGCCCGGTCGTCGGAATCAAACCCCACAATCATGCCCGCCATCACGGAGATGTGGTAGGAATGAATGCGTGCAATATCTTCTACGATGTCTTTGCGCGTGTTCTGCAATTTTTTGGTCTCAATCAAGCTTTCTCGGCGCGGCGATTCGATACCGATGAAGACCGAATAAAAATTAGCGGCCTGCAAAAGTTCCAACAGATCCGGATGATGGGCCACGTTGATGGTCAGCTCACAAACAAATTCTACGGGATAATTATTTTTTTGAGAATATGCTGTGAGGGCTGTGAGGAGCTTGCGTGCAAAAGGCATGTTCCCGATAAAATTGGCGTCTCCAAACAGAACATAATGAGCGCCCTGCCGGACGCAATGATCCACCTCGGAGAGAACCTGTTCGACGGTTTTGATGCGGGGAACGCGGCCGTCCATCACAATGATATCGCAGAATTCACATTGAAAAGGACATCCGCGGCTGGTCTGAAGGCAGTGGACATTGTATCTTTCGCCGCGGATGAGTTCATATCGGGGCGCAGGGCTAATTTCCAAATTTATTTTTTTATCATTCGCCACATAATGCTCACGCGTGGTTCCCTTCTCAAAATCCCGCAGAAATTCAGGCCAGATTTCTTCCGCCTCACCCGAAATTCGGTAATCGCCCTTGCCATGAAAGGCCTCGGGAAAAAGACTGCAGTAAGGGCCGCCGAAGACAACCTTCTTTCCTCTTTTTTTGAATTCAGCGGCAAGGACAAGTGCACGCTGATACTGAACATTGAAAGCCGTGATACCGATCAAGTCGGCATCGGTGTCAAAATTGATAGACTCGACATTTTCGTCTGCGATTTCGACTTCCCAAGGGGAGGGCGTGAGCGCTGCGACCGTTGCAAGTCCCAAAGGAGTTACGGAAAAACGAGTTCCCGTGAAAGGACGGAGCCCTTCAAAGGACCAAATCGTCGGTCCGAACAAGGGATTAATGAGGTAAACTTTCAAATTTTTTTCAATTCGTTGTAAAGGCGTTCGCACTCGCCCATAAACTTCTTGGCAAGGTCGATGAGTTTCTTGGCCTCGGATTCAGAAGCCGGCGCATTTTTGGCCGCTTCCACTTTTTCTGCTAAGTTGAGCCATTCACCGCCGAGACGGCCGGAGCGCACAAAGATATTTTCAAACTCCCAAAGGCTCTGCTCGCTCGTAAAAGGATCCACCAGCACGGCATAAAGCGGGACCCGAGCCGCGTAAGCCATGGTCTCATAAGCTTCGGCTACAGCGTTAGCAAATTCTTTGTGGGCAAAAAAGGCCTCGGCCTGAGCCAAGTGCTCTTTGACCGTATCCATCATGGGGATTTTTTCCTGGACCGTCGCACCCGCGCACTCGCCTTTGATGCCGGTGCGAATCGCAAACTTTTCGTTCTCGTGTCCCCAATCTTTGTAGAAATCGGGGTTTTGATCAAACGAAGGAATCGCGGCAAGAGGCGCAAGAAGTTCACGGACCTTGTCTTTGCCGACACGGTTCATGCAGGTGTTAAAACTTTCCGTGGATTTCTTTTCTTTGGCATAAAGCTCTACTAAAGCTTCGACCACTTTGCCGCAATGATAAGCGGGAAATTTTCCGATGCGTTCGCCGAAACTTGTTTCATCCAGCGCACTCGATCCTCCTAAAAAAAGTTCATGAGCCGGCACCGTCCGGCCGTCCTGCATCAAGGCCGCACCCTGAAAACCAATGTTGGCCACGCCATGCTGCGCACAGCCGTTGGGACATCCGGAAATTTTCACGTTGATATCTTTAGTGAGTTCTTTATATTTTGAAAGCCCGTTATTCATGGCTGCTGAAATATGGGCGCCTAAACCTTTTGCAGAGGTTATTCCTAACCGGCACGTGTCGGCTCCAGGGCAAGTGGTTGTGTCTTCAAGCGTTTCCGCTCCGCTATCCGCCAGATTGATTTTTGAAAGCGCGTCATAAAGCGCGGGCAAGGTATTCTCCGGGACCCAGGGAAGGAAAAGATTTTGATGAATAGTAATACGAAGTTCCCCTTGAGAAAATTTTTTGGCAAGCCCCGCCAATTCACGCGACTTGTCCGTAACTAAATCTCCCAATCTCAGCCGGACATTCACTCCTTTGTAACCTGGAAACCGGTGGGCCACAGCATTGGTCTTAAGCCAATATTTATATTGAGGAAGTTCGGTAACACCTTTTGGATTTTGCGGAAGATCCGTTGGAAATGAAGGCGTATTGTTTGAATGCTTGATGTCTTTCAAATAATCATTCACGGAGGCGGGCAAAACAACTTGCTTGCGCTCTTCATCCAACGCCGCCTTAAATTTTTCCCAGCCCATTTTTTTAACCAGGAACTTCATCCGAGCAGCCATCCGATTTTTTCGCTCGCCGTAGCGGTCAAAGAGACGGACTGTCGCGGCCGCCAGATTCATCAGTTCTTCCACAGGCAGAAACTCACTATAAAGGAAGCCCAGCATAGGAGTCCCTCCGAGCCCTCCTCCGATATAAGTACGAAAGCCTCGGGCTTCTTTACCGCCTTGGTTTTTGATCACAGCCTGGAATCCAAAATCATGGAACCTCATACCGGCGTGGTCTTCCTTGCAGCCTTCAAAAGCAATTTTGAACTTCCGTCCCATCACCTGATTGAATTTATTACGGACGAGGAACCGGAAGAGCGCCTCGGCGTAAGGTACCACATCAAAGACCTCGGTAGCAGAAACGCCGGAGCGGTAGCAGGCCGTAATATTACGCACTGTATTACCGCAGGCCTCGCGGGTGGTGATCCCGGCCGCGGCAAGGTCACGCATCATCTGCGGGCAGTCTTCGAGTTTAATATAGTAGAGCTGGGCGTCTTCGCGCGTGGTGAAATGGATAAAACCGCTGGCGTATTTGTCTGCGACATCAGAAAGCGCTAAGAGTTGGTCTGCTGTGATTTTGCCGCCCGGAAACTTGATCCGCTCCATCTGAACACCTTCCTGACGCTGGGCGTAGGTGCCGAGCTGGAGGCGGATCTTCTGCATCTTGATTTCTCCGATTTGATTGGCGCGGTATTTCTTAATCCATTCGTCGTATTCCTCGAGTTCCTTTTGAACGGCGGGAGCAAACTCATAGGTCTTCATAATGCGAAGTATTTTAGCTGAATTTAACCTGTGCGTCTACCGCGAGGCTGGATTAACCTACGCACGGGCACGGTACCATTTCCGG
>CAYJTB010000084.1:0-5016 GCA_964372875.1 uncultured bacterium
TAATCAAATATGAGTTTTAATCTTCGTAGTTAGTGAGATTGGGCAACAGCTAAACTGGCTAGTGTTCTATTAGATCTTTTATAAAATTATTAGTTGTTCAACATAATAACAGTCAATAGGTTACAATGCGCCCGTAGCTCAGACTGGATAGAGCAACAGCCTTCTAAGCTGTGGGTCGGCCGTTCGACTCGGCCCGGGCGCGAATTTAGGTTTTAAAGCTTTACCCTTCCCCCAAACTCCAACTAGCATGTTTTAGCATGTCCTAACCGTGTTTTTGCAAGCCCGTCATTCGTAAGTTATTCTTCAATAACCAGTTAATCCAAAAATCGATTTTGGAAAAACCATGAAAAAAACACGAATCTATAAATTTGTGAGCGCTATTCTCATCGCTGCGCTCGTTTTAAGCGACCTTGCGCGGGCAAATCCTGTTCTTGTTTCACCTTCCTCTGTTGAGGCAAATCCGCGCCTGGAATTTTCTCTCCCCCCGGAACTGGGTTCCGTTCAAAAAATTTATTTTCCGGAAGATCGTCCGAATGCCCCGTTTGTTTTCCACATCGAAACCGTCCACGCCAATTACCAAGCTGCACTCAAAGTCAAAGAGATCATTCAGTTCCTCTCAGAAAAGTACGGATCGAAACTAATTTTTTCAGAAGGAGGAGTTGGACCGCTTCAGCCTAAATTTTTATCGTTTTTTCCTGATCCAAGTCTCAATCAAAAAATGCTTGATGCACTTGCCCAGAAAGGGGAGCTCACGGGCGTTGATTTGGTGTTAGCAAATAAAAATCTTGGGGTCCAAGGCATTGAGCAAGCGAATCTTTACCGCCGAGCATTTAAAGACTTTAATAAAGTGATCCAGAACTCAGAGGCAAATAAAGCATTTGTTGAGAAACAAAAAGGACAACTCGACAAACTAGCCTCAAAAATTTTCTCCGTCGAACTCCGCGGGCTGCTGGAGGCTTGGCAAAAATTCGAATTAAATCACCGGGATTTTTCTGCAACGCTCCGGTTTCTTCAGCAAAAAGCCGGGGAATCTTTGGATCTGGATTTGACAAATCCTTTTTCACAATTTGAATGGCCGCAGGTTTCGCGGCTTCTCTTCCTTGAGCAAATCCAAAAACAAATGAATCCCGAAAAGCTTGTGGTGGAGAAAAAGAGACTTAAAACCTGGCTGCATGAAAAGAAACTTCCAGAGGATTTTGTGGAGGGGCTGGATTCCAAAGATCTAAAATCGCCCCGCGAATATTTTGAGGATTTTGTAAGGCAAACCTACGCCCGAGGCTTTCAATTCAAGGATTACCCCCAGATTACTTACCATGCATCCTTTAGGGTGATAGAGAGCGAGTTGGAACCCAGAATTGTCTTTGACGAGATCGAGAAGCTTTTCGAAAAGCTATTCGAGGTCAAGGCGGTCAAGGACGAGGAAAAAGAACTTCTTAAGCAGTATCGAAATCTAGAACTTACTCAAAAGCTCTTGGCGTTGGAACTAACTTGCGAACAATGGTCCGTCATTGCCCCGCAGGGGCTATCCCGATCCTTGAAAAGAAATATTATGGAGGGGATTGCCCCACAATCTCAAAGCTTCGAGATTGCTTCGGTCGCTCCACTCCCTCACAATGACATTACAAAGCAAGCCCTTCATTTCTACCACCTCACCCAAAGACGTGAACTTATCTTCCTGGACATTCTCCAAAAAGAGATGAAAGCCCGAGGCTTGAAAAAAGCAATCCTTGTGACCGGAGGTTTTCACTCGGCAGGAATGGGGGAGCTTTTCAAAAAAGAGGGGATGGGTTACGCCAGCATTTCTCCCCGCATGTCAGGGGAAGTGGACGGCTCTTTGTATCATCAATTGATGCTTCGCAGTTCCCATCTCGACAAACCGGAGTTTGCCGCTCCCGCTCAACTCTTTGGAAATTATAACTATTACCGCTCAGAATTCCGGTCCGTAACCGAAACCGCAAGAGAAATCAGTTCCTCGTTTGACCGGGACGCACCTTACTTTCTCGACCGCGCTTCGTTTTTGAATCGGCGGCCCGGTGCATCGCAAGTCCGTGCTGAGGTGCACCCGAATCGGTCGGATTCGGGTACTCCTCAGTCCTCGCCTGAACGGGCGAGGGCCGAGGTGCGCTCGGAAGATCCGTTTTCCTTTCAATGGGTGGTGTCCCGATCTTTCCCGGCGGATTTTGTGGAAATGACCGAGTTGTGGCGGAAGGCAAGAGAGGTTTCGAAGCTTCCTGAGGGAGATCTCCAGGAAGAGATCGTCTCTGACGAAATCCATCTCCATTATGCCAACGAAGATTTGCGGATTGAAAAAAGTTCTCCGCGGAAAATGCAAATCCTTTACCAGGAAAAAATAGGGCCGCAGCAGGACGGCAAGATCTCCTTTGATTTTGCCTTTGGGAGCGGGGGTCTTCGAACCCACGTCATTGGCCTAACCTTAAAAAATGGCGCGTTCGAAGTTTTTCTTGATGCCAAAGGAAGAATCCCCAACTCCGGCCGGGTTTCCAATCTTTTGCATAGCCTCCGGTTTGAAAAAGGAATCCTTCATTTGAATTTCGACTTGAGAGGTCTGCCTCGGCCCGCGGACCAATACAAAGGTTTTCTTTTTGATCCCGCGGTGCTCTCAGCCCTCCGGGCAAAAGGTTTTACTCTCCAAAGGCTAAAATTTTATTCCGAACCTCCGGCCGAGGCGAGGGCTGAAGCGCGGACACAAGGAAATGTTTTGACATCAGAAGGAAAAATCAGGCTTGCAAAGGATCAAGTGATTTTGGTTGAACGATTTCGGGATGGAACCGTGAAGCTTTTAACTTCGGACGGACAGGCCGCAGAAGCCCGGGAGGGTCGCCCAATTTTTATCGGGCGGCAGAAAGAATCCGACCTCCATATCAAGACCGATAATGTTTCGATCTTTCATGCCACCGTGCGTCGGGAAGGCGAGGGGGTTTTTGTCGAAGACATCGGTTCGAAAGGTCAAGGGTCCACCAACGGTACTTTTCTTCTCAACCCTCAGGGTGATCCGTCGGATGAAACGCAATGGATAAGAATTCCGGCCCGGCGACCTACCGAAGTTCCGATGAATGTTCTTTGGCCCGCTAAAATTCAGGAGGCGCTTGAGAAAAATGATGCGACCGAGGCTGCTAGGATTTATGTGAACCATCGGGGCGAACTTACGAATGGCGAACGCAAGACCTGGAGAACCGCGATTTATGATGCCCGCCGCGCCAACATCTCGTCGCGCGCTGAGGTGCACCCGAATCCGACCGATTCGGGTACTCCTCGGTCCTTGCCCGATCAGGCAAGGGCTGAAGTGCGAAAAGGAAGTGAAATTGTAAAGGGGGAAAAGGAGAAACTAGCGGGTGGATTCGAGAGCGGTGAAGCGCCTGTCGAATACCTCAAGGTCTTTTTTGGTAGCCAGGGGCTCTATAGCTTCTTTAAGTTCTTTTTTGGTAGCCAGGGGCTCTATAGCTTCTTTAAGCTCCTTTTTAGTAGCCAGCGGTTTAATAGCTTCTTCGAGCTCCTTTTTAGTAGCCAGGGTGGGAATAATCAGCTTAATTATGGAAACATCGCTTTCAATCCTGTCCAGTTTTTCCAACTTCTTTTCAACGCGATCCAGCCGGTCCTGTACCAGTTGAAGGCCTTCGCCGAATACGCGGAATTGGCTTTGAAGATCTTCCAAAATGACGCCCCACTCGCGCTCGCGCGAATAATCGGGACCTTTTTTGGGTGGTTTCGTCATAGGGGAGGCAGTATAGAGCGATGGGGGGTAGATGTCAATTTCATTTTAAGCAATATTAATTTAAATAAAAATAGAATCCCAGCCTCCACCCGCGCTGAGGGCTTCGGCTCCGCCCAGCCCCGACCAAGTCCTGAGCGAGGCCGTTTTAGCCCGAGTCGAAGGGCTGAGGTGCGAACGGAAGAGAAATTGAAACCGGGAGATATTTATGCCAACCAATGGATTGTGGAGGAGGCGATGCCGCTCGCGCGCTCAATTACGGAAATAGCGTGGGGGGGAAACGACAAAAATATTTATCTGGTACGAACCCAAAATGGCGAGCCGCTTTTTCTTGCGCGCAATCACGCGGCCACTCCGGGAAGAATGAATCTTTTGAGGCTTGCGGGTCTTCTCCCGGAAAACCCAAAGCCTGACTTCTATGTCTTTGATTATCATTCGGATTTGGCCAACGCAAAATTCTTTCCGTCGAAGCCTCTCAATTTTGACGACGCGGCTCAGATGCTGACTCCGCTCATTCACTCCGACGCATGGGTCGGCCCGCTGGTGGATCACGACCTCATTGGCCGCCATTTTCTTGTGATCCCTGAAAAATGGCCCTTCATTTCGCGGGAGGAGGATAAGCATCTTTTGACGGACCTTCCTGACACCCCGCTTTATTACCTCCACTGGTACGAAAATACCCAACTCTACGACAAGGCCACCTCCACTTTTCACGCCTCCCTCAAAATGGACGCTGTGACCGGTTATGTTCTTCTCCAAAATGAATTGGGTGAAAAGCAATTTAGCATTAAAGACGACCGTTGGCCTGAAGGATTGGATTCAGGGAAACAAATTCTCAAAACCCTGCCTGTTTATACCGGCACCGCCGAAACCGTTCCCTTTGACGCGCACAAGGCTCCGGTTTATCTCAGTTTCGACGAAGATTTTTTTCATAACGGGGAAGACCGCGTGGACTGGCTTCAAACCGGGCACCAATTTTCGTCACAGGTCATGGTGAGAGGCACCAACTGGAGTGTTCTGGATTCAAAAGATGCCGAGAAAATTGACCGGGGATTAGAAGGGGTTGGCCGTTTCCTCAAACGGATCAAAGAAACTTCCGAAGCCCTTCGTGAGCGCACTCCCCTCGGGGTCGAAATCATCCTCTCTCCCGGATTCACGCCGTATCAATATATGCCCTCAATTACCCGCGGGCTTCTTGGAAAAATCGATCAGGGGCTTTGGCCTTTAGTCAAAGATTCGAAGGGTGATTACGAAATTTTGCAGGTCCGGCCCCGCTCCGAGGCACG
>CAYJTB010000084.1:5116-6765 GCA_964372875.1 uncultured bacterium
CGCTCCGAGGCACGGACAAAACCGCGAGCGGCGATCAAGCATCTGGTGGTGGAGCAGGCTGATTTTACCCGCGAACACCGCCCTCATCTCCTTGACTTCTTTGGCGAGGAGCTTAAGCGGGCGTCTGTTAATTTGCCGCGCGGCAAATTAGTGAAAACCTTACTTGAAAATCAAAAAATGAGAAAGCTTCTAACGGATCAGCTCCTTGCCGACGGCTTCCTCGACAGCCAAGGAAAATGGCAGGTGGATATTTTAAAAGTAAAACTTCCGGAAAAAGCCACCGCCATCCGGCTTGATCTGGCCAAAGAAAATCGGGAAAGCGAATTGCAATACCAGGACTTTATAAGAGGCGAAATAAGCGCTTCAACTTTATTCAAAGACGCGGC
This sequence comes from uncultured bacterium, assembly GCA_964372875.1. Lineage (GTDB taxonomy): Bacteria > Omnitrophota > Omnitrophia > Omnitrophales > JACQLI01 > CAYJTB01. The sequence goes on from CAYJTB010000084.1 coordinate 5,503, forward strand.
GCTTGCTGCCATGCCGGGTCTTTTGGCCGCCCTTATTTTGGAATATTTGGGCTCTGGGTGGGCCTTGCAAAAAAAGCTCGATCAATCTGAAGAGAGAAGAAATCGGGCGCAAATCGTTCAAATCGCCGCGGGCGATGAGGTCGGTTTTATCCCCGATCCGGAAAAGGGAAAAGAGGTTATGGCAAAAGTAACCAAGACGGATTCAAAAGATAACGTCCTGACACTGAGCTACCGAGAAAAAGGGAAATGGATTGAAAAGGATGTTGCCGCGGGACAGGTGCGAATGATTCCGAAGGCTCTGCAAGTTTCCCGCGAATCCTTGATGAAAGCACTCATTGAGGAAAAAGACCCCGCTGGAAAATTGCAAATTGCCGAAACCGCCGGGCTTGACACGCGGCCCATTCGCTACGGTCTTCTGGATCCTCTTTACGTTTACCTTGACATGAAAGAAAAAGAAATCGTCAATCCCAACAATTGGCTCCTCCGCGGCCGGTATAAAGGAGCCGGTGCCGATCTCTCTAATTATTTGCTGTCGACTAATATTCCGGAGGTGGATTTCGAGTCGCAAGATTTCGGGATCAGCGTCAACGATCTGAAAAAAATCAGGAATTGGGATCCAAAAGCCGTTTCGGCGAACCAAGATTATGCCCAGTGGAGGCACGATTATTTATCCTGGAAATATAAGACCGGTCACGCGGGCCTGAAGGAATTGGACCGGAAAGAAAAAGTTTTAAACGCGCTCGTGTTGGAATTGGAGGCCTTGGGCGTAGACTTAAGCCAAACCCGGGCCGAATTGGACAGCCGAGGCTACCCGACGCTTCGTTTTCGATGGACCTATCCCGGAGAATCCCCAAAAATTTATTCTGTCTCCTTCATCAATGTTTCTGCGGAGACGCATCTTAGTTACGCGCCTTCCATCATTACCAAGTCCTATGACCTTTATTACCAGCGGGCCGGCATGAGGATTCCCTTTGCCTACAAAAATGAATATTTCGAAGAAATATACGATTCGGTCAGGCCCGGAGGGTTTTTTGTCACTGATGACCATGCTTTAGTGGACGGTCCGTCTACCTATGCGGATCTTGGCAAAGATTTTCCCCAAAAATATAAGGAGATTTCAGTTTCCATTCCTGAAGAACTTCATCAGGCAGTGGTGCGAATGAGAATAGGATTTGCCTTGCATGGAAACCGCCAGGAAGCAGGGAACCGTTACGGATGGTACATGCGCATCCGCCAAAAACCATTTGCCCGCTCCGAGGCACG
>CAYJTB010000085.1:0-6687 GCA_964372875.1 uncultured bacterium
ATGAGCGCACCGTCCGGCGCTGGAAACAAACGGTCGAAGAAAACGGCTACCGGGGCCTTCTGGACCGAAGGACCCAGCGCCCGAGCCCCCGAAGGGCATCCGAATCTGTGAGAAACCGGGTCCTCAGACTTTATTACGACATCTACCGTGATTGGAACGTGAAACACTTCCACGAGCAGCTTGCCAAATACGGGATCGGTTACAAATACACCTGGGTGAAAACCCTCCTTCAGGGCGCTGGTTATGTCGAAGTGCGCCAGAGAAGATCTAAGCACCGCCTCCGCCGGGAACGAAAACCTTTGATCGGCATGATGCTTCATATCGATGGCTCGGAACACGAGTGGATCCCGGATCTAGCCCCTCAAAAACAGTCTCTCATTCTCATCCCGGATGATGCCAACAACGACATCTATTACGCCAAACTGGCCCCCGAAGAAACCACCCGGGAATGCATGCTGGGCCTTTACCACGTGGTCGTTACGAAGGGAGTCTTCTGCTCTCTCTATTCTGACCGTGCAGGGCACTTCTTCCACACTCCCAAAGCAGGAGGCAAAGTCGATTTGGCCAATCTCACCCAGATTGGAAGAGCTCTCCATGAGCTCGGCATTGAACCCATTCCTGCTTATTCGCCCCAGGCCCGTGGCCGGAGTGAGCGATTCAACCGCACCTGGCAGGATAGGCTCCCCAAGGAACTCAAGCTTCACGGCATCAAGACGATCCCGGATGCGAATCGCTACATCCTTGAAACCTTTCTGCCCAATTACAGAAAACTTTTCCTCAAAACCCCAACCCAAAAAGGCTCGGCCTTTACTCCCTACCGCGGCAGGGATCTGAACTTAATCTTTTCAATCAAAGAGCAAAGGACCGTGGCCCCGGATAACACGCTCCGCTGGAATAATCTCACCCTTCAAATCCAGCCTTCTCAATTCCGATGCTCGTTTGCCCAATGCAAGGTCACAGTCCACGAACATCTAGACACTTCAATTTCTGTGGTCTACGGCCCCCATATCATCGGCCGATTTAACCAAGAGGGCGTCTCCTTGACCAAAACATTAAAACCCAAACCAACCAAACAACTTATCCCTTTAACCTAAAAGCGGACAAATCACGTGCTACAAAAAGCGGACATCTTGACTAGCTATCGACAGTCATTTTTACTAATGTAGTACAAAATAGTAGTTTTCTATGAGGTTGTATTCATACTATTATATTAATAGGATAAATATAGTTATTATAGTTGAATCTTATTGACATACTGACATATTATAGTATAATTACACAATGAAACTCTATGTCGACTTGCCCGAAAATTATACGAAGCGCATTCACGAGCTCTTTTCGAAAAAGGGCTATTCGGATATCAACGCCTTTATTCTTGCGGCGGTGGACAATCAAATCCGACTCGAAAATGGAAGCAACACCGATCAGCCACCGCATCCATCTGTCCTCCCGGCAGAGAGCGAACCAAAACGATTCCCGGAGTCCGAATCAAGGCAAGCTCAGGAACCACTTGCTTACACGGAAAAGGCCTTTTGGATCCACGAGGAATACAAGAAATTCAAAACGGTTCCCATGCCGAGCAATGAGCAGCTGTTCGGTAACAGGGAAGATGTTGTTAGTGTGACCGGCCAGCTCTTGGGTCTTATCAATAGAATTTTCCCGGTGAAACTAGCGCTTCGCGTCTTAGCTTACTCGTTAATAACCCGAAAAGGAAATGTGCACATCAATGTTTTTAGAGACGACGCTGCGAATTTCGCCCGGGGATTCGGGCAACATTACAAACGGATATTTTTAAACAAAGAGAAACCGGATTTCTTGATCGGTTTGCCCCTTGGCGATGAAAAGGAAAAAAGCCTCAACCGTTTCAGAAATCACTTCGTCATAGCACAGAGGGATAATGGTTCTCTGGACGGCGCTTTAGCAAAGCTCAAATTTGTTAATGTTAATGAAGAAGGCCTTCTAAACCTCACACAAGCCGGCTTGAACTTCGTCCTACGCACAAATCCTATCCTTGATAATTTCGAATCGCCCTTAGAAAAACTTTCTGAGGAATCTTTATCGGATTTCGAAAGAACCTTTTACTTGGAACATGTAAAAGGCCAAGTCAAAGGCGAGTACGATGCAACCCTGTGGGTAATCAAAACAATTGACCGTGGATTTTACAAAAGGGAATTGCTGGGACAGCAGATGAAAACGCAATATCCCCAATGGTCACCCGCCGTCGTAACGACTCAGCAAATGGGGTTGATCTCACGATGTGTAGAGCTTGGCTTGATAAAAAAAGAAAAGCAGGGAAAGAACGCGATATATCTTTTGACCGAACAAGGAAAATCCATCCTGCCAAAGCGAGATGACTAAACTGGAGAACCCATGACCCAGACAGCTACTCTCACTTACACTCCCGATGAAGATATTAAGGTGCATGAAGAAGGTGCGATCCGCCTTATCTGTAAGGCATTTCAATCTCACGAAAGCGGCCTTCCCGAATGGCTTAAAAATTCTTCCGATGCCTATGCGAGGGAAGACGCACCTGAAAATAAACGTGTTATTGTCCTCATTTTCGGTCCGGGTCACAGAGGAATGACTCCGTCGATTTCGTGTTTAGATTTCTCTGGAATGACAAGTAACATGATCGAACAAAATTTTAGACATTGGGCAGATCCAGAGGCGGCATCTCGCGGAAGCAAAACAACCAGAATCCAGGGCGGACATGGCAACGGCGGCAAATGTTACATGACGCAAATGTTTGAGGAATATGCCTTGATTCATACTGTGAAAAAGGGAAAGGGGAATCGCTATGGCGTGGTGGGCGGCTCTATCAGGTTTGGTTATGTGCCTGATTCGCAACGTGGTCGAGATTTTTCTGTGGAGGGATTGCAAGCAGAGTTAGAAAAGGCCTTATCTCAGTTCAGGTGTTCCCTGGATGCATTTCCAAAAACAGCCCTAGAGGCAATGAAATCCGCTGACGGTTTCACACTCATTAGCGGTTTCGGACCAAAAGGTTATGAAAGCAAAATCCCCGTGAATCATTTGGTTGAAAGCTTACGAGAGCATCCGCAGATGATTCAAACGTTAGAGATGTGTAAGGTCTATATCATTGCAAATGGTAAGTTAATCAATGATGGAAAAGAAATCTCCCTTCCAGAAATCTCACCAATAGAAGGTGCCGAAAAGCCTCGGGTTATTCCAATACCAACAATTTTGAAAGACCCTGTTTCCGAACAGGAAGTTTCTACGAGAAATGAGGGGGCGCTTGCTCAGGGTCAGCTGATTCTTAGAACTTCGGATGTCAATATGCGATACGCTGGCCGAAAGGGTAGGCATGCGGTCATTTATAAGGCTCAATCAGGTTACATTGGTTATGATCCTATCTCGGATCTTGATGTTCAATCACCGTATCGTGACCGCATTTACGGTGAATGTTTTTTAGAGTCTCTTGAACCCTTCAAGCAAAATGAAAGAGGTTCCCTGGCAAAAAGTCCGCTTACGAGATCTGTAAAGCGCTTCGTATCCCAACAAGTCGAGTTATATGCCAAGGAGTTCGAGGCCCGTGACCGACGTCAATATGACCGAGAAGCAAAAAATGCGATTAGCAGGATAAACGAGGCTCTGGACCGTTGGAAAAACCGTTTCCTTAATGAGCTGATGCAAGGATTATGGGGGCCCGGGAAAGGCACAGGTGTGCAACCACCGACACCTCTACCAACCGGCAAACCGGCAAAACTTGAGTTAAGTTTAAGCCATCGGAAAGCCGGAATAGGAGTTGCGTTTCGCCCTACTCTGAAATTTTTTGATGAAAACGGTCGGCGTGTACGTCCCGTAGCATTCAAATGGGTCAGCGAGGATAATAATGTCGCAATGGTTGACGAAGATTTGATGATCATCAATACGTTCGCGGATGGAGAAACTGAGATCTATGCCGAAACAATTCACGGTAAATTGAGATCCAACAAAGTTGCTTTAGAAGTCGTTTGTATTCAGGAGATACGACTTTCACCCAACGTTATCGAAGTGCCGGTTGGTAATCGCCAACGAATCGAAGCTGTTTCTCGGCTTGTTAATGGAGAGGAAACGAGCGACATTTATCTTGAATGGACAGAAAACGATCCAAATGTCGCAAGGGTAAGTGCGTCCGGATTGGTTTTTGGATTTTCCCCTGGCCAGACTGAGGTAGTTGCTGGCGATGATCGGTGCATTGCCAAAAATCCCGCTATTATAAATGTCACGCCGGATCAATCCGGAGGTAAAGGAAAAGAGCGAGGTCGTGGCTACCCAACAGTTTTAGTCTCCGGAATCGATCCCGATCCTTACACGCATGAGGATGTTTTATTCAGCAAAGATGATCCCCCCGTTTGGCAACGTCCTCAGGATGTTGACCGCAATATTTGGTGGATTAACAGCGCGGCTCCGTTGGCACGACTTTATTTGGATGAGTCCAAAGATTATGGGTATCAGTCAAGAGAATGGCGAATGTACCATCTTGAAAGGTATATCGATGTGATAGTTCAAATTGCTCTAACGCATGGCCCAACAGACAAAGAGTCTTTATCAGTAAACGATTGGATAATGAGATGGGGAGCACAGGTTGCAGAAATTCAGGCGGCAGCAGCTGCTGATCTTAGTGGTTTTATTGAGAGCGGTGAATTACCCACGGAGTGATGCCTCGACATGGTTGACGATTCATTAAGTGTTTCTGAAAAACTCCTCTTAGCAGCATTCCGTTTGGAAGAAGGTGGGAAGCGTCCCTTTTCAGCGGAGGACCTTGTGGTGTCGGCTTGGCAGAATTTCCCGGATACCTTTGGTCTGGCTGGCCATCGTGATGAAATGGGAAAGCTTCTCTATCCGGATTCTAATCGAGTTTTCGCAGAGATCATGGGCTCGAAGCCTATACGAAAGCGTGGATTGCTCAAGAAAGTAGGGAAAAAAATGTATCAACTTACTGAGGCGGGGCGGGATCACTCTCGTCTGCTCTTGCATCGAGGCCCGGGCACATCTCGGACTGAAAAGATCGCTCTTTCTCGAGAAACCTCCGAAGAACTGAAAAAATTAATGTCCTCGAAAGTAATGGATAAGTTTAAGGATAAACGGCTGGAAGAAATCACATTTTATGATGCGTGCAGCTTCTGGGGGATCTCTCCAAGGAGCTCAGCGATAGAGTTGGAAGGCAGAATTGCCAACTTCGAAAAAGTCGTTGATACCGCAAAGAAAATTTCAAAAAGGAAACCGGTAACATTTGAACACAGTGGAGATGTTTTTGGAGAAACCGATCTTGCGTTAGTGCTTCAGGCACACAGAGCGCTTTTACAAAAATTCCAAAATGAACTCGATATTATTAAGCAAAGGAGAGATGAACGAGCTTGATTGTTCCTTTATATAAAACAAAATTTGGGAAGGCCTACTGTGCGGATTGTTTAGATGTCCTAAAGACGATTCCCCAAGAATCTATTGATCTAGTCATTACATCTCCCCCTTTTGCTCTGAGACGCAAAAAATCTTACGGCAATGTCTCGGCCGAGGAATATTGCGAATGGTTCTGGCCTTACGCCCAGGCCGTAGCCCGAGTCTTGAAGCGAAATGGTAGTTTTGTCCTTGATATTGGAGGATCTTGGAATCGAGGAGAGCCGACCCGCACCCTATATCACTTCGATCTTTTATTGAAACTGTGTGGTTCGGTCGGTCCCTTTCGGTTGGCCCAAGAGTTTTACTGGTATAACCCGGCAAAAATGCCGGCACCAGCTCAATGGGTGACCATCGAAAGGGTCCGCGTTAAAGATGCTGTAAATCCCATATGGTGGCTTTCTAAAACCGCAAGACCCAAGGCTTCCAATCGGCGAGTATTGCGGCCTTATACTAAGAGCATGCGCGAGTTGCTTCAGAGAGGTTATAACCACGGACCGCGGCCATCGGGACATGTCGTTTCAAAAAGTTGGGGCAAGCGACAAAGTGGGTCAATCCCTCCCAACCTAATAATTGCTGCGAATACAAAAAGCAATGATAGTTATTTAAGGGGTTGTAAAAAATATGGAATCGAGGTCCATCCAGCGCGCTTCGTTGACGCGATACCTGAATTCTTTATTAAATTCCTAACGAGAAAAGGGGATACGGTGCTCGATCTTTTCAGCGGTAGCAATGTTGTCGGATCCGTTGCCGAACGGTTGCAGCGAAAATGGATAAGCATTGAAATTTTGAGGAAGTATGTGGTGGGTTCGGCGTTTCGGTTTAATGGCATCCATAAGACATTTTTCAAAAATGTTTCAGGGTAGTACCAGCCAAAAAGAACTCGACGCCCTTCTCCCCTCCATCCTCGATAGGGCGTTTAAAGGAGAATTGGCGTGAGCGTTTGGTTTGATATTGCTGATTTTGTAGTTCGGTTCGGTCCCTTATTTGTTGGTTTGGGGACAGGACTGGTGGCATCTTTTACTATTGTCTATGCTTACGATCAAGAAACGAAGCCATTATTAGAAATCGTGACTGAGGATCAACCGGCTTTTAGTACATCGCATCCAGTGTGTTTCTATCACTTAATCGTGCGTCAACTTCCTCCTGCTTCGACAAGCTTTCGATGGGCGACTCGGCGACCGGCGTGGTCGTGTAAAGCAACGCATGAAGTGTTTGATAAAAATCGGCAGCACAAAGTGATTGATACTGTTCAATGCAGATGGCCAACCGCTCCCGAACCCTTGAAAG
>CAYJTB010000086.1:0-1700 GCA_964372875.1 uncultured bacterium
GTTAATTTGGCCCGGAGGGCGATCATGACGCCGATGGGGTTCCCTACCGCCGTGGCGCTCGATCCGATGTTCGTGGCGAAAACAATCATGAGCAAAAAGGGGATGGGATTGATTTTGTAGCGCTTTGTGACATGAAACGTGGTGGACATCATGAATAAGATCGATGTGACTTCGTCAACCAATGCAGCGGCAAGAGAAGACATGGCCATCAGGATGGAGATTAAAAGATACGGCCGCTCCCCTACTTTATCCACGACACGGGCGACAAGATATTCAAAAAAATGGTTTTCCTCCAAGAAACCGATAATCGTCATCATGCCTACGAGGAATAAAATAATGTCAAGGCCCGCAAACTCGATCACGTGCGGAACGTCAAGCAATTTGGTTCCAAGAAGGACGGCAATTCCCACAAACGCAAAAGCAAGGCGGAATTTCCAATAAAAGAGCGTCCCGCAGATGATCATAAGAAAAATGACCGTTGAAATGACCTGCTTTAAGTTGAACCCCGCAGCCGAAAGAAGAATGCCCACCAGGATGAGAATGAAGGCAATAATCACAGGCGTTTTAAGGCTTTTCATAAATGGATCACATCCCCTTCATGGTAAAGGGAAAGAAAAAGGAGAAGGTAATCCCGAAGATGCCTTGTCAGGAGAAAATTCTGCTTGACGTGCTCACGGCCGTTTTCGCCAAGCTTCTTGGCATAATCGGGATTTTGAAGGACCTGTTTAATGGCATAGGCCGCTCCCTCCACACTGTGGCATAGAAGTCCTGAATACTTATGAGCGACCTGAAGCGTAATCCCTCCAACCGCGGAGGCCACAACAGGCTTTGCCTTCCACAAGGCTTCGGTAACGGTAAGACCAAAGCCTTCTTTAATTGATTTCTGGAGGATCACGCTTGAAGCCCTTTGGAGAGCGTTGATCTCAACATCGCTTCCCGAAGGAATTGCTAGAACATGAACATCCGGATTCATACTGGCCCGTTCTCTCACCTTGACGAGGACTTCTTTTGACTCCGGGTCATCCGTCGCCTCACCGCCTGCCAAGACAAGCTGGCAATCCACATAACGCTGGACGATCTCAAAGGCATCGATCACCCCGAGCGGATCTTTTAAATAATCAAATCTTGAGATTTGGGTGACCATGGGTTTTTCAAGATCAAGGCTGAATCGATTGAGGACTTCTTCAATTGTTTCCTTGGACAGCTCCTTGTTTTTATCACTGAGTGGGTCAATCGAAGGCGAAATCAGGAACTGCCGAATCGGAAGCTCTTGGCTGAAAGCAGGCGCTGAGAAGACCGAGGCATCGTAACGGTCGATGAAAGGACGAAGAAAACTCCAGACTTTCGGATCAGGGCTTGAAACATCAATATGGCAGCGCCAGATCCATTTGGCATTGAGGCTGTCTTTGCGGTTGACGAGCGCGATCGGTTGCGGGTCATGGATGAAGAGAATATCGCCGGCAAGTTCCATGGTTTTGTTATTCATTTCACTTGTTTCAAGAAAGATCGTGAAATCTTCAGGACCAATCTCCTCGGGCCTCCCATGGAGGGCATTGTGGAATTTCTTTGTAACCTTGAAAAATTTCTCACCCCCCTTGATCACATCCCATTTGGCATTGATCCCGAGTTCATTCAGAAGAGGAACCATCCGGTTTAAAATCTCCGCAACACCTCCCCCTACGGCCGTCGAATTGATGTTC
>CAYJTB010000086.1:1800-6450 GCA_964372875.1 uncultured bacterium
CATCCGGTTTAAAATCTCCGCAACACCTCCCCCTACGGCCGTCGAATTGATGTTCCGCACAGTGCATCCCTTGGTCTTTTCCGCCAGAAGAAAAAGTTCCTCGATCACCTGGCTTCCGACAATGGGCGTATAGTCTTTGAGAGGATGCATCGCTTAAGAGGATCCCTCTTTTGCCGTGCCGTCCTTCACGTGACGGCTTTCGACGAGGCGGATGATTTTCCCCCGGAGTCCCTCCATCGTATGGGTATAAGGATCTAGCTTTGCCACTTGTTTTGCCAGCTCTTTTTCTCCCAGTGAATTCTCAAACCACACGGAGAAATCATTCGTCCCTCTCTCCAGGCGGATTCTCGCCTCAAACATGTGATAGTAAATCGAATCGACCGTGATTTTTTTGAGAACCAAAATAAATTCCGCAGGGTCATGAGCCTCGTAAGGGGTGGGAAAGACAAAGCTGATCGATTTGATGAAATGGAATTCCCCGCCTTCCTCCACTTGTTTAAGCTCTCCTTTTGTCTTTTCAAGATAGGATTCAAGGGCTGAAATGATTTTTTCGCGGAGGGCTCGAATCGTTGCAAAGTCACAGGTGTTGATGCTGGCAAGCCTCTCCCCAAGCTTTTTCTCCTGGAGTACTTCCGTCACCCAGTAGGCAAAATCATTGGGTGGCTCGGGCGCGAGGTATTGATGCTGTTGGAGAAAGTGATGAGTGTGGTGGTAGATAACCGAGCCCGGAACTTCTCTTAATTGTTCCAATAACTGGGCAATGTTTCTTGCCTTAAGACCCGTGAGCTCCCTTAAGTGGAGGCGGCTATAAAACCGAAAGGGCTCTTTGGCACGTGGAAGCGTATTCATAAAGCGCCATTCTTTTTAAGATAAAAAAGTTTCAACACCTGATAAACCTGAGCGGGGGATTCAAGCCCGAATTGAGCAGAGGTTTGCCCCTTTTCCTTACCAACACGGATTGTCATTCCTCGTTTCTTTAAAAATCGAAACGCAGCTTCATCGGTGTGGTCATCTCCAATAAAAGCAGATAGAATCTTGCCTTGCCTCTGGTATTTCTTAAGGAGCCGGCCAATCGCCCAGCCTTTATCCCAAGAAATACAAGGCCTGATCTCCCACACTTTCTTACCCGCAGCAAGCCTTACCTTATTGGAGGAAGTCCAAGGCCTGCAAGTCTTCCGCAGCGCCCGATAAAGGAGGGGGACCCGCCTTCTATCAACCAACCTGTAATGAAGACTGATTCCGAAACTCTTGTTCTCCAGTATCATTCCAGGAAATCGGGGAAGCTTCCTTCGAAGCTCAAGGGCTATTCTCTCAAGGAGGGGCTTAAGCTTTCTCGCCTTCGGATGAATCCATAAAAAATCATCTCCTCGGATCTCAAGGCCGTGATTTCCCACATAGACGAGGCCCTTCAGGCCGATTTTTTCTTTAAGATCCCGCACCGAGCGGCCGCTGATGAATGCAAGGCGGACACCGCTGAGATTCGCTATTTTCCTGACAAGCCCTCTTGTCTTTTTCCCTAAGAGGGCCCGACTTGGACGGCTTGCGATCGGGGCAAGGGTCCCGTCATAATCCAAAAAGAAAAAAATCTGCTTGGCTTTCGCGAGATGCGAGACCTCTCTTTCATTAAAAATGACAGGCAATGGATGCCTCCTCCCAATTCTTCTTAAAAAGACTTTACAAGCTCGGTCACAAGTTCAGCGGCCCAGCGATAGATGTTGGATTCCTGAACCGTCTCTCTCAGTTTCCTCATCCGCTCCTTCCTTTCCTCTGGAACCATCGTGAGAGCTTGATGAATCGCATCCGCTGTGGCCTCAATGTCGTACGGATTGATGTTGAGGGCGCTCTTAAGTTCTTGGCTCGCTCCGGCAAATCGGCTCAAAATGAGCACTCCCTCTTCATCGTCCCGGCTGCGGACAAACTCTTTGGCCACAAGATTCATCCCGTCATGAAGGGAGCTCACAAGGCAGAAATCCGCGAGGCGGTAGAAGGTTTCGATTTTTTCCTGATTGTGATGGTCTTTCATAAATAGGATGGGTCGCCAACTCTCCGTCTGAAACCGCTCGTTAATTTTCTGAACCAGATTCTCCACCTCCGTAAGATGTTGGAGGTAACTTGGAATTAAGGCTCTTGAAGGGGCGCCCAGTTCGATAAAGACAAGCCGTTCCCGGTAATGCGGATATTTTTCAAGCACTCTCTCGATCGCTCGAAAGCGCTCCAGAAGGCCCTTGGTATAGTCAATCCGGTCCACTCCGATGCCGATTTTCTTGCCTTCAAGTCCGAAAGTCCTTCTTAAGTTTTTTAACTCTTCTTCGTTAACGGGACCATTTTTATGGTCGCGGGAAGGAGCAATGCTGATGGGAAAAGGACGTACGTAGGTGGTTTTTCCTCCCCTCGTCACGCCAAAGATCGTCCAATCGATCTTGGACTCGAGAAACCTATCCACCGTATCGAGGAAATTATTGCAGTGAAATTGGGTGTGAAACCCAATCAAGTCGCTTCCTAGCATCCCTTCAAGAATATCTTCCTGCTGGGGACAAATTCCGAAGGCTTCAGGATTGGGCCAAGGGATGTGCCAGAAAAGGGCGATCTTGGCATCAGGTCTCTTCTCCCTGATGAGTTTTGGAAGGAGAGCAAAGTGATAATCCTGGATCAGAATGAAAGGAGGGCTATCACCTAGCTCTTCAAAAAGCTCTTTGGCGAACTTCTCATTGACTCTCTCGTATTGTTGCCAATCTTCCATCCGGAAGACCGGGCGGGTGTGCGTGATGTGGCAAAGAGGCCAGAGACCCTCATTGGCAAAACCGTAATAATAGCCTTTTTCCTCCTCCGCGGTGAGCCAGACCCGCTTCAAGGAATAGAGAGGATTTTCCGGTGGGACAAGAAGCTTGCCTTGTTCGTTCGTCATTTCACGGTCCGCATCCCCACTCCCATGGGCAATCCAGACACCGCCTGTCGCTCGAAGAACCGGGTCCAAGGCTGTGACAACACCGCTCGCCGGAACAATACATTCGATTTTCTCCCCTTTTCGGCGATGAATATACGGTTCCCGGTTGGCGACGACAAAAAGAGGGTTCTCGCCCAGCTTGGCGTGAAGATATTCTTTCAAGCGTTCCTTCGTCCAGAGTGAGTCCCGGGATTCTTTGAGGCGTGAGCGCTCTACCAAATCCAGGCGGGCGGCCTTGAGACTTGAAGCCATATGAGTAATCTCAAAAACAAGTCTCTCAATCTCACCCTTTTCCCTTGCCGGCGGTGGGGAAGGCGGGATTTCACCAAGCCTTGCCCTTTTGGCCCAATCAGCAATCTTTGCAATGGGTCCAGTGAGGCTCCACCGGATAATCACAAGGGTGGTCACAGAAAGAATGAGAGCAAGGATGGAAAAGGTCACGGCTGAATCTTTCCAGACTTCTTTAATTCTCTGGACAATAAAAGAGCGGTCGTGAATCAGGCCAAGAGATCCGGCAACGGCATCTCCTTTTATCAGAGGAACGGCATAAAGGTGGATGTTCCTTCGACCCCATTTGCCCTGGGTTTCAAAGGGTTGAACTTGTTCTACAACTTTCTTTAATTCGTCCCCGAATAACCCATTCTCGCCTAATTCCGGGGGGAGGGTGAATCGGCCTATTTCCGGGAGGTCTACAATGACTCCAACCAGCCGCTTATGGCCCTGGAATTTTTCGATAAACTTCCTGATCCTGGCAGGCTGTTCGGTAAGCTCCAAAAGGGGTTCAACCGCCTCTTTAAAGCTCTTGGCAAGGACCGCGGCCCGTAAGCGCAATTCTTCATCCAAGCGTTTTTCTTCGCCCTGGACCTGAAGGTAGGAAAAGATCAGAACGACGAGGGCCGTACCGACCAGAAGAGAGATAATCAACCGGAGAGTAATTTTCATTGGTCCCTTTTTATGCCTACGGGGTTAGCTGTCGGGCTCGGGTTAAGAGTAACCTGCCCACCAACCTCATCGTGATGGGCTTAGCCCCAGAATCCGGTTCCCCCGTTTCCTCAATCACACTGAGAAATTCGGCAATGATCTTAATTTGAATGCAATAATTTTAGCAAAGACAGCGCTCGATAGAAACGAAAAAGCCGACAATTTCATACTGGGCACTCAAACAAAGGCCATCATGCATTCCTGAGTCGCATTGCTTATGGCTTTCCACCTTTTTCTTTGTCCTGTCTCTTCTTCTCCTGTATTCTTGATTGAATGGCCATGAAGACGAACAAAAATAAAATCGCCCCCACCATCAAGAAAGCGGGTAGATCCCTCAACCAAGTTTCCACTGCTTGCCTCCTCTCCACAAAAAAGGCCGCCACCTGATTATTTCAATCAGATGGCGGCCCGACCATCCCGTAAAGAATCCTCCAGGAATTAAAACAACTCCTGGACCCAAATCAAGAAGGTCAATTTTATTACAAAATGCTTAGGAATCAAAGAAAAAATTCGCAAAATCTCTTAAAATCTGAAGATTGAAACAAGCGTCATTAATCACAAAACCAAAGGCATTGCGTCGAGCAACTATTCTTAAAAAGTAAGCGCCTATTAAAAACTTAGGAAGAGTCACAAGTGTCCCAACATTAGTTGAATAACAGCAACTGGTTATGACTTTCGTGCGGTTCGGTTTCGTAATTAAAGTTCGTAAGTACTTGTAGCATAGA
>CAYJTB010000087.1:0-6438 GCA_964372875.1 uncultured bacterium
CGGTTGGAGCCGGGTACTACTCAGTACGCAGCCGATCAGCTGCGTGCCGAGGTGCGCATAAGAAATCCTCATCGGCCGGCTTTAATTGACAAAGACTATCCTCAGACTTTGCAAGGCACCCAAGCGTTGCTAAAAGATACGATGCAGTGGATCCTCGAGGAGCTTAAACCCAAAGAGAGCAGCCTGCTTCAAGATTTCGCCAAGGATTTAGAAACGGCACAAGATTTAGACAGCCACGATTTATACTTTCAAAAAGGACGTGATTTCTCAAAATCCGCCAGTCCTTTTGAAATCTCCATCAATTCGAAAAAAATTTACGAATTTTTAAGAAAAGCGCGGGAGATCGAAAGCAAGGGCGAAGACGCCACGAGTTACTTTTTTGAAGTGGTAGGGGCTCGTCTGATCCGTGAGGCGGCAGGCGCATGGATTGTGAAACACATCGATTCTGAAAAGGCGATAAAGAAGATGGTCTTGCTCGATCGTCTTCTGCCTTCGTTGCAGCGGGGTAACTCTTTGCCTCCGGCGGATCCTAAAAGATTCCTTCCTCTTCAGACCCGCATTGAAGATTTCGTAATCTATTTCGGAATGGGGGAATACTTTGAAGGGATTTTCTTGCAAGCCGCTTATCAATGGGCTCAGAAACTCGGAGTTTATTCACCCGAGGAGATGGAGCGTCTTGTTCGGCAGAGTGTAATTGATGAATCGGATCGAAATATTCCAATGTATCAGGGAAAAGACGAAAGGGAAATGAGTCTCAACGTCCTTGCCCATGAACTCAAGAAAAACATCTCGATCGCAATCCGTACTTATGCCCGGCGCGGTTTGACGGTTCCCGCGCTTAAGAGTTTCTTTTATTTCTTTTTACTTCAACTCGCCAATAAAAATTTCAATCAAGGTAAGCTTTCAAACGAAATGCTTCATGAGCTGGCGAATTATTCGTCGCGCTTTCCTGTGGAT
Source organism: uncultured bacterium (assembly GCA_964372875.1). Lineage (GTDB taxonomy): Bacteria > Omnitrophota > Omnitrophia > Omnitrophales > JACQLI01 > CAYJTB01. Next base: position 958 of record CAYJTB010000087.1, read on the forward strand.
TATTTTATGGAGCCTACCCGCTCCATTCATGAAGCAATGAGAAAATCCTTGGAGCGTTTAGGCGCCCCTTTTCCCCAACTGACTTACGACTCCGGACAACCTCTCCTTGGGCTGAAAGAACGAGAAAAGTTCAAACCTATTTCTGGGACTGACTTGGAGAATCTTCTCAGTCAATTGTTTGAGAATTTTGAATTCGTCACTGGAAAGAAACGTCCTTCCGTGAAAAGGATCGCCAAAAATCTTGAGAAGGAGTCAAGGAAGAAACTTCCTTTAACTCGAGATGCGATTTACGGAGTCCTCCGGACAGCGGTAAATTATGGCCAACTTGTTCAAAAATTCGGCAAACCGGCTGTAGAGCAGAAGATTGAAAAAATCATTGAAGCAACTCAAGGCGGCATTCTCCGTGCCGACGCCCGCAGAGTCGCCTTCGACGACCGCGCGCTAGGCCAAGGCCCTGCGAGAGCCGAGGTGCACCCGAATCCGACCGATTCGGGTACTCCTCAGTACGCAGCCGATCAGCTGCGTGCCGAGGTGCACCCGAATCCGACCGATTCGGGTACTACTCCGCACTCACGCCCAACCGGCGTGAGTACTGAGGTGTCCCTGGCGGTGCCGCCAGGGGCTCCTCCGTCCTCGCCCGATCAGCTGCGTGCCGAGGTGCGCTCGGCTTCGTCCACGGGGTTTCTGCATCACTTTCGTGTAGAAAGCGTCATCGCAAGTTATCCGAACGTTTTCCTTTCCTATCATCCGGGTCTTGGTCCGTACAAACCGCGAGCATGGGAAAAAGCACCCCAGATGATCGATCCTGCAAGTGATCCCAAACATGCCCAGCGTCTTGAAAAATTGAAGCGTGCCACTGAACTCTTAAGAAAACAGACCAAGCTGCTTCCAGATTTTACATTGCTTGAGAGGGCCCAGCGGCTTGAAACCTCAACCGCCATCATCGGATTGGACATGCCGACCCAACTCCTTTTCTCAGATCCGCGCGCCCGGCGTTCGGTGGTTTACCATGTGGATCCGCAAAGGAACGCAATTTACTTCTCGCTTCGATTTTTGGATTCTCTGGAAAAGGAATTAAGCGGGATAGAAATTCTTGCGGTTTATCTGGATCGCGGCCAGCGCATGATCGATACTTATGAGGCTTATCATAAGACTCATGACCCGGCTGCAATTTTTAGACACATGAGACAAGTCGAGAGAGGATTTTCAAAAGAAGATCAAAAAATTATCGGGCCAAATTTTTCGAATCTCCCAGCGTGGATCACCAAAATGCGTTCAGAAGACGAGAAAACGATTCTTGAAACAGTTATTCCTGAAATGAAAAAAATTCGTGAAGAAATTTACGCACTTGAGGAAAATTTGTTCATCTTAAGCGCCGAACTTCAACAAAGTTTGAAGGATCCCGAAGCTAAGCGCATCTATCCGGAGCTAGAGGATTATGAACGTTTGTCCGTGCTTTATGGGAGACTCGCCCATCTTCAGGAAAATACAGGCCATTACCTTGAGGCCGATCAAAGTTATCAGGCGCAGGTGGATGTTTTGCATGATATCCAGCGCTGGGATTATGGTTATCTGCCGGTAGAAAAACAGGAGGCGATCGTTCGACTTCTTCTTTTAGCGGGGCTCTATGATGATTTCCTCAAGGAATTGGAAAGCCTTCTCACGGGAAAAGGAATGCCCAAAAAAAGCCGGGCGGAACATCAAGAGGATCAGTCCATTGAAGAACAAAGCCGCGCCAACTTTATTTTCCGCAGACGTCAGGATCTCTCTAAGCAGTATCAATCCATTTTAAGGGCCCAGGCCGAACAAGTGCCGAGGTCTGAACAAAACAAAATCCAAAGTGTTACCAAAAAAGTCAAAGAGCTTTTCAACACCCTTGAGACTGACGCCGACCGCTTTGAAGTACGTTCCGAAGTCCGAGCTGAACCCAAAACCCGTCCTGATGCGCCTAGGCCGCCTCCCTCAACCTGGCTGAGTCAAACGATCAAACAAGCCATCGAAAATGACCAAACAGTTGAAACGCTTGGCCTTGAAAACCTTTCTAGCGAATTACCCCATCTGAAACGAATCCTTCGCCGCGAAGCCCCGGCGCTTGAGGGAATTGAACGCCGCCTCACCGATGAAGGCTCTGCGCTTGATGTCCTTCTTGAAAGAGTCAAAGATCAAATTTTTGCCGCCTCGCTCGGCACGCAAATTAACCTCGTGATGATTTCACTTCCGATGGTGTCTTTGAACGAATTAAGTAAGACTTACTGGCCCGGGTTCACCGATTATTTTAAAAAACTCCTTCACCAAGTCTTAACCGAGCGATACGGAATGCGCGCGGCTTTTTTGGGAACACGAATCATCATTCGCAACCAAGATCCTCTTCAAGCTCAGGAGCAGCTTGTTTTCGTTAAAGAGAAAGTTGCGGAAGAGGTAGAAAAAGAATTGGCAAACCGGCAGCTTTCTGCCCTAAAGCGCCGGGAATTCATGGAGGCCTTTAACCAATCGGTAAACCGGCTTTATTTATCTCACGCCGCGCTTTTCTTGGAAGATCCGCCCGTGGAATCGCCGCTTCCGGATCCCGTCCATTTGACGGCCTACCTTGAACGAGAAGCCCGTTTGCAGCCTCGCGATCTCACGCCTGAAGAATTTGAAAGAATGGCTCAGAGGCAACGGGACGAGTATGTCACGCAATCCGATGAAGCCCGAAGACAATTGAGAAAAAATTGGTCGCTTGCAGCCAGCTATTGGCTGAAACATTTGAACGAACTTCCCTCCCTTCAAGGGCAGCGTGAGCACGTGCGTTCCAAAGCCAACTTTTTTATTGAGCGCCTTTTGCGGGATGCCATCGAAAGGCTCTACGAACGCGGGGAAGTGCTTGAAAAATCAACCGGCGAACTTCAGGAAAAAATTGCCCAATTGATGGAAAAGAGAACAACCGCCAGAGAAAATCTGATGCCTATTTTTGATCAAGATTTAGCACAAAAACTCACCAGGGAGGTTCGGCACACTCCGCTTCTTCCCCGGTTTTATGAGGAACTGCACGAAGGCCGGCGCAGCGCGCTTCCTATTTTTGAATACCGCCGCCAGAGATTGCCCCAAGCGGCGGGCATGCCCAGACGCGCGCATTTGTTGGGAAATCTTGACCGGCTTGCCCAGGCCTTGGATCAGGCGCTTCAGAGTTTGAACCTTACCCCCTCACCGTCCGCCTTGAGGCAATTCAAAAAAAATTATCGGGATTATCAATTAGCCAAATACGAGGCCCTGATCCTCGCTTATCGCGATCCGCGGCTTGAAGAATATTACAAGCTGGATTTAATTCGTGAAGCAGTGAAAGCAGACGAGCAAGGCCTGTTAAGGGATTTAAAGGAACACTTTTTGGTTCTCGCCCACCGAGCCAGAAAAGAGGAAGCGAGAGGCAAATTTCAACACCTTGCGGATCTCGTCGAGCCCGGCTTACTTCCCTTTAAGCGGCCGGTAGGAGATGAGGTATGGTTTGCCGTCAAAGTCGGGAAAAGACACGGCGTTGTGTTTTCGGAACTCAACTGGGGACGCAGCTTCTTCCTTTATAATCCCCCTGACGCGCAAGACTCCATTTATCACGAGATCCTCTTAGGTTATCTTGAGGCAGCGAGGGTTTACCGCCGGGATGCTTCCAGTTCCGCAAAGTGGTGGAGTTTTCTCGAATCCTTTGACAACGTCATCGGCCGTCATGCGCGCAGTCTCTATCCCGCCAAGGTAAAGGTTCCCGTTAAAGGCGTCATTGAGCGCATGGACGCTTACGTCGGCCGCGGCGATCATACTTCCCGGTTTCCCGCTTACGCTCGTGACCGCCGCGGGCGATTTTATAAATCCGATCCCAGAAATCCAAAAGAGTGGATTCCCACCCATGAAATTACGCTTGGGGATTTAGAGCCGTTTCAAACTCTGCTCACCTCCGCGCGAAGCTATGACCCCCGGCCGGTGCGGGCGGAAAAAATTGAAGACATTTCAGACAAGCTGGAAAATTTGGTCGCCGTCCAAAAACAAGACACCCGTCTTATCCATGAAGTGGTAAGCAGCCGGGAGCTGGAAAAAAATGCCCCGCGTTCGGAAGTAAGAGCCGATTCCGGCCTTCATGTCCCTGCGTATGCGCTTTATTTTAACGAGCCCCAGCTTAATGAAATAAAGGATCTTAGCGGGAATGCAGGATTTCGTTTGATGGTACCAACCTCGCTCAGCCGACTTTTTGAATTCGATGGTCTGCAGGGCAGGTATCTCATCAAGGAACCCAAAAATAAAGAGTCAGAAGAGTATCTTCGTAACGAGGCGCTCATTATGGAAGATATTTTTAAAATAATTTCGGATCCCGCTCATCCGATAGCACAAGCAATTCAAGCCAACGAGTATCACAATCCTCACCTTAGACTGGGAGTTTGGGACGAAAAACAAAGCCGGCTTATCGTTCCTTATCTAGAAGGCAAGAGTGCTTACGAATACTATATCGAAAAAAAGGACGCCACTACGGTTCATCAGTATTTTTATACCGCCCTCAATGTGATGAGCGCCGTTTTCATTCTCCATAGACTCGGCATCGTACACCGTGACGTTAAGCCGGATAATTTTTTTGTCACAACCGATCATCATCACATTCTGATCGATTTTAATCTGGCCTATCGGAAAGGAAGCGGACGTCCCATTGCTCAAGGAGGCACGCTGGCATTTGTCCCCGGCGAGCAATTTTCTGAAGGTCATCAGCCTGAATTTACCGATGACGTTTACTCGCTCGGTATGACTTTGATATGGATTTGGGCGGTCGCAAAGTCAGCGGGCCGTGAGGTTAAGAAGTATCACAATTTTTTTGAAATGACGCCTCAGGAAATCTTCTACAATTTTGATTTCTCAAAAAATCCCATGGGGGACATTTTGCGCAAGGCGATTAGCCCCAAACCCGAGGATCGCTATCCCAGTGCCGTAGAAATGCAAGAGGCGATACACAAGCGTTTGCACGAATTAAGATCCAAGCCGGATGTGCTTCTTGCCGATATCGAGCCTCCGGCACAACAACCGTCTCATCATAAGGATCCGGCCCCGTCCGCACTGAAATTTGAGCCCGCCGCCTCCGAATTATTGCTGCCCGCGAATCCTCGCGATGAAAAAGAAGCCGGCGTCTTTGTGTCATCTCTTGACCCCGCCCTTCGATTTCTTTCTATGGAAGGAATGGATGACAGCCAAATCCGCTACAAGGTGGCAATGCCTCAAGCAGCGGGCAGAACGGCCATTTTAAAAATCCCGGCGGGAGAGATCTACTGGAGTTCCGCGCCATCGATTGGAAATCGCATTAACAATTTAAGAGACGGCCGCAGAAGAATCATCGACACAGACCTGAGCCCGGTCTCATCCGCTGACGTTTTCCAACCGTCCCAGTTATTACGGTATTATCCTATCGTTATCAGGACATCCGATGATTTATTTTATTCATCCTTTGCTTCTCTTGTGGAAGAAACAGAGTTGATA
>CAYJTB010000088.1:0-6266 GCA_964372875.1 uncultured bacterium
GCTGTAGCGCCCTCTGTCCTTCGTCACCGTATCAAGGTGAATTTTTCCGCGGAGGCCGAGAACGTGACTTCGCTGGATGTCATTAAAAAACTCATAGAGGCCGTTCCTGAAAGAAAATGACCGCCCTCTCATCTAACACGAACGCCCAGAGTTTTCTTGATCCCAAAGCGGTCGCATTTATTTCCAATTATCCGCTGGTGGCCCGTTTGATGGTCGACGGGTATTTTATGGGTCATCACCTCGGGTCGCGGCATGCCTTTTCGCTGGAATACAGCCGCCACCGGGAATATTACCCGGGTGATCCGCTCAAGCTGGTGGATTGGAAGCTCTTTGGTAAAACGGACCGGTTCTACGTCAAGCAATACGAAGAAGAAACCAACTTGGCTGCGTGGCTCCTGATGGATATCAGTACCTCCATGGGTTATCAAGGTTCCAGGACTTCAATGACCAAACTTCGTTATGCGACTTATCTCGCGGCGGCGCTCAGTTATCTTCTTTTAAGTCAAAGAGACTTGGTAGGGATGATGCTCTTTGATGACAGGTTACGAAAAGTGATCAAGCCAAGTGCCTCCTCAAAACAGCTTCATATATTATTGCGCGAGCTTTATCGGGTCAAAGAGGGAGGGCTGTCCGGTTTTGGTCGGGCCGGAAAACATGCCGCGAGCCGGATAAAAAAACGGGGTTTAGTGATTCTTTTTTCAGATTTGCTGGCCCAGCCCGAAGAAATTGAAAAGACCTTGAAATCATTTTTATACCAACACAATGAAATGATCGTTTTTCATGTTTTATCCCCGGATGAGATGACATTTCCTTTTAAACGATTTGGGCAATTTGAGGACATGGAAACCCGCCAGCGTATCCTGCTTCAGCCCGATCTTTTTAAAGACAAATACCGGAGAGAAATGAACCGGTACCTCGCAGAAATCCGCAGTTTGTGCCGGAAGATGAGAGTGGATTACCAGCTTCTTCATACCGATACGCCTTATGATTTGGCCATCGCGGCGTTTCTCAACACACGGATGAAAATGAATTAATGAAATGGGACCCTTTTACTTTGCCTCTCCTCTTTTTTTGGTTGGGTTGGTGACGCTTGGCATTCCTTTTTTGCTTTTATTAACGAAGACCAAAGCCCATCGCGTAACCCTCTTTAGTTCTGTCCAGTTTTTGCAGCAGATTCTCCAGAAGGCATCCAATGTGATCCAATGGAAGCGGCTGCTTCTTTTGGCTCTTCGTGTTTCCTGCCTCGGTCTTCTAGCCCTTGGCTTTGCCTTGCCTTTTTTAAACCGCCACACCCCTTTTCTTTCCCGTTCCGCCCAGACGCATCTTGTTTTTATCTTGGACGACTCCTACGGCATGGGTTACCGCGAAGGAAGATCAACGCTCTTTGAAAAAGCGAAAGTTCAAATCAATAATCTTGCCCGTCAACACCGGCAAGGTAGAACTCTTTATTCTCTTTATACGTTTCACGACCAACCCGAACCTGTGATTATTGCCACAAGAAAACTCAATGATTTTTTAGGCCGACTCAAAAAAACGCCTCTTTCCACGGGCGCCAATCACTTTGCGGAACTGAATGAAAGTCTGAAGGGAGGTTTTGGGAATCATCCCGCGGTCCGGACACAGATTTTTGTGGTTTCAGACTTTTCAGTCCATGAGCCCGATTTAAGAGAAAAATTTTTCAAGGGAAAATTTTACCCTGTTTCCATTCAGCCGGCGCAGTATGTTAATTTCACTCTGGAAGGATTTCGCCTCCCTGAGCGTTTTTTCTTGCCGAAGACGGAGGAGAGAATCGGCGTTGCTTTTTCGGCCTACGGTATGAAAGGCAAACAGGTGCAAATCCGTTTGTTTGCGGATGGCCAAGAGTTGGCCGCCGAAAGCATTGAGATTCCGGAATCCGGCAGGGGAGTCGCGACCTTCCGCCAGATCTTCCCCTCGACCGGCCCTGTTTTATTAAGGGCCCAAGCCGGTATTGATAATCTTGAAATCGATAACCAGGTTTATGCCTCGGTTGAAGTGCGTAACCCGCTGGAAATTCTTCTCGTGGAAGAAAAACCTTATCCCTATCCCTTTCAACATCCCTTTTTCTTTTTCACTCAAGTGATCGAAAGCTCTTTAGATAAAATTTACTCGCCTTGGATTTTAGCGACGCAAGCCTACTTTGATACCTTTCATCAACTGGATTTGAGCCGTTATGCTTTGGTGGCGATCACCGGAAGAAATGCCCTGGGTAAAAAAGCCTTCAATGACATCAACTCCTACGTTCAGAAAGGAGGGACCGTTCTATTTAATTTCAATCAAGAGAATTCAGCAGGATCATCCAAAGAAATCGAGCAGTTTCTTGGAGGAAGCTTGGGTCCCGTCCAAGATTTTTCAGATTCACAAAAACACGTTTTTCTTTCGGGGATGCACTATGACCATCCCATTTTTAGAATTTTTGAAGGAAGCAAAAACGGCGCTCTAGAAAGGATTCGCATCAAAGGCTTGGTTCCTTTCATGCCTTTGAGAAAACAAATTACGAAGTCCTTGCTTGGGCAGGCTCCAAGCCGGCCTTTATCGAGATCAAAAAAGGAAACGGGCGGATTTTGTTATGGGCCTCATCGCTTAATTTAGATTGGAATCATTTCGCGCTCGATCCTCTCTATGTGCCTTTTGTCTTTGAACTTTTGAAATATTCGTCAGGCGGTTCTTTGGGCTGCGCGCAGGTTCTGCGCGTGGGAGAAGGGCTGGAGATGCCTGCCTCTGTTTTTGCCGGTATGAAATCCATCAACATTAAGAATCCCAAGGGCGAGACCATAACGCTTTATCAGGATTCAGCTACAGGGATTGCTTCTTTGTCGCTCGACCTGCCTGGATTTTATGAATGGCTGGAAAGAAGGGGAGAGGGATACGAAAAACATTGGGCGGCTGCCAATCTTGAATTTCAGGAGTCCGAACCGGATTACCTGAGCGTTCCCGATCAAAAACCTACGCTTCCTACCTCTCAAACGCTTGTAGAAGAGAAGACGGCGGCCCGCAGTTTTTTTTATCTTCCTTTGTTTTACCTTTTGCTGATTCTTTGTTTGGCGGAGTCCTTAGTCGCCAACCGTCTTTATAAGCCGGATTGGGTATAAAAAATTATGAAAAGAAAATCCTCCCTAGATTTTAGAGATCAAATTCGCCAAAAATCGCTCAAACTCATGGCGCTTTACGCGGCCCAGGTCTATCTTTACACGGTCCTTATTTTCGGCGCCGCAATTTATAATCTGCTTTTGCTCACTTACTATTTACCCCAGTACATTCCTATGATTATTCCCGCGCCTATTTTGGCACTCTTTTTATTGATTACGCCGTTGGCTATTTCTTTGGGGATCAGTTATTCCAAATACCGTGATACCCGCAATCTTACGGCTCAGCTTGAAGAAAAATATCCTCACCTTCGTGAACGTCTTTCCACGCTGGTTGAAATTTCAGACCGCGCCCATCAAACACAAGATCCCTTTAGCCAAAGCCTGATGCTTAGGCTTCAATCGGATATGAGCCAACTGGTCGACCGGTTTCATTTCCAGCGCGCGATGCCGGTCCGTAACATCATGATTTCTCTCGTCCTCATCGTTTTGTTTTTGGGTGTGGGCGGACTTCATGCCGCCGTGTGTCACGACTTTTTTATCGTGGGATTCTCGCGCTTGACCCAACCCATGCCCGCCCAACACCCCAAGAAAGTCTTAGCGCCATTGGCGCATTTTAAAATCCAGGTGATCCCCGGAAACGCCGAGATTCCAAGGGCCAGTCACGTCATGGTTCAAGCAGTAATGGGAGATTACCAACCCAAAAAAGTAGAACTGTATGTCAAAAGTAAAGACGACCGGGCTTGGCAGGTCTTTCCGATGGCTTCCAAGGATACAAGAAGATACGAGCATTTCCTCTCGCACGTGATGGGAGACACCTTTTATTTTGTGAAAGCGGATCACCAAGAATCTCCTGTTTACCGTATTAAGGTTTTTGAATCTTTGCGGATCGAAAAAGCCACATGGCAGCTCCGATTTCCGTCTAACACACGCCTCAAGGCGCAGACCCGCCAAGGATGGGGAGACCCGATTACGATCCCGCAAGGTACGCGTATTTATTTGGAACTCCGTCTGAATCAGCCTGTAGAGCCCGGTTGGATTGTGGAGCAAGGAGAAAAACGTTTTGAATTGCAGCCTCTCTCCGAAAAAGTCCTTCGGACAACTTTTATCGTGGAACGGGATTATGTCTTAGAATTAAATGTTCAAAGCAAATCCAAAGAAATATTGCAGGCCGAGACGGTCCGCATCCAGGCCCTACCGGATCTTCCACCCTTTTTAGAAGTCCTAGAACCTCAGATTCAGAATTACGTTTTCCCCAGCCAAGAGATTCCTTTTAAGGTGAGCGTGAACGATGATTACGGGGTCAGCATCGTGACTCTTGTGATCCGCTACCAGGGTAAGGAGAAGCGTATGGATTGGTTAAAGAGCAAAGGAAGGGCGAAGGTTGTCATGAAACCCCTTTTGCGGTTGGAACAGTTTCGTCTTGAAAGCCGGGATATGGTTTTCGCCTTTATTGAAGTGCGTGACAATTTTCCGGGCAAGGATCCGACGCATGTGGTGCGCTCCCCTGCATTTGTCTTTTTGATTCGCGATTATATTGAAGAATACAAAATCCAGTCGGAGCCTCCGACCGAACCTTCCCTACGGGAGTTGTTTGAAGACATCTTGTCTGAACAAGAAAAAATCATGACGGATACTTGGGACGTCATCTCGATGCCTCCAATCGAAGGACCTAAAGGGGTAGATTCAACGGAAGATGCAAGGGGTCAGAAGAATGCATAATCTAAGAACGGGGGCCTGGGCTTTGGCTGTTTGTTTTTTGATGGGCGCAATGCCTGCTTTTTCTGAACCGATTGCCCCCGCCAAACTGTCCGCCAAGAGCAACGTTGAAGACATGACGCAATTGAAAAGACGTCAAGAGGCCCTCCTTACCGGTTTTTCAAAAAGAGTCAAAGAAATCGAAGAAAGAGACCCCCGGTATGTCCGTAAACACCGCCAAGTATTTAACCGGGTCAAAGATTCTCAAAAAATCCTGAAAAATTCTCTCAAACATTTTGAGAAGGGAGAGATCCAGGCAGCGTATCAAGCGCAAGCGGATTTCTTTTCGACCTCCGCGGGTATTTTTTCTTCAGGGATTAATTTTGTGCGTGACACGCCGGAGAAACAATCTCCGCCGCTCGGCACCTTCCTCAAAAAAGAGGGGAGTCTTGTAGATTATCCCAGGGAAAGAAAAATGACTTTGAAAAAAAAACCTTTCTTCGAATCAAAAAATTTTGAAAAGGCCGACCTCGTGACTCACGCCGTGGACGAGAGTGAGATGGAGGCCACTGCGGAACAAGAATCTTATTTAGAAGCTATGAAAGAGCAAGTGAAGAAGTCATTTGCAGCCAAACCTGATTCGGAGCCTTTGATTAAAGCAGGCGGCGGTGAAGGCGGCGCAGCGGAGGCTCCAGGCGGGGCCGTGGGCCAAGGTGCAAAAGCAGCGGGCACTGTCTTTGAAAGCAAAGACAAACTGCAAAAAGAGGGAAGTGCGCAAGTCCGGGTCGAGCAGGGCGAAGGCGACGGCGGAGGCAATTCCGGAGCAGGAGCTTTGGAATCCAAAACAACGGAGACTTCAAAAGGAAATGGAGCGGGCGCAGGTGAGTCACAGGGGACGGCTTCTGCTGCGACGTCTCAAGGAACCTCAGGGACCACAGCGCAGAACGCTTCTCAAGGTAACGCACCTGGAATGATTCAGGCGCAAACATCTTCCACTGCAATAACCACAACTGCATCAACCGGATCTGCAGGTTCATCAGAAGGAAAAACCTCCGGCCAAGCCGAGGACCAAGGCGTTGGCGGACTCACTTCAGGCGCAGGAGAATCTCAAGGATCCGCATTGACTGCTGCCACGGCTTTCGTGAGCTCGGCAGCAGGCAAAGGGACTTCTGGTGCGGGCGAATCTCAAGCTGCCGCAAAAGCAACGGCAGGATCTTCCGGCAATGCTTCCTCAGGGAGCGGAACATCAGGAAGTGGCGAGAACGCGGGTGAATCTAAGCAAGCGTCACAGGCAAACGCTGGCACGGCTTCATCCGGTAGCGGCACAACCGTAGGCAATGCCTCAGCCGGTGCAAGCGAAGGAAATAATTCTGCCGTTGGGAAATCTTCAGGTGAATCCCAGGGATCTTCTAACCCAAGTTCGTCAGTTACAAAAAAGACTCTGTTTGTTTTCAACAAGTTACG
>CAYJTB010000089.1:0-6063 GCA_964372875.1 uncultured bacterium
CCAGCTGAATCCCTTGTGGCACAGGCGATTCAGCCATTTTGCAAAGATTCAGTTACAAGGCAAAATGCGGCGAATTTCAGCTGGTGACGTGGTGGCGGACTTCTTTGCCTTCCTTCATGTAAATTACGTCTTCGGCGATGTTGTTGGCGAGGTCGGCAATGCGCTCGAAATTGTGGCCGATTATGACAAGATTCATTCCGATTGTGACAAAGGAGTAGTCTTTTTGCATTAACTCCTCCACCTTCGAGAAGAGACTATCGTTGTAGGCATCGATTTCGTCGTCTTGTTTCAACACGCTTCGAGCAAGCTCGTTATTGGAATTCATAAAGGCGTCGATCGATTCGGCCAGCATTTTTAACGTGGCGCCGGCCATTTCGGAAAGCTGAAGGTTTCTTTTGAGAGGCGGCTCTTTGATCAAGATAAGCGCCCGCTCCGCAATGTTCACCGCATGGTCTCCCATTCGCTCGAGGTCATTATTGATTTTGAGGATCGCCGTGATGAAACGAAGGTCCGCAGCCATAGGCTGATCCAGCGCCAAAAGCGCGTGGCCTTTATCATCGATATCAATTTCAAATTGATTGATGGTTTTTTCTTCTTCCATCACATCGCGCGCGAGCCGGGGGTTTCGTTCAAGAAGGGCCTCGACTGATTTCTCAATCGCCTCTTCAACCAGCATCCCCATTTGAAGAAGCTTGGCTTTGAGCGATTGGAGTTCTTCGTGGAAATGACGTGCCATGCCAGTGATTATCCAAACCTCCCGGTGATGTAGTCTTCAGTCTCTTTCTTCTCGGGCGTGGTGAAAATCCTGCTGGTCCCGCCCACTTCGATTAAAGATCCTAAATAAAAAAAGGCCGTGAAGTCGCTTACACGCGCCGCCTGCTGCATGTTGTGAGTCACGATCACGATGGTGTAATTTTTTTTGAGGTCATGAATAAGTTCCTCGATCTTCATCGTGGAAAGGGGGTCAAGCGCTGAGGCGGGTTCGTCCATCAAAAGGATCTCAGGATTGACCGCCAAGACGCGTGCGATACAAAGCCGCTGCTGCTGGCCGCCGGAGAGTTCCAAGGCGGGCTTATCCAAGCGGTCCTTTACCTCATTCCACAACGCCGCGCGGCCAAGACTCTCTTCCACAACCTCATCCAATTTGATTTTGCTTTTAATCCCGTGAAGGCGGGGGCCGTAAGCCACATTGTCATGAATGCTTTTGGGAAAGGGGTTTGATTTTTGGAAGACCATGCCGACCATTCGCCTGAGTGACACCACATTGATATTGGGGGCATAAATGTCCACGCCATCGATCAGGACTTTGCCCTCGGTGCGGGCCCGGGGGATCGTATCATTCATTCTATTTAAAACGCGTAGGAAGGTAGATTTTCCACAGCCCGAAGGCCCTATCAAGGCCGTCACCGACTGGGCAGGAATCGTCATGCTGACCGATTTAAGAGCTTGAATATCCCCGTAATAAACACTCAAATCTTCGACGAGTATTTTCGCAGGTACCTTATTTTCTTTTTCTTGGGGGCTCAAGGGTTTCTCCTGGGCGGGCATTATACCTTTCATCGGCGCACCCATCTCCTTTTTTTCCACGATAGAAATTTTAATCATCTCTTAAAAATAAAGACGCCTTGGGGGAAGCGGGGAGGGAGGCCCGTCCTCCGACAAAGCCTTGGAGCTTTCATCATTGAAGTGAAACTTGCCCCAGTTTTTTCCGGAAATGGACCCGGAGAATAATGGCAAAAAGGTTCAGTAAAAAAGTAAGCGACAAAAGCACAAACGTGGTGCCATATTGAATAGGAAGTGTCTTTTGGGCGTCCATGGATTGGGTCGTCATGATAAAGATGTGATAAGAAAGCTCCATGAATTGATCGAAGGGATTGATCATCGGAATCGCACCGAAAAGTTTAACCACAGGAAGCCTCGGGAGAAAATAAGCGCAGCCCGTAAAAAGAATGGGCGCCGTCTCCCCTGCCCCGCGGCTAATGGAAAGAATGGCACCGGTTAAGATCCCGCCCCGTGCCTGGGGAAGGACCACGTCGCGGATCGTCTGCCATTTGGTAGCGCCCAGGGCCATCGAAGCAGCGCGTTGGCTTTGCGGAACAGCGTTTAAGGCCTCTTCCGTCGAAACAATAATGACCGGGAGAACGAGAACGGCAAGGGTCGCCGCTGCCCAAAGCATGCAGGGTTGTCCAAAAAGAAGCCCTGTCTTTAAAACGTGGTCGAGACTTCGTCCCACAAAAAGGACAAAAAATCCCACACCGAAAAGACCAAACACAATCGAAGGAACACCGGCCAAGTTATTGACCGCCGCGCGGATGATTCTAAACATCATTCCCTGGCCTGCGTATTCCACCAGATAAATCGCAGCCCCCACACCCAAAGGTAAGGCCATGATGATCATGAGAATCGTGATCGAAAGCGTTCCGAAGATGCAGGGAAAAATTCCGCCCTCAGTCATTCCCTCCAAAGGAGGTTGGCTCAAAAACTCCCAGTTAATGACTCCGATTCCTTGGATAAAAATATTGAAAAGGATGAAACTCAATGCCAACAAAGGAATCAGGGCAAACGCCCGAATCAGGACTTCTAAGACAGCGTCTCTCCAGTTCACCCGTTTTACTTTTAAATTCGGAATCATGAGCGAGACCGTGGCGTCCATTTACATCCTTAAGCGGTTGCGCATTTTGTTTAAAACAATTTCAGAGGCCAGGTTGATAAAAAAAGTCAGTGTGAATAAAACAGCGCCCACCACGAAGAGCGCAAAGTAATGCTCGCTTCCTTGAGCGACTGCGCCAAGCTCGGCCGCGATATTGGCGGTCATGGTCCTGACACTAGAAAAAATATTGAGCGTCACAAGTGCTGCATTTCCTGTGGCCATCACCACAATCATGGTTTCTCCCAGCGCCCTGCCGAATCCTAAAATGACAGCGGCCGAGATCCCGGAGACTGCAGCGGGCACCACGGTTCCCCAAATTGTCTGCCATTTGCTTGCGCCCAGTGCGAGTGAAGCGTCACGGAGTTCTTTGGGCACAGCCCGAAGCGCATCTTCAGAGAGCGTTAGGATAATCGGAAACGTGGCAAGCGAAACTCCCAGCGAACCCACAAAAGCGTTCAAGCGGAATTTGGTGTGGAAAATGTCTTGGATAAAACTTGCCGCCACCGCCAGCATAAAGAAGCCGATCACGACCGAGGGAATACCGGCCAAGAGTTCAAGTGTGGGCTTTAAGGTTTCGCGCACACGCGGGTTTGCGATCTCCGCCAGATAGATCGCGCAGCCGATGCCGAAGACCGCCGAGATCAAAGTAGCGGGCGCTGCCACCAGAAAACTTCCGCACAAAAGCGGTACCAGCGAATACTTAGGCACCTCGGAGACGGCCTGCCACATCATTTTGAAGATTTCTTTTTCTTCCCAGGCGTCGTAGACTTTTTTTCCGATGAGGTCAAAGACACTTGCCGTCTTAAAGAAAAAGACGGCCTCTTTGAAAAGAAAAATGAAGATAAACGCGATCACAAGGACCGAAGAAATCCCGGCCAAGAGGAGCAGCTTCTCGATCACTCTTTCGAGAAAAAAGGAACTTCTCTTCGAGAGAAGCTGCTGGGTTTTGGAGTCCGTTCGCATAGAAATTAGGATTTTAACGGAACGTAACCCACTTCTTCCACTACTTTTTGGCCGGTAGGACTTAAGATCCAGTCGAGGTAGGCTTTGATTTCTCCTTTGGGTTTGAAACCCGTGTACATATAAAGGTAACGCGTGATGAGATAGGTAAAGCTCCAGGCTGCTTCAAAATCAAGCGTCCCGTCGGATTTGACGGGGCTGACGGCTTCTGATGTTTCGTCTTTTTTGACGCCGAGAATTTTTGTTTGGGGCTGCTTGACAAAATAGGCTGCGCCTCCGTAACCAATTCCTGCCGGATCCTTACCTACGGCATTCGCCACGGCACTGGTCCCGGGCATGGTTTGACAATCCGGCGCATAGTCCGCATTTTTAAGGACACGTTCTTTAAAGAATACGTACGCTCCGCTGTTGGATTCGCGGCAATAACGAAGAATCGGCTGGTTGCTCCCGCCCACTTCGTTCCAATTGTTAATCTTGCCGGTGTAGATTCCCATGAGCTGCTTCAAAGTAAGGGATTCGATAGGATTTTCCCGACTCACCACCACCGCCAAACTATCCATGGCGACTTTAAATTCTGCGGGGTAATAACCGGCTTGTTTCGCCTTTTGCATCTCTGCTTCTTTAATGGGACGGCTTGAATTGACAATGTCCGTTGTTCCATTAATCAGCGCCGCGATTCCTGTCCCCGATCCCCCTCCCGTGACTTGGATCGCTACCTCCGGATTTTTGTTCATATATTCTTCCGCCCATCTTTGTCCCAGAACCACCATGGTGTCGGAACCCTTCACCGTGATATTTTTTGCAGCATGAGCGGTGCCAATGAAATGAAAGGCCACTAACATACTCGTCGCTGCGAGGAGGCCGATAGGCCGACGAAGCAATCTAAGATTAGTAGGTTGTTTTTCCATTATTTTCCTCCCTTAGAATTTCCAAACCATGTCAACTTGGAACCGTCTTTGCTGCTGATCAATAACTCCAGAGCTACCGGCATTAAGATTGTCCACCAGGAACATTGCGCTATTGAGTGTGATCGAGTCCGTCAATGCATACGCGCCCTTCATCACACTTCCTACCCTGCCGGAATGTCCGTCACCGAAATCGCCGTCATTGAAGGCGCCCACCACAGAGTTTGCTCCAATGCGCTTGAATGCATAACCCAGCTCCCAATCGCCTTTCTTCACAATACCGCCCAATTTGACTCCCAACCCATAGGCTACGTTGCTGTCACTGATCGCTGGGGGCGAATGCGGATCTGAGGTCGGATTGCCCGCAAGATCAAAGTGAAATCGCGTGGGAAGCCCGCCTGGGTAGATGGCCATTTCCGTGTAACTTTCCAAGACTTGGAATTCGCCGGCGTCCAACTCGTTAGAAAAGTTATCCGCATTGGGGTTGCCGCGAGCCAACGACACACCGCCGATGGTGAAGTTGTTCTTACGTGCATAGTTCGAGTAATCGTAAGCCGAGAAGGACTGCAAGATGTCAACAGGCCGTTCAAAAAACGGCGTGTACACCACAGGGTTGATTCCAATCTGGTAAGCGAAAAGGTTGGCATCTCCTCCGACCGTGGCGTCTTCATCCAAAACGAATTGTCCGAACGTGGTGTAGGCGTTCAATGTCACATTTTCAGAATTGAAGAGGCCCCAATCGAATTTCTCGTAGACACCTTCCGGCTTCACGTCCCGGTCCCAGATTATATCGGAAGAACCGCGCTCGAAAGGATTGGTGAATTTTCCTCCGGTCACTTCCGACTTATCCAGAATACCCTTCTTGGAAAGAAACTTTGGCGTGTAAGTCCCGTAGGCCTTCTCAATGTAAATAGGTTTGAAATTGAAGTTGTTGTCAAAGGAGGTGTTGGTGGAGGTAGGTTCCGAATTGACGGCGGCGGACCCGGCAGTGGCGGCCGAACTGGTCGGACCTTCTCCGGAAGCCAACCCAAAGCCGACCTTCATATTATCATTAAACTTCTTTTCAAGACCCCACCGGAGCCGGTAACGAAAACGGTTTCTGTCATCCGTTTCGGTAGGAGCACCACTGCCATAATGAAAGCCTTCATAACGAAGCCTGAGATCCCCCGCCATTTTCAAATCTTTGAGCCATTTCTGAGCCCCGCCTGTTGCGGTATCAAGCATGGTGTTGAAATCATAATCACTCATGGGAGCGGGCTTGGCCACTTCGCCCGAGGAGGGGGCGACTTGGACTTGAGGTTCGCGTTTTTCAAGATTTTGGATCTTCTCATTTTGCTGATTGATCGTCTTTTGCATTTGCGACATTTGCCTCTTCAGCTCACTCATCATGTCAAGCAGCTGCGCGTCATCCGCATGCGCCGATACCATGGGAAGCGAGATCGCTAAGAACAGTGCGTTAATCCCTATCCAAAATCTTGGTTTCATATTCAATTTCACTGGCGTCCGGTTGTTGTGATTTAATTTTCTTACAACTGATTCAAAATTAAC
>CAYJTB010000090.1:0-5934 GCA_964372875.1 uncultured bacterium
AGAGCAGCTGTTTTGTAAACAGCGGGTCGGGGGTTCAAATCCCTCCGCCAGCTGATTTCTTCGAAATCAGCTAAGCGGCGTCGGGACTATCCAAGCGTTGTCCCTCCGCCAGCTAAAAATTTAGGAGCATTGCTACGCAAAATTTTATTTGCCGGGATTTAGACTTTGCATCAAAATCCTGAAGCGCAGGTCGTCAAGACCTGCGCGGAATGCCGAAAGCATTGGCTTTCGGCCTCCGCCAGCTAATATTATTTTGAATGTTGTTTACGGGGAGTTTCCCAAGTGGACAAAGGGGCCAGACTGTAAATCTGGTGGCTAACGCCTTCAGAGGTTCGAATCCTCTACTCCCCAAATTTTAATTCTCCCGAATCGAAGGAAAAACAGCGGCTTGAGTTTAGGGGACTCCTCGGCAATGGGTCTAAGGCATCCGGTTCCGGCTCACAGAAAAACATGGGTGACCTGTTGCCGAGCGGCTCTCAGGGAAGCTCTTCAGGCGGCGGTCAGCAAGTTCCTTGCCCGCAATCTCAGTAAAAATTTTGGATTACACGAATTTCTTTTCATCGCCTTTAGTGCGGTCAATGATAAAAACCGAAAAAGGTTTTACCTCAATCATTTCGTAAGCAATTTTATTCTGCTTTAAGCTCTCCTCAAAATCTTTCCAAAAAGCATTTTCGTGTCCCAAGATGTAAGCCACCCGCCGGAGGCCGTCCACATACCGGGTGTAGGCGGGATACCTGTCAGGAGAACGGAAAGGCGCGATCACTATCTTTTCCCTACTCTGGAAAGTCAGTACATAACTTGTAATGTAATGCGCGTAGCCACCGGCCACATCTTTCGATTTTAGAAGCTCAATCATGGAGTCATGGGCGTTTCGGAGTTCGCCCCGCCTTGGCATGTCTTTAATAAATCTAAAATTTCCATAAGAATTATTCGCCAGTAAAAATAAAAAGAGAAACCAAAACGCTACTTTGCTATATCTTTTAAAGTGACTAAGAGCAAGCGCAAAAATCACACAAACGCAATGATAGGCAACAATGAGATAACGCCCGGACTGCAAATTGCTGAAAAGGCAAATTGCTAAAACGACTCCCATGAGTAGAAATGGAAAAACAGTATAAGGATAAGGGCGCGCTTGCAAACCGAGGAACTTTACAATTTCTTTGCGGTGGATGTAGATAAAATAAACAAAAAGTCCGATGGTTACAGCTAAAGCCGCCCAGGCCCAAGGCGATTTGAGAAAGGGGACTTGAAAGATGTTATGGACGAGTTCATTCCAGAAGACCCTCTTAAATTGATCAGGAAAATCTTTCGCAAGAATCATTCCTGAACCGTGAATGACGCGGTAGCCCTCGATTCCAATAATCGTAGATACAAAGACCGGAGAGCCTCCTAATAAAAATCCTCCGATAAGCGGCAGGCTTTTTTTTACTTTTTCCCACGATTTTTTTATCCCGACCGCTGAGGAACCCAATACCACAGACTCGATCGAAAGAGTGAGAAGGATCTTTTTGATTTGCTTTACGGGAAAAGGCGGTGAGGCCAATTTAAGGTTTAATCCGCCCAGAGAAAGCGCTTCTTTACCGGAAAAAAATGAAATCACTTGTAAGAGCAAAAAGAAAATCACATACAAATGGACTCCCAAGCCCGCGATTCGAAGAAAGATCGGAATTTTAGGAAAATCGAGCAGGAGGATTTTCCTCAGACCGCCTTCAGCACAAGTCTTTTTCCAGAAATTGCTCCTTAGAAAACAAAAAATCCCCAGCGCAATAAAATAAACAAGAATCAAATTATTAACCCAAAAACCGATTCCCGCAACGAGCCCCGTCAAAAAAAGTATCCCAACAGGGTGCTGTGATTCTTTTGCATGGATCAAACCCAGCAATGTCAGGGTGCCGAAGAATAAAGTCTCCGGATATCCGCCGAGGGCGATCACGCTCAGTTGTGAAAGTATGGCCGGAGAGAGGGCGAGCAGCAGATTGGCGACGAGACTTACGACACGTCCAAAAACGAGTTTGAGTAAATGATAATTTGCCACTAAAAATAAAAGATAAAAAACGAGCGGCGCAAGCTGGAGCGAGAAAATGTTCATTCCGAAGACCAGAAAAATCGGCGCGGCCATAAAGGCCTCGAGCGAACCCATGTAACCTTGGCCGTAGAAATAAATCATGAACTTGCCTTGCAAGATGTGATGCGCCATCAGGCCGATCACCGCTTGGTCGGCATGGAAGATTTCAAAGCCCCGGAAGTGGAGTAGGGCCAGGCGTGGAATAAGGGCCAGGCCAAGCACAAGAGCGATAAGGAGGCCGTCCATGGCCCCAGATTGTAATTCGGCACCTAAATGGTTTCTAGTTCTTTCTATCAACTTTGATCATTTGTATGTAGGAACTAAACCTTTTTTAGGGATATTTGTATTCCCAAAGACGGAAGGGTAAGTTTTAGCAACTCTATACCCAGCTTAGATTTGATCACAGTTTAAGAGTGTTAATTCCATGAAACCTACTCGATGGAGAGGAGACTATTCTCTTTTGCAAAAACTCATCGCTTATTTTGTGTCTTGTTCTTTGCTTCTTTCGCAAAGTCTTTCTTATGCGGCTCCTGCAAACCCCGTCATTCTGAGCGAAGCGAAGAATCCTAGAGATCCTTCGGCCTCCGGCCTCAGGATGACGATCCCCGAATCCTTAGGAAAAATCGATTCCACCTTTGAGGGCGTTTCCGGCAAAACCATCCTTTACCTCCAAGACGCCCACGATTCCCTGGAAGCCCAGGAAAACATCGCAAAGATCATTCGCTATTTCGTCGCAAGAAAGAAAGTAAAGACGGTCTTCGAAGAAGGCTACGAAGGCCCTGTCCCTACGGATGAATATTTCGGATTCATGAAAGATCCCGGGATTAAAGAGAAGGTCTCTTACTTCCTCATGGATAAACTCCGGATCGGAGGAGCGGAGTATGCCCACATTAACCGCAAGAAAAACTTCAAACTGATTGGAGCAGACAGTATCCCGCTTCACCTGAAAAATATCCGCTGGTACCGGAGGATGGCCCAAAGACAAGATGAGACCCAAAAAGACCTCGCCCAGATTCAAAAGGAAATGGAGAAGCTCGCCAACCTTTATTTCCCCAAAGGACTCAAAGATTGGATGAAGCTGAAGCTTCGATTTGAGAAGGATGAATTAAGTTTACTGGATTACATCAAGCGGATGATGGCTGTTCGTTTGTCATTACAAGGACACATAGTGCCCGAAGCAATCTCTGAGATCGCCACGGCTCCTTCGGAGCCTCGCGATGACAGAGCAAAGTATCCCCGCCTTTCCCTGCTTCTCCTCGCCGAGAAATCCCAGGAAAGGGAAGTGATCGAAAAGGCCAAAGCGATTGACGCCAAAGGCCTTTTCAAAGAGCTGGATCAATTCGAGAACGATTTCGCCAATGCTCTTCTTCGTCACCCTGACCCTGAGCATAGCGAAGGGGAAGGATCTCGAGATCCTTCGAGGACTCAGGATGACTTTTCGGACATCCGAAAAGTCATCTTCCAGTATCACAAAGGCCTATCGCTTCTCACAAGACTCCAAGCAATGAAACTCACCGCCGAAGAGTACGAAGCCCTCAAAGGAAATCTCGCCGAACTTAAAACCCAATCCCTGGCCCCGTTCCTTGCCAAGAACCTTCATCAATCCTTGGTCCTCTCCAAACGCTGGGAAACTCTGATTCAAAACGCCGTGCAGTTTTACGAGACGGCCCGGCAGCGTGACCGAATGCTAGAAGCTCACATGGAAAATTTTCTCCAAGATCCGAATGAAACCATTGCCCTCCTTGTCTTCGGAGGCTTCCACAAAAATTCCATCCAGGAAATTCTTACAAGGTATCAGCTCTCTTATGTGATTATAACGCCTAAAATTTCTGCACCGAGCCCCCGGCATCAGGCCTATTACAAACAGCTCATGAGCCGCGGTTACCATTCGTTTGAGGTCCCTCTTCTCACTCACGCCTCAAGGCCCGTTCCCATTTTTGATCTTTCACGGGGAAAGTATGTAATCCAAGCCATCGATCAAAGCATTGCTGCGCATGCAGGTGAAATACACATCGATCTTTGGAGAGAGGTTGAAGAGGATTTGCAGGAAAAAAACGTAAGGGCGGAGACGAGGGCCGAGGTGCACCCGGCTCGGTTGGAGCCGGGTACTCCTCAGTACGCAGCCGATCAGCTGCGTGCCGAGGTGCACCCGAATCCGACCGATTCGGGTACTACTCAGTCCTCGCCCGATCAGGCGAGGGCCGAGGTGCGGAGTAAAAAAATAGAGAAGGAAACGTTCGGCGCCGAGCAGATGAAAGAGGGAGATGTCCCGGACCGGGAACTGGCGTTAAACGTCCGGGTTACGCGGCAGATGAATAACCCCGCGTTACCCGTAGAGATTACCGTCACCTTTAAAGACCTGTTCAAATTTCAATACTTCTATCAATTCAAAAAACTTCCCTTAGAAACGGTTCATCTTGAAGAGGTCTTTGCCGGCAAGGAGACGCCCGAAGAGATATGGAAAAGGATCGTGGCTCGGTTGCTGGAAAATAAAAAAATGATCCTCCAAAAGATTTATGGCAGCCGGGATCCTGTCGGAGAAGATTATCAAGGGCAGATTCGAAACCTCGTATTGAATGGCCGAATCGCCGCCGTTCCCTCAAGAAAGGGCGTGATCTGGCGTTTTGTCCTGGGTCAGCAAATCGTCTCGGGCCGGGATCCGTTGCTTTTGCCCCTCCTCAAGCGGATTGCGGAGAATCAGGAAATTCCAGCCAAGCTTGCTCGGCTGTCGGCGCGAAAGTCGACGCCAAAAGGAGTCATCACTTTCGCCTCCGTCAAGGAAAAGGGCGAGGTTTTTT
This sequence comes from uncultured bacterium, assembly GCA_964372875.1. Classification (GTDB taxonomy): domain Bacteria; phylum Omnitrophota; class Omnitrophia; order Omnitrophales; family JACQLI01; genus CAYJTB01. The sequence goes on from CAYJTB010000090.1 coordinate 4,864, forward strand.
CACAAGGACTTCTTTTTGCCGTACTTTCCCGCCGAGGAGGAAATAGGGTGATTCCGATCATTCGCAAAGTAGGTTCAAACGCTTATGATGTCGAGCTTGAAGTCAAAAGCCGGTTTACGCGCAAGCCCTATATTGAAACCAGATACCCCTTGGTCCGCAACGGGCAAATCGTCACCTCGCGGCCGGCCGTGCCCCTCGGGCCCCGCGCTTCTTTACCCATTGTCAAAGAGATCATTTCGGGCATTCAAAACAATAACCTTCCCAGAAAACTCCGTGTGTTGAAGGGCAGCGATCCTCAACTCGCCCCGGCCGCTCTTTTTATGAAAACTCAAGTTTATTTTTGGCCTAAGAATGTGATTTTTGATTTTGGAATAAGCATCAAGCCCGAAAACAGCCTTGTGCGGCTTGACCCGGCGCCTTGGATCGCTTCCGATGCTTGGGTTGCGACGTTGTGGGTCAAAAAAGAAAAAGTGGAAGTTCCGATCGGTACGATTGTCCTTTATCAAAACGGTTTTTTTGCGAACCATTTTCAAAACAGCACGCCGATGATCGGTTATCAAAACGTCGAAGGAGAAATTCCGAACGCGAGGAAATACCGCGGCAATAAGTTGAAAGCTCAATGGAACATCTATTGGCTCGTGAATGGAAGCGATGTCATTTCTCGGCCCGATGACGACGAGGTTACCGTTACCAAACGAAGAGACCCTTACCTTTATAACTGGAAGGGTGAGCGGATTACGCCTTTCCTCGGATGGAAATCAGGAACCAAAGTCATCCGTAAGTGGGTTGACTTTCCTTTGGATGGTCAGGGACCGCGCCGCGGCGTTCAATACAGAGAACCTCAAACAGGCGCCACCCGATCCTTCGTCCTTTTTGCCGGCCGCCGTTTCATTGAACCTCAAGAAATCTCCTCCGAACTTATTGAAACAACCCCCCGCGCCGAGGTGCCTCCGGCTGAGCGGCCGGAGACTCCTCAGTCCTCGCCCGATCAGGCGAGGGCCGAGGTGCACCCGGCTCGGTTGGAGCCGGGTACTACTCAGTACGCAGCCGATCAGCTGCGTGCCGAGGTGC
>CAYJTB010000091.1:0-2873 GCA_964372875.1 uncultured bacterium
CGTCTTTAATGGAATTAAGATTTCCGTTTAAGTCATAGCCATAGGTGGTCACGGCCGATTCGGCATCGGTAACGGTAAATAAAAGATCGCGCTCATCATAAAGATAATTGGTGGCTTTATTCTCGGCATCAATCACCTTCTTCCGGTTTCCGTTCGGGTCATATTCAAAAGTGGTGATGTTATTTTCATTGTCTGTGATGGTTTTAAGCTGATCTAGGGTCGTATAGGTATAAGTCGTCGTTTGAAAAGTAGTGCCCGCTGAGTTTGACTGGCGCTCGAGTTTCTCAAGATTTCCGTTTGCGTCATAGGTGTATTTCGTGAGGAAATTAAAAGGAGCGGGGGCGGTTGTTTGTTTTAAATTGTTATTCACATCATAGGTAAACTGCGTGATATTGCCTCTTGGATCTTTTAAGGTCGCAACATTGCCGAGAGCGTCATAAGTAAACTCGGTCGTGGAAGCATCTGGGGTCCCAAAACCTTGAGTCAGTTTTTGAAGATACCCCGTCGCGGGAAAATACTCATACTTGGTCACAAGATGATTCGGGTCTTCGGCGGTTTCGATTTGGCCGAAAGCATTATACGCAAAAACTGCTTCGATGGTTTCAGCATCCACCTGAGGAAAGGTAATTTTTCTTAAATTTCCTTTCGCAGGTTCTGCAAGCTCATAATCATAAGTGTAAGTGGTTTTATTCAGGCGGGGGTCCGTAACGGTTTTAATCTGATTAAACTGCGGCTCATAAGTAAAGGTGGTAACGATATCCGGATTCCCACCCTGGCCTTTTCGTCTCGTCTCAAGCAGGTTTCCTTTTGAATCGTATTGGTTTTCGGTGATATTTCCTTTGGGGTAAGTGACTTTCGTAAGTTCAAGATTTGAATTGTACTCATAAGTGGTCACAAAAGAGACCGGATCTTGCGGCCTGATATTTTTGGTGAAGACTTCCTTGCGGACGGGGTTTCCGTCGTCATTAAACGTCCAAATGGTTTTAAATCCCTTGCGGTCAGTGACGGTGGTTTGATTGGCAAGAATTTCATAACTGATGATGCTCGTGCCGCCTGATTCAAGAAGGTCTCCATAAGTCTGCTGAATCACGCGGTCTTCCGTGTTGTACACGTTTTGAAGATAGGTCTTGGCTTTCGCATCGGTGATGGTCTCAAGATTGTGATTCGTGTAGGTGTAGGTCGTTTTATAGCCCATGAGGGTTTCACCCGGAAGAAGCCCTCCCGGAGGAAGCTCGCCAAAAGAGATGAGGTCTCCCGCCGCACTATATTGATAAATGAGGACGCGCCCTGTGAAATCCTTGATTTTGGTGAGGTGGCCCGTTGCGTCATAGGTAAGATCGAGCTTTCTTCCGACCGTATCCGTAATCTGAATCAAACGATAATCCATCACCACGATCCCGCTTGTTTGGCCCACAAAATAAGGCGAGGTGCCGGTCACGGGAAGTTTTCCATTGGGGTCATAAGTGAAAGTCATCGTGTTGCCGTTTCGGTCGCTCATCGTGACGAGCTTGCCGTTCACATCAAAGACATAAAGCTCGCCATGTTTTTTCTTAAGATTAAAGGAACCATCCCCATTTTGGGTAAGCGTGTCGTAAATTCCGGAGGGTGCTTGGTAGGAGGTGCCTACTTTTTTAAATTCATCTCGTCGGGTGTCGCCCGTTAAAATGACGACATCACCGTTGGAACGTTTCCGAAGGCGCATATTAAAATTAAAATCCCAGCCGTAGCCAAAGGGGCCGTTGTAGCGGCTGCGGGAGCGGTAGGTGCGCTTGATTTCAAGCGGAATCCCCCGTGACGGAATCAAAAGGTCGCGGGCTTCAAGCTTGAAATCCCCCTGATGAAGCAACAACGGATCGGTATCGCCTGTTTGATCTCCTTGACCGCCCTCTTTGTCGCCGGGCAGAGGATCTTCGGGAGAACTTGTATCTCCGGAGCTTGGTCCCGCCACAGTCCCAGGAGGAAGCGTGCCATCGTCAGAGAAAGCGGAAGAAGGAATCTGGGTGAAAACAATCGCAAAGATTAAAAACAGAGCGAGGATGCGTTTAAACATGTGAGGCTTCCCTCAGATTCTTCGCTTCGCTCAGAATGACAGGTGGTATATTTAATTTCACGGTCTTGACGCCGATATGATCTTCGTAGTCCATTACATTGATGGTCAGAAGATGTTCCCCCGGGCCAAGGCGCTTTGAATCAAGCTCAATCGTGAAAGGGCTGGTCCCTTCTTCCTGCTCAAACAAAAAAACCGAGTCGACAAAAAACATGACTTCAAAACGGTTGGCCGTCAAATAGTCTTTGTCTTTTGGGTCAAGCGTAACTCTTACTGGAATTTTGTCGATGCCAAATGAGGGGACAGGCATGATTTTGTTGTTTATGCCTGTCCCCTCTTTTGTATTCGGAAACTCCACTTGAAATTTCGGTTCATGACACATCTCGCGCGGATGATGGGCGTGGATGTAAATTGCCTTGTCATTCTGAGGCGACGCCGAAGAATCTCTGACCCGAGATCCTTCGTCGCTACGCTCCTCAGGATGACGCATCGGGTGCGCGTCACTTTTCACAATGATTGCATTATCCGGCAGGGCAAAAGCGCTGATATTGATTTGGGCTTCGGGATGATTGCTTAAATCAAAGAAATTCTGAGGGTCGCGGCCATTCCACGGAACCGTCTTTTCCCCCGCTCCGTACGGCGTCCAGTCCTCAAGCGTTCCCATCAATACGCCGCCTTTTAAACCGATTCTTGTTCTCACATAGCTTGCTCTCGGGAGAATATATTTAATCTCTTTTTTCGGCACATTCCATGACAGTTTTTCGACAAATACCTCTTCTCTGCCGGTTTCCTTACGGGGGTCATAAACAAAAATAGGGACAGTCCC
>CAYJTB010000091.1:2973-5821 GCA_964372875.1 uncultured bacterium
GGGACAGTCCCTATTTTCGCTTCCAAAACGTAATAATAAACTCCGGAAACTACTTGCTCGCCTGTTTGGCCCCGGCCATCCCATTCGAGCTTGCGTTTTCCTTTTTTAAGCGCTTTTTCACCGGCGCGTTCCAGAATTAATTCATTCGACTCATCATAAATTTCCAAATCGACAAATGCTTCCTCGGAAAGCTGAAATTCGATGACTGCTTTTTCATTTTTCGAAAGATCGATCAATTTCTGCGAAAGCGCAACCCGGCTGATGACCGGCTCTGCCGCATAAGCGATGGTGGAAAGAAATAATATCGCCAAAAAGGGGACAGGCAGGTAATTAATGCCGTCTGCGACGACTGCTTCGCTGCCTGTCCCCTTTTTTGCCGGCAGGCAGGCTCGCAATGACACTTGCGTCATTTTCGCCATGCCGGCTCCCTCGCTTCCTCTTCACCGTCTGTCAACTGTTTCCAGTCTTTTCCTTCAAGATCAATCGACCAAATCTGCAGATTCCCGCCCTTTTGTGAAGCAATCACAAGCCGCGAACCGTCCGGCGACCAGCTCGGAAAGGATTCCATTCCGAGCGGTTTCGTAATTTTATGCGGATTTTTTCCGTCCGCATCCACCATCCAGATATCATAATTTCCCATTAAATTGGACGAATACGCGATTTTGCTTCGGTCCGGAGAAAATTCGGGGGCAAGGTCGTACGTTTCATTCTCCGTCAAACGCGTCTTTTCCTTGCTCTCCAAATCAAGAACCCATATCTCATGCGTCCCCCACCCCTTTCCGGCCACATAAACCACTTTTTTTCCATCAGGAGACACATGCGGGCTGTATTGAAGTCCGGGATCTGTGGTCAAAAGAGTTTTCTCTTTCGTCTCAAAATCATAAAGCCAAAGATTGCTTGAATCTTTCACCGTTTCATCAAAACGGGTGAAAATCAGCTTTTTTCCGTCCGGCGTAAAAGACGCTTCGCTCACCTGGCCAAGCTCGGTCAAAAGCGGCGTCTCCTCGCGCGAAACAAGATCAAGCAGAAAAAGCTCGTTGCTGTTCGTATGAAATAAAATTTTATCCTCTCCCGGCTTCCAAACCGGCTGTCTCTTGTCTTTGGGCGAAATGGTCCGCTGCTCGAGATTATCGCCGTTGGGGTCCACCGTCCAAATCTGCCAATAGCTGTTCGTGAGGCGGGAAAATGCAATCGCGTCTTTGGAAACCGGGACTTCAGCGAAACACAGCAAAAAGGGGACAGGCACAAAATAAAAAATCGTGCCTGTCCCCTTTTTGAGAAGCGCGATTAATAATGCCTGTCCCTTCTTTACGAATTTTTGAATGCAAAGCGGCTTCATGACTTTCGGCACGTTCAGGAAAGAGACACTTCGACCGGCCCTTTTCTAAACCTGCTCACTTTTAATACTGAAAATCCCAAAATGTTCCCTTTCGGATCTACTTTTTCCATAACTTGATCGTTTTTCGTTTCTCGAAAATATCCCTCTCTCTTGTCGAAAATCACCTCAAGATAATCACCTTCCGGATCGTACCAAAGCTTTACAATTTTCTTGGCCATATGATTTCTCCTCTTTTCATTGTATCAGTCAGATACGCGGTCAAAACGAATGCGTCCTTTCCCTTTATCTTCACAACCACACACAGATACTTGTCACCCACTCGGGTGCCGAAATAAAAACGGTAGTACAAATGGGCTTCGGGATCACTCAGCGATTGAATTACCCTCTCGGGTCCGGCAACCGTTTCGTAAATCGCCCGAGTCATCTCATGCATTTCCGGATGCCCTAGAATATGCCTCAGCCGTTCATTGGTCAACCGAATTGGGCGGTCTTCAAAATCTCTAATAATCATTTCACCACCGTGACATTGCCGCGTCGATAGTCTGAATTTGTTTGAGCCGTGTTTTCGATAAAAAACTCAAGGGTGTAATTGCCTGGAATTGTAATATAGTCTCCCGCGTCATTCGTGCCGTCCCAAAAGTATTCATACGATCCGGCCGTTTGCAGCTCATCGGTCAATACATTCTTAAAATGACTCCCATTGGGGTCTTTGATGTTAAGCGTCACTTTAGTAGGATTGGCAAGTGCGTACGTGATCTTTGAAACTTCACCGAAAACCGGAACAATGACATAAGCGTTGGCGCGAAGATTATCGACTTTTAACGTTTCGCCCTTGGTGATAATCACATTTTCGGGAAGACCGGCCGGAACAAATTGAAAAATGGAATAACCGCTTCCGACGGGAATTAAGTTTCCGCCCGAATCCCGCCCATCCCAATAAAAAACATGGTTGCCGGCAGTAAACGGTTCCGAATTCAGAATGGTAAAGCTGCTGGGCCCTTGATTATTAATAGTCATGCTGAGACTTTGCCGGGCCGGCTGAGGAAGATTGAATGAGATGGCAAGCAAATCATTCGCATACGGGTTAAACGTGCCCGGATTTGAACCGGAAAAGGAAGAGTCAATTACCGGCGGGATATATTTATCGATTCTCCCCGTGCCGTCTTGAGCTTCAATCGTAAAATAATAGGCGTTTTTAAGCGGAAGCAAAACATTGCTGTCGTTTTTCCCATCCCAAATATATTGGTAAGGACCCGCCGTTTGAGATTGATTATTCACGAATGTTTTCACCACGGCATCGGTCGCTTCCTCGAACAGCTTAAACGTTACATTTGCCTGACGGTCAAGCGTATAATTGATCGCTGCGGTTTCGCTGTTGACAGGATTGAATTGAATAGGCGTCCTGAAAATATTGGTCACTTGAATGTTATCCAAAGTCACCTGCCGGTTGACGATTGATTTATTCCCTGCCTTGTCCTCCGCAACAAGCTGCAAGGTATAAAGTCCGTT
>CAYJTB010000092.1:0-5813 GCA_964372875.1 uncultured bacterium
CTGTCAGAGGATTCATATTCCTCCGTCGGGATAAAATCGATATCACCGTAGAATGAGATCTCTCGCTCTTTCCTAAGGCGGGCTGATATCTCTGCGAGCCGCTCGGCTATTTTCTGATCGAGCGAGGGAATCTTAGCTCGCGCCTCTAGAAGCAGGGGGCCCACATCATGCCATTTTGGAGGCTCGACCCCGACGAATCGAAGGACCCCCTTAAGACAAAGTTCGACAATTTCCTGTGCCTCACGCATGACATCAGAATAGGCTTGGGCTTCGTGAAGGTACTTAAGAATTTTGGAACGGGCCTTTGCCTTCGTAAGGTAGCTTTGGGCGAGTGAGACGTTTGTCATAACTCGATGACTTCCCCTGGCTTGAGATCAGGCTTCAGAATCCAATACCACATATTGCCCTTCCAAACCCTTTTGGAGCCGAGCTCTCTAAGCCTCTTTCTGAAACGATCAAGGCAATTTTTGAAAAAATCGCCTCGATCAAAAAAGATTTCAACCTCTTCCGTCATATCCAAAAAAAGCGGGGACCCGCGCTTGGCCTCCTCGGGCGTCTTGAAAATGGGCGAGAGGTAGGGATGAATATTTTGAGGGTGAAGGGATGCAAGGTCTGACTGCATTTCCTTTTCGATTTTCAAGAATTCGGTGACTCGGCGCATGCGGCCCTTCGGCAAACCTTCCACAATCATGAGAATATCGAGGTCGGAATCTAATTTCATTTGATTCCGGGCATAAGAACCGAAGATGGAGAAGGTGACAAGTCTCTCACCATAGAAGGCTTTAACCTCTTTGAACAATTTCGCAATAAGCGGCTGGTAGATTTTTCTATCCACAGATTTCATTTCAGCCGATTCTATCCCCTCCCTCCCCCTCGATCAATCCATAAATATTGCAGCCTCCGAGAGCATCGCAGCCACTGGAGGAGATGAACCACCAGCGCCGGCGGACATTCCCCTTTTTCAGCCTTAGGCTTGATATTTTTTGATGACATCGGTGACGGCAGAGATGACATTCCTTATATCTTGATCGGCCATTTTGGGATAAATCGGAAGCGAGATGATCCGCTGATATTCCCGATAGGCTACGGGAAAATCATTCGGTTTGAAACCGTATGTCTTACGAAAGTAGGGGTGAAGATGAATGGGAATAAAATGAACGCTCGTTCCGATATTTCGATGTTTCAATTCTTCAATAAAGCGGTTTCTTGAAATTTTGAGTTTATTGAGGTTGAGTCTCAAGGTGTAAAGATGCCAAGCATGTTCTACTTCGGATCTTTCGGTCGGGATTTGCAGCTCTTCAAATTCCATGAAGGTTTTTGTGTAGAGTTGTGCGATCTCGCGGCGGCGTTTTTGAAATGCGGGGAGCCTTCGGAGTTGATGAATTCCGATGGCGGCCTGAAGATCCATCATGTTGTATTTGTATCCGCTCGCCACAACCTCGTAGTACCAGGAACCTTTATCCGAATAGCGGTTCCAGGCCTCGCGATCCAAACCGTGAAGACTGTAAATTCTTGCTTTATCGATCAAGGGCTTGGGGCCCACGAGCATTCCGCCTTCCCCTGTCGTAATATTTTTTGTCACATAAAAACTATAAGCGGTTAGATTCCCTAAAGATCCGATCGGATGACCCTTGTACTTTGCTGCTAAGGCATGGGCGGCATCTTCAACCACGGATAAATGGTAACGGTGCGCGATTTTTTGAATAGCATCCATCTCACACGGATGCCCGCCCAAGTGAACCGGAAGAATCGCTTTAATCTTCCCCTTTCCCTTTCTGAGGGCTTTCTCAATTTTCTCAGGATCGATATTGAGAGTATCCGATTCAATGTCCACCAGAAGAGGTTTCGCGCCCACTTGCTCAATCACATGGACTCCCGAGCAAAAAGTCATGGGGGTCGTGATCACAAAATCTCCTTCTTTAATCCCTAGCACTTTAAGCGCCAGATGCATCCCTGCCGTACATGAAGAAAGTGCCAGTGCAGCTTTGGCCTGCGCGGCACGCCTAAAATCCTCTTCAAACCGCTTCACCTTGGGTCCCGTTGTGAGCCAGCCCGTCTTGAGAGAATGCATGACCTCCCGCATCTCTTCCGTTTCAATAAACGGCGGCGAAAACAAAAGGAATTTCTCGCGTATTTTAGCGGATGCCATTAAGGCAAGTGTCCTTTGATGGTTTAATCATAATCGCGTCCGTCTCTTTTCCATAACGCTTTGAGTTTTTCAATAAGTTGGGAGACAACTTCCTCGAATGCGGGCAAGTTCGGCACCTGATATTTTAGACGGATTGCCCAGGCATTCTTAAAATCAAAATCTCGAAGTGAAGATCGAATCGTTGAGAAATCAGACTTGTACGACAAGGATTTTTCATATCGAGCCACAAAGGAGCTGGCATCAAACTTTCTCACCTGAGTAAGGACAGACCAAAGGTCATAAATATCGCGAGGCTCTTTCCTCCTGCGGTCCACAATAAGCGCAAGCTTTTCTGCGCAAATGACCTCAAGAGGCAGCGCCCGTATTTTTATTTTCTTATCCTTCAAATCTGTATAACGAGTCAGAAGACGCTTGGGAACTGAGGGAGGGAGCTCTTCGATTCCTTGTGCAAAATCCAAAAGAAACCTTTTGATGCCGCTGATCTCTGAAAAACCTCTGTAATGGATCACAAAACGCGTCTGGGTGCCAGCGGCCTGGATTTCATGAGGATGATAGACATAAAAAAGATTCGCTTCCTTCTCTAAAAATTGATGCGCTTGCTCAAGGACTTGGCCAATCAGTTCAGGGTTTAAGCGACCGTTTGAAATGAGGTCAATATCCTCGCTAAAACGGTGATTGGGGATATACAGTTTCTTGATTGCCGTACCGCCGTAAAAAGAAAAACGGGGAAATAGCTTTGAAGGCCCAAGGGCGGCAAGGTACCAATCCAAATGATAATCCTTCTCAATCGTTTGGGGTGAAACTCCCTGTTCGATACTCTCCGCTTCGATCTCTAAGTAGGGGATCATGAGATTTATGTCATGAGGTTCTTTTCGAGCAGAGCAAGACCTTGATTCAGGCGAAGATGCCAGCGCTTGAAATAAGGGCCTTTTTTCTCCGCGGTGGGATCAAAAAAGGCGTAGCTGGATGAAGTCTTTGTAAAATCATGCAATATTTTGACATCCCTTGCTTCACCAAGGCCCATTTTTTCCATGAGAAAGCCAAGGCGCTTGGCTGCCGCATAAGAGGCAAAGCGCTTGACATAGGCAATGAGCTTTGGAGAATCGATATCCTTTCGAATCATCAAAAGACCGCGGACAATTTCCGAGATCCCGCCGGCGAGATCCGGTCGATCTAAAATATCGACAAGGGTCCTCTCTCTGTCACTGACCCAAACTTTAGCCTCTTGAGTGACCCACTTCTCTTCAAGGCCCCAAAATTTTTTCCGGGGAACCGTGACAAAACGAACTGGGATCTCGAGACGATTCGGTACCAATTGCTGCTTGACGAGAGACATGAAAACAGTTTGAATGGACCCGCTTGTCATTCCATGAAGCTGCATGGCGCTGTAATAAGAAATAAAGTAAGGTTTATCCCCTGCCAGCGCTTTGGCGATCAAAAGCCAGTTTTGCGAATAACCCACCCGCTTGAAACGGGAAGTCCCCGGAGGCTGTATGCAAAAAAGGCCGCGTTTAATCCGCACAAGCCTTCCCTTTTTAACCAGTCGAAAGAGAATGGGATGGACCTCTTTGGAGGACCAGCCTAAAGCTTCTTCTGCCTCATGGGTTGAAAAAATCCCCTTGCGGATTAAAGCTGGATGCTCGAGAAGGAAGCTGCCGCGGTGTGATTTTGTCATCTTTTATAAGTTATAGTTTATCCTTAAGATAAATAATAACGTATAAAATACAACATTGCGATATCTCTTTAAGATTTTCTCACCTTGCAGGTGATGCGATATACCGCTCCCTTTTGGTGCTCCCAGACTTGTTTTCTTCGGATTTTTCCCAGCCGATACCGAAACGGGAGCCTCCTGGCGATGGACCGATTGTATCGCTCGGGGGCTGAGAGAAACTTGTTCATCTCAGCTGTAAGCATGGCCAAAATCCATTCAGCCAGCTCATAGCCGATGCACTGAGCCCCATCAAAATCAAAAAGACGAAGACCGATAAATTCTTTACGTTTCAGGTCTACAGTGAATGAGTACCTGGATTTCAAAAAGAACGAGGCAGTATCCTGATCGATTTGAAGTGTACAGGCATACCAATCGACTCTTCGCCCCTGGGTTCGAATCCAGGGGCATTCCCAAAGGAGATGGCCCAACTTGACAGGTTCAATGCGCTTAAGCATTTTAAAGAATTTGAGGAAGGAACGCATGAGCGCAGGGGCCCGGCCTTTAGCCCTCTCAGAAAAAGCACAGGTCAACCATTGTTCAAGCTGCGCGGTTGTCATTGCGATTTTAATGGAGTGATAAGTCCAAATAAAAACAGCGGTCGTTTCATGCCGTCGGTTTCATACAAATCGGATAAAATGATTTTACGATCCGCTTGAAAGCCCTTAAATTGCTGGCGCCCCTTACCTCTGCCGCCGATTTCAAAGGCAAGCGATCTTTTGCCGCCAATGACATAATCCGGCGTCTTGACTCCACGTGTTGATTTCAAGTAACGGACATCAAACCCGCCGGCTTTGACCGCCTCCACGAAAAAGTCCTCCCGCAAACCACCTACCGCTTCTTCATACGGCCGGTACAAAAGCCGGCACGGGAGCCCCATGACAATCTTCGGTTCTTTGAGCACCCCCGTCCCTTCGGGCATCACGCGGTGAAGAATAAATGCCTGCTCAAGCAGGATGGTGTACTGTCCGGCTTTATATTTCGTAATGCCAAGATTTTTTGACAAGGAGGAATCATTAATTCCGTCAATGCCGGCTCTTCCGATAAAGGACAACATCTGCGCAATCTTATCCATTTCATCCATGCTTACTTTCGACGTCCGGGCAATATCCTTGTAAATAACTGTTTTTAAGATGGCCTTCAACAACGCGAGCGGATCCGTCTCATGGAGGGCAAAGGGCATAATCCCTCCCCGGATATACTCGGCAAAAAAACTTCCGGCTTCCATCACGGAACGGTCCCAGCGTTTTTCAATAATATCGTCAACCGTTAACTTGCTGAGCGTCCGTCTATATTTAAACAGAATATATTCCCGCAGAGAAAACGGATACAGAGTCTTTAATAGGACCCGCCGCGACAAATCATGCGCCGATTGATGCATTGCCAGCGCCATGGAGCTGGTAAAAATCACCCGCACATCCAGAAAATCATAAATTTTTTTCAGTGCCGCTTCAAAGCCTGGGTGCATATGAACTTCATCTAGCAAAAATATCCCGGCATTTAAACCGGTGTGGATGGCCTTGATCGTTTCAAATAAGTCATCCTGAAACGTATCCAGTGACAAATAGAACGTATCGGGAAAATTGACCGCTATTTGCTTGAGAAGAATCGTCTTGCCTGCCCCGCGCGGCCCGGCAATCCCGGTAAAATGCCGCCCTTGTTCCTGCATAAGCGTTTCATAAAGAAACCGTTTTTGGGGATACTTTTTGCCGTCTTCACGAGAGAGTCGATCAAGTTCAATGAGGGGGTTTAAATCAACCATAGCGGAAATATAGTATCATTTTGTAAAATTATTTACTAGAAGTGCATACATTTTATAAACTAACTGCCTAAAAATCTTCTCACTAGAATGGAGCCCTGAGGGCATGCCCGCGGGCGGGCTATTTTAGACGCTTCCTCTCCGGCCCCGTGATGATCCATCCCGAACGCAGAGTCTTCGTCACTTCCGAAATTTCA
>CAYJTB010000093.1:0-5684 GCA_964372875.1 uncultured bacterium
AGGTCATTACGACTTTTGGCATGGCGCGATCGATGAAGTCCGCATCTCAAAAGGCATTGCCCGATGGACTTCCAACTTCACTCCATCCACTCAAGAATACACCACAGACGCCAACACCAAACTCCTGCTTCATTTCAATGGGACGAGGTATGAGGAGCGCATACCGGAAGAAATACGGGATATTGATGGAAATTTGATTCGAACGGACTGGCATCTCAAAAAAGACGGTAAAGATTATGTGGTTTTGGTTGGTGAGCGCAATTGTCCAACTTGTCATTCTGAGCGCAGCGAAGAATCTATGGGCATAGATTCTTCGGCCTTCGGCCTCAGAATGACACCGGTTGAAGACCTCACATCGGCTCTTCCCATTGTGAGGGCAGCGAATTCTTCTTATGATTACGCCGAGCGCGCGATTGACGGGGCATTTAACAATTACGGCTGGTCTAAAATCGGCGGCTCATTTGTATTTGAACTTGCAGAACCTTCGGTCATCAGCCGCATGGACACTTATTTTCACAGAAATGCCGCTTACGCCCTTCAATATCAAATCGATGTCTCACTTGACGGCCTGAATTGGTACACGGTGGTGGATAAAACGAATTCAACGGGAACTTATTATAGCGGGCTTCAATCCGATTCCTTTAATCCCGTAAAAGCGCAGTTTGTCCGCATTCGCGGCGTGAAATCAGCTCAACCGGATTTTGCGATTGAAGAAGTCCGGATCTACCCGCCGAAAAATTGGCCGGTGACCAGTACCGTCACGCGCACCTTTAATATTCAGGGCGATCTTCTCACCGAAGTTCAAGCGGGCGGACGAGCCGACAGCTTTAGTTATGAAAAGGATTCACTTGAAAACGTCACGCGCGTCATTGAGACCCATTACAAAACCGACCGGAAAGTTGAAATCATTAAGGCGGTGGCCAATCACAACCTCACCGCTCCAATTGGCAATGACCTTTACGACGGCAACCCGCGCGGCGCCGCCAATTCCTTTAGTCCGTCAGCGGGAACGGACGGCTTCGCTCAGTTTGAGCTTAAGGAAGCAGCCGAAATTAATGAAGTAAGAATTCTTTTGAACGATGGCAGCGCGTCTTATGATTTTTCCTATTGGGTTGACGTTTCCGCCGACGGCATCAATTGGAAGCGCGTTTATGAAGACACGAAAGGCGACGCCCGGAGCTGGCAGCGTGTGCAATTTGCGGCTCAACAGACGAAGTTCGTGCGTGTCGGCGGGCGCGATTTAGGCGACTCGGGCGGTTTCTTTGGGCTTCGCGAAGTCGAAATTTACGGCTCGCCGACGAGCGCTGTTGATTACGTCACAAGCCGCTATATCGATCAGGAAATCCCGGCCAGTCAATCGCTCCATTCCCTTACGGCCTCAGGCGACGCCCAGATCGACACCGCCCAATCCAAATTCGGCGGCGCTTCTGCTTTATTTGACGGTAGTGGCGATTATCTTTCAAGTCCCAATAGCACTGACTTTGACTTTGGAACCGGTGACTTCACGATTGACACCTGGGTGAAGTTTAGCGACACAGTTCATAACCATGCCATTGCTTCGAAATCCTCAGGTGACGTCGGCTGGCTTTTTTCCATTGATACTTCAGCCAATTGGATGCGGTTTTACGATGCGGGAGGGACAGCCGTGGTGGTGAACAGCTCTTCTTGGCTGCCCAATCAGTGGTACCACGTAGCAGTCGTGAAAACCGGCAATGCGGTTAAATTCTATAAAGACGGGGTGGAACAAGTCAATGGTCGAACGGGAACGGTTGCTGCTACCTATAACGGTGGAGCAGGTTCATCGGTCCAGATCGGCGCCTACCAAGGCGGTTCTCTCTTTAAGGGGTGGATCGATGAGCTTCGCATTTCAAAAGGCATTGCCCGGTGGACCACGAATTTTAATAATCAACTTCCCACTCAGGAATATACCTCTGATGCCTCGACCAAACTCCTGCTTCATTTCAATGGGGCGGATGGAACAACCCGATTTGAGGATTCTTCGCTCTTCACAAAGCCCTCTCCTTCCAAGGAAGGCCGCGTGACGGCGGCCGTTGACCGTCAGGGAAAATTAACACGCTATGCGTATGATTATGACGCTTCCGGAAATCAGGTGGGAACGTATCAACTGACGGAAGGGGGATCCGGTCTCAATTCAACTTCTGAATTTTCAGGTGAGGTGCGTGATACGTTTGGACGGGTGGTGAAGCAAATTTCAGATTCGGGCCAGGTCACTTATTTTAGTTACGAACTCGATTCCTTTGGGAATATTAAGAAAGCTTATGTTCGGGATACAGAGCCGGAGACCGTGAGCGTCCGAAAGAATCTTCTGCAAGCGACAGGGGATATTCCGATTTCAAGCGATGGCTGGACGAATACCCAGCTTCAGCCAGCCGCACGGACCAATTACCTTTTTGACGGGAATTCCTCGACCAACGGTTCTGTCTCGGTAGCAAGCGGCCAGGAAAAGCCAATCGAGTTTAATTTTTCAGGAGTTCCGTCCATTACCGCCGCAGGCGACGCCCAGATTGACACCGCCCAATCCAAATTCGGCGGCGCTTCTGCTTTATTTGACGGTAGTGGCGATTATCTTTCAAGTCCCAATAGCACTGACTTTGACTTCGGCACCGGGGACTTCACCGTTGAATCTTGGGTGAAATTATCAGATCTCAATCGCGCTCATACGATTGCCTCTAAATATGAAGGATCGGTAGGCTGGATTTTTTATCTGGATCCGGGTGGTTGGCTGCGGCTTTATGATTCCGGTAACACCTCAGTCCAGATACCGATTACAGTTCAAGCGGACACTTGGTATCACCTGGCTGTGGTACGCACGGGGAACGTGATTAAATTCTTCAAAGACGGTATCCAGCAAGGTTTGCAAGGCCAACAAGATCAAATCATTGACCCTTCAAGGACCTTTAATGGGGCTGCCACGACTTTAAAAATTGGCCAATACGAGAATCAAACCTTCTTCAAAGGATGGATGGATGAAGTAAGAATCTCCAAAGGCATTGCCCGATGGACTTCTGACTTCACTCCTCCCGCTCAAGAATATGCCCCTGACTCTTACACCAAACTACTTCTCCATATGAACGGCATGAATGGCAGCGAAGCAGTCGTCGTAGACGGATCGAAGAATTTTGCGGTGGATTCCTTCATGCCTCCTAAGAAAGTGGACGTCTCACGAGTTCGGTTCCTGACGAATGCGGACGCCAATTTGGGCTACCGAATTGAAACAACTCAGGACGGCGTCAATTGGTCCACGGTTATCAATCAATCCACAGGCGGTCTCAAAGCCGAATGGAATGATCACTCCCTCACCCTCCCCTCTCCCCCAGGGGGAGAGGGTTTGGGTGAGGGGGGAATCCAAAAACTTCGGATCATCCCCACCGGCTTTGGAACATTTAATATTTCCGAGATTCAAATTTTCGGTAATTCAGAGGGGACAGGCAATCTTCCACTGCCTGTCCCCTCTGAGGTGCGAAACTACCAGATCGTGCGCGATTATGACGCGCGCGGAAACGTTACCGGCGAGACCAATGTGCTTTATGCGGTTTGGAATTCGAGGCCCGAGCTTAAAGTTTATTTCCCGGATCCTGAAAAGAAGGGAATCTGGGGACGGTGGAAAGATAAGACCCTGGTGGATTGGGCCCGTGAAGAAGGATATCTGGAAGACCCGCGGCTTCATGCGTACACGCCTCAGCTTGAAATTGTCACATCGGAGTTAAAAGATTCATTTGACGCCCGCCGCGAACTTCAGAAACGCTTCACCGATGAAGCCGGACTCGTCAATTGGGCGAAGACAGCCGGTTATTTGACCGATCCACGGCTTGATGTGTACCGGCCGGGGCGTATCCAGGACAACACAGGTCCCTTGGATGGTTCTTCTCAACCGGGCGCAACGCCGGTAGGCGAGCTGACCACAAACTCAAGCGAAGACGCCCAAGGTAATGTGACCACAACCACAAGCGATTCTCTGGGTATTTTCCGTATTGAAACCAAAGACAATCAAGGGAGAGTCATCTACCTTAAAACCCGCACGCCGGAGACCAACTCCGGCTTTGGCATGGATACGGGGACTGTCCCCGTTGTGGGGGGACTGTCCCCGCAGGGAGACGCCAAAGTGGACACCGCTCAATCCAAATTCGGCGGCGCTTCCGCTTCTTTTGATGGAACCGGGGATTATTTAAGCGTTCCCAACAGCTCTGACTTTGACTTCGGGACAGGGGACTTCACCATTGATTTTTGGTTCAGACTTAACAGTGTCACTAGCCCCTACATCGTATCGTTAGATAATGATAGTACGGATAGCAACACGCATTTCCGCGTCGAAGACTCAAAACTTAAATTTGCAGGGAGTACAAGCGGGATTACTCGGTGGAATATTGCCGGCACCACTACGATTCAAACAAACCAATGGTATCACGTTGCGGGTGTGCGAGCCGGAAACACATTCCAATTATTCATCAACGGCATAAAAGAAGGGGTGGATGCAACGTATTCAGGTTCTCCGGTGACCGCACCTAAAGTCTTTATTGGTGTCGAAGATACTGGGCATGTCAATTATCTGAACGGCTGGATTGATGAGCTCCGAATCTCAAAAGGGATTGCCCGTTCTTTTAGTCCAGCGACTCTTCCCACTCAAGAATATACCTCTGATGCCTCGACCAAACTCCTGCTTCATTTCAATGGGTATAAGTATGAAGAACAAAATACCACGTACACCACAGAAACCGATCCCACGTTGGGCACCCTAAGTGTTATACGCACGACCGATTCAATAGGTCTTGTCCGTGAAGAGAAAAAAGACAGCCAGGAGAGAACCACTTACCTCAAAGAACGAAGGAAAGAAGAAACCAACCTTGGCTTCGGCCCTGAGTTCCAAGTCTACGGCAATCCCAGGATTGACTCCTCTCAAGTCCAAACAGGTGCCGGCTCCGTTTATTTTGACGGCTCAGCAGGTTATCTTGATCTTTCTCCGAGTAATGATTTTAATTTTGAAGGTGACTTTACCGTTGATTTATGGTTCCGCCCGCAGGAGGTTCTCTCCCATCAGATTCTTTTAACCACGGTGAATATGTCATACGGCTCCCCAGGCTGGGGAATTCAAGCGGAAGCCGGCCGGCTCCAGGTGCTTGGCATGTTTACAAACGACTGGGGATTTAATTTCTCGACCGGCGACATCCTTCGGGCAGGTGCATGGCATCACGTTATCCTTAGCCGCCAGAATGGGCAATTTCATTTATCCGTCAACGGCCAAGAGCAAGCTCTTTCAGGAGACGCTTCTTATCTTGAGACCATTTCCTCAACCCAAGGCCTTCGGTTTGGAAATAACCTGGGAGGGAACCCCTGGCCGCTCAAAGGTTATCTGGATGAAGTCAAGATCGCCAAGGGAACGAATCCCCCTCGTGTTTTTTCCTTTGACGGCACCCGCCTTTACGAGGAATGGTTCACTTACAGTACTGATGCCCAAGGCAATATCACTTCCACCATCTGGGATCATGCCACCTTAAGGAATCCCTCCAACCTCATCCGTCAAGAGATTAAGGACAGTCAGGGAAAAGTGACTTATCTTAAGGAAAGAAAACAGGAAGGAAACTCAGGGTTTGGAAGTAGTGTCACAGTAAACGGGGATGCCAAAGTAAATACGACTCAATCCAAATTCGGCGGCGCTTCCGCTTCTT
>CAYJTB010000094.1:0-5589 GCA_964372875.1 uncultured bacterium
TTATGAGAACCTAAAGAAATACTGCCCTTTGAACAGCTATAAAGTGGCGCGCGCCATTGATTTTTACCGCCACGATCAGGACTGGTCGAACCGCTTAATCGCGGGCGATTCACTTCTTGTCATGAATTCGCTTCTCAAAAAAGAAGGTATGGCCGGAAAAGTCCAGATGGTTTACATCGATCCACCGTATGGAATTAAATACAACTCCAATTTCCAGCCGTTTGTGAATAAGCGTGACGTCAAAGATGGAAATGACGCTGATATTCCCGCCGAACCCGAGATGATTCAAGCGTTTCGCGACACATGGGAGCTTGGGGTTCACAGCTACCTTACTTATCTTCGGGAACGATTGCTTCTTGCTCGTGAACTGCTCCACGAAAGCGGTAGCTGTTTCGTGCAAATCAGTGATGAAAATTTCCATCATGTACGAGAATTAATGGATGAAATTTTTGGAGCACAGAATTTCCTAGGAATTATAACATTCCGAAAGAAACTGATGCCTTTAGGTGCTAAAACGTTAGAATCAATGTGTGATTATCTTGTTTGGTACGCCCGAACTTCCGAAAAGGTGAAATATCATCAGCTGTACATTGATCAAGATACAGCCGGAAAATCTGATTGGCCGTTTTATGAAATGCCCGATGGGACTATAAATCGGATGTCGAAAGAGCAAATGGCTAATCCTGATATTCTTCCATCAGATGCTAGGATTTTTAAACCGGTGTGGCAAAAACCTCCAACCTTTTCCGAAAATAACGTATTCGAGTTTGAGTTCAATGGGAAGAAATTTATGCCTCCAAAAGGCGGATGTTGGTTAACAACCAAAGAGAAAATGGAATTGTTGCATTCTCAGAACCGATTAATTGAATATGGAGAAAGTATCAGGTTTAAGCTTTACCTTGATGATTTCCCTTTTATGAAATTGACAAATATTTGGAATGATACGATGGGGTCGCAAAATAAAATTTATGTTGTTCAAACCGGAGAGAAACCTATTCAGAGGTGTTTGTTGATGACCACTGATCCAGGTGATCTTGTTTTTGATCCAACTTGTGGCTCAGGAACGACAGCATTTGTCGCGGAACAATGGGGACGCCGTTGGATTACGTGCGACACGTCTCGCGTTGCGATTACACTTGCTAAGCAACGGTTGATGACCGCGAAGTTTGATTATTTTGAACTTGCTCATCCAAACGAAGGAATCAAGAGTGGTTTCAAATACAAAACGGTACCGCATATTAGTCTCAAATCAATAGTAAACAACGAACCCGCCAAAGAAGAGACTCTCTATGACCGACCACTTGTAGAGAAAAGCACGGTTCGAGTAACCGGGCCTTTTACCGTTGAAGCAGTGCCCTGCTTACGCGTAAAACCGTTTGATGGAAATGAACCCAAGGTTGAAGTTAAGAGTAACGAACTTGCCCGCATGGGTGAAACCGGTCGACAGTCGGAATGGAGAGATGAATTGAAAATCACGGGCATTCGCGCTACCGGAGGAAAAGTGATTCAGTTTTCCCGAATCGAACCGTTGGCTGGAACTCGGTTCCTTCATGCCGAGGCTGAAATTCTTGAGGAAAACGGCGAAAACAAATTGGCATACATCAGCTTTGGTTCCGATTACGGTCCTCTTGAGCAACGGCAAGTTGAGGAAGCAGTCAAAGAGGCGCGAAGCTTGAAGAATAAACCAGATTTTGTCGTCTTTGCCGCTTTTCACTTTGATCCGGAAGCGGCCAAAGACATTGATGAAATCAACTGGCCGAGCGTGAAAATTTTGAAAGCGCAAATGAGCGTTGATCTCCTGACAAAGGATTTACGAAAAAAGCGCTCCTCAAGCCATAGCTACTGGCTTATCGGCCAGCCGGATGTTGAAGTTACCAAACAGAAAGACGGGAATTTCAAAGTCAAAGTTAACGGTTTCGATTATTACAATCCTGTTACGGGTGAAATCGAATCAAAAGGTACGAAGCAAATCGCTATGTGGTTTCTCGATACGGATTACGACGAACGGAGTTTGTATCCCGATCAGGTATTCTTCCCGGAAAGTGATCCAAAGCGCGATTGGTCACGCCTCGCAAAGGCACTCAATGATGAAATAAACGAGGAGGCGCTCGAGCAATTCAGCGGCGTTGAATCTTTACCATTTTCGGCAGGCGACAATAAGAAGATCGCCGTCAAAATCATCGACAACCGTGGCATCGAATCGTTTGTGATTAAAAAGCTGGAATAGCAAATGGGAAAGCATGTTCAAATAACGAAACTACAGAGCAGCATATACGCTTTTATTGACAGCCAAAATCTCAATCTGGCAGTTCAAGAGCAAGGATGGAAGCTTGATTTTAAACGTTTTCGGAGATTTCTCGAGGACAAATACAACGTTTCAAAAGCATTTTTGTTCATCGGGTATGTTGCAACCCAGCAAAGTTTGTACACTGCATTACAGGAATATGGATACGTTTTGGTTTTTAAACCGACCCTTACCCTTTCCGAGGGTCGGGTAAAGGGGAACGTTGATGCGGAGCTTGTTCTTCACGCTATGATCGAATTCCCGAATTATACACAGGCAGTGATTGTGACTGGCGATGGCGATTTTCACTGTTTGGTTGAGCATTTAAAGAAAGGGGGGAAATTGTGTCGGCTCCTGATTCCCAATAAGCATAAGTATTCGGCCTTGCTTCGGAAATTCGGATCAGATATGGCTTTTGTCAGTGATTTACGCGCGAAGCTTGAATATGTTGGGAAGCTAACATAAAGACATAAAAAAGAGGCATTGCCGCGGGACAGAACCCTTTGGCTAGCCCCTCATCGTGATACATATAAAATATACGGCAAATTTCTGAGAACTTCAAGCTCGGAAATTTCTTTGTTGAATTGGTATGCGGAATTCATCATTTTGTATGAAATTTAAGTTATTGGTATAAAAAGAGTTACGTTAATCTTATGCGGAATTCGGGGTAAACTATGAGTCAAAAAGTGATAGACGAATTAATTATCAGCGGCCCCTATGAAGAGCCGAAAGAACACTGGCTTTACATTCGTGAGTCGCAGGAATTTAAACGAATGTCTGGTCGTCGAAAATCGGGCTATTGGCGAGCAACGGCAAGAACGACAAGTAACTTTGATGATCCCGGAGAATTCGTAGAGATTGAGTTGGTGAATAAAATTAGGCCGCGAGTTAAGCAGTGGCGTGAGAACGGCTACCCGAATGCCACCGGCGTCACAAGAAAGCTTTTGCAGTTCTGGCAGGATCCGAGTCAGCGGGAGCGAAGACTTTTTTGGTGTCAGCTTGAGGCCGTAGAAACTGCCATTTGGTTTGCTGAAGCAAGCGCTGCCGAAAAACAGGGAATCGAAATTCCAAATGACGGCAGCGGATGGGAGAGGCAGTGTCTAAAACTTGCCACAGGCACCGGAAAAACTGTTGTCATGGCGATGTTGATTGCATGGCAGGTACTCAACAAAATTGCAAATCCTAAAGATCCTCGTTTCTCAAAAAATATTCTCATTGTTGCTCCGGGTTTAACCGTCCGAGACAGGCTCCAAGTTCTTTTGCCGCAAAACAAGGACGACTTTTATCATGATTTCCTTCTGGTTGATTCGACAATGTGGCAGGAACTTTTGCAGGCGAAAATTGTTGTGACGAACTGGCATGCGCTTGCTCCGATCAATGAAAACTATGGCCCCAAAGTCGTTAAGAAAGGTCCCGAAAGCAACGAAGCGTTTTTCAAAAGAGTTCTGCCGGATTTTGGTAATGCAAGCAACGTCCTTATTATTAACGACGAAGCCCACCATTGTCATCGTCCTGCTGAAGATGAGGAAAAATCCGAGAAGGAAAAAGCGACCATCTGGATTAGCGGCATTGACCGGATTCACAATGCCCGCGGGGTTTTAAAAGCTTATGATCTAACGGCCACACCGTTCAAGCCCACGGGAAAGAGTAATCAAAATGAGCAGTTATTCACTTGGATTGTGAGTGATTTTGGGTTAAACGACGCGATTGAAAGCGGTTTGGTCAAGACCCCAAAAGTTGCGGTCAGAGACGACTCTAACATGGGCCCCGATTTGAAATCCAAGTTCTTTCATATTTATCCGGAAGTGAAGGAAGATTTAAACCGCCGAGCAGAGCCCCATGAAGGATTGCCTGATCTTGTGCGAAATGCGCTTAACATCCTTGGAGGGGATTGGTTGAAAGAAAAGGAAAGTTGGGAGAAACAGAATCCCCCGATGAAAACCCCGCCCGTGATGATTGTTATTTGCAACCGTACGGAAACGGCAGCGCGCATTGAGTACTCGATAACAAATGGCTACATTTCAATTCATGAATTGGCTGACGCAGATCGCTTAATCCGGATCGATCAGGATGCTTTGGATAAACTTGAATCTGACGAAGAGGAAAAAATGGTCTTTGAAAAAACAGGCCGGGTATTGGTTGAAGAAGAGCGGGAGAAGTTCAATACAGTAGGTAAAGAGGGCAGAGCGGGTCAAGACATTCAATGTGTGATCGGTGTCAATATGCTTTCCGAAGGTTGGGATGCAAAAACGGTCACCCACATCCTTGGATTACGTGCATTCACAAGCCAACTTTTATGTGAGCAAGTGATCGGCCGGGGACTCAGGCGCATTTCGTATGATTTGAACAAGGACGGCAAATTTGATCCCGACTATGTAACGGTATTTGGGGTGCCGTTTACATTTTTGCCTGCGGAACAACGAGAAGGTCCTCAGCGGGATGGAAAACCAAAAACAAAGATCGAACCTGTTCAAGATCGGAAGGCTTTAGAAATTGAATGGCCACACGTTCTTCGGGTGGAATACAAGCTCAACTACTTTCTTGATTTAGATTGGGATAAATTAGGCACGCTTACACTGTCTCCGGAGGATGCGCCCACCATCGTGGAAGTTGCTCCCGTTATTGACGGGAAATGCAAATTTGATCAGTTGAGCCAATTGGATTTAGACCGGCTTGCGGAAGAAAACCGTCTTCAAATGATCAAACTGCAAGCGTCCGCACGCCTTCACGAACAGTTCAGTAAAAACTGGGAAGGAGATCCCGGCAGCCACATCGGACAACTTATGCAGATCTTTGATGAGTTTCTCGTTTCAAAGAAGCTTGATATCAAAGTGCCAAAGTTTTTCGGAACCGAAAAATTAAAAAGTATTGTTATCGCCTTAAATGCTCAAAAGATCACAAATCATATCGGTCGGTTCATCCGAAGTTCAAGCAAGGAAGCACCCGCTTTGGTTTTGGATCCGGTGAGGCCGAAGCGAAGCACAGCTACGGCGATGACTTGGTGGACGACGAAGCCCACGCAGCCGGTCAAGAAAAGCCAAATCAGCCACATTGTAATTGACAGTGGCTGGGAAAAAGTTGGTTTGGAATTTGAGCGGGATAGAATCCCGGGTTTGGTTTCGTGGGTGAAAAACGATCACCTTGGATTTGAAATATTTTATCTCTATCAAGGGCAAACAAAAACTTATTACCCAGATCACATCATCAAGTTTGAAAATAACCGGCATTTAATTCTTGAGATCAAGGGTCAAACTACCGAACCAGACAAAGCCAAATGGCAAGCTGCCAACGAATGGGTTACTGCA
>CAYJTB010000095.1:0-5584 GCA_964372875.1 uncultured bacterium
GCGTTTTTAAAGGTGTGGGAACATCTTGAACCAGCCGCTGGCGGAACGCTCATCCGAGAATGCCGCAAGACGTCCGCTTCACCGCCGCGAAACCGCTTTGGTTAAAAGGATTCGGGAGAAGCTTCGGGAATGAAGGGGACTTCTTGAGCCCCTGGGGCAGTTACAGAAGAATGGCTGGATTTTAAACCGTGGAGTGATCCGAAGCTGGATAGGAATAACATATGAAGAAGAGCATGGAGGCAAGTATATGATAAAAAAGGTCACTATAAAAATTTAAAGAAATTTGAGCAAGCACCTTATGAGCTTAATCCAACAACAGTAACTTTGTTTGTGGGGCCTAATAACGGGGGCAAGACCACAGCATTGCAGGCAATCGCATTATGGAGTTTTCTGATTCAAAGATGGAACGAAACAAAAGGCAAAGCATCAAAAAGTAGAGCGAAAAAGAGATCCGGTTCGCCTATAACTCGAAATGAGATCTATGCGACACCTGTTCAAGATATGAAGCTCTTATGGTTTAACACAATTACGCAAGATGCGAAAAGTAAGAAAGTGAAAATTCAAATTATCGCAGAAGGTGTGGACAAAGACGGTAAGGATTGGAATTATGGTATGGAATTAGACTATGGGAATGCTGAGATGGCGTACTGTAGGCCGCTTGATAGCGAAAAAGAGATACCGGCAGAGGCACGCAATGTTTTTCATCTACCGCCATTGTCTGGGGTTCAGACACAAGAAAGAAAAATAGAGCTCGGAGCCCAGCGCCACATTATCGGAGAGGGGCGCCCTGGAGAAATTTTAAGAAATCTTCTGCTGGAGGTTCAAGAGAAGGGGAAGTGGGAAGAACTATCCAAACAGGTTCGCGAGATGTTTCGTGTCCATCTTGAATCCATCTCTTTTAATTCTAAGGCTGACGCCTATATATTTGTGTATTACCGGCCAGAAAGTCACTGGACAGGTAGAGGTTCGCTGGAAATTGCAAATGGAGGCAGTGGTTTTCTTCAGTTTCTTTTGCTATCGGCGTTTATGTACGTGCATCCGAGTTCAATTTTGTTGATCGATGAACCTGATAGTCATATGCACGTTAGGCTTCAGCAGGGAATGTATGATTGGCTTCAGAAGATAGCATGCGAGAATCGAGTTCAGCTTTTGATATCGACCCATTCCGAGGTTTTGATCAACAGCACGGATACCGATTACATTTCTACTTTTTTCGGGAGTGAGCCAAAGCAAATTCGGGGTAGCAAGGGACAGATAATCAAAGCCCTAAAGGAAATATCAGCGGTTGATATCTTGAACGCGCAAAATAAGAAATTCGTTTTATTTGTGGAGGGTGATAGCGATCGCCGCTTATTGAAGAGTTGGGCAGACAAAACAAACCACCCAGTAAAGAAATCGCTTGATGATATATTTTTTGTTGCAACAAATGATAACCAGATTGGTGTTGCTCGAGATAAGTTCAAGAGTTTGAAAATTGAACGCATTCAAAAATTTTTGAAGGAAGATTTATTGTGAGAAACATCCGAAAATGAGGTAGCAGGCGCCGCCGAGGGGGACACTGACAAGAAATGATTTTTATATTGGACGCCTACAACGTGATTCATAAAACGCCGGCGCTGGAGAGGCAATTGGACAAAAGCCTGCAAGCTGCAAGGGATGGGCTTTGTAAGCTTGACGGTACCGTTTAAATCGAATTTGACAAATGAAAAAATGTAGGACATTTTTAAGGACATATTTTGTTAAATATATCCATAACAATATTGTTTATAATATGTTAATATTTGTCTAAAGGCGGACAAATATGAGGACATATGAAGAGACACATAAGTGGATTTCCTTTAAGCTTGATTTGCGAAAGGCTTCGCATGACCTATGGTTTAACCTTGGGGAGGCCTCTTCAAAATGTGAGCACATCTCTCGTGTACCCTTAAGGCCTGACACCGCTCAAAAGCTGCATCAGCTTTATCTTGCTAAAGGCGTGGCCGCCACAACCGCCATTGAAGGCAATTCGCTTTCTGAGGCGGATGTGCTCAAGGCAGTGGAGGGCAAGCTTAAGGTCCTGCCTTCCAAGGAATATTTAAAACAGGAAGTGGATAATATTATCAAAGCCTGTAATGCCATCAGTGAGCAGGTCGTGAAGGGCGCTATGCCTGCACTTACCAAGGAAGTGATCGAAGATTACAACGAATGGGTCCTGGAAAAACTTCCCTCAAAAGAAAATGTTGTTGCCGGGAAAATCCGGGGACATTCCGTTGTTGTGGGGAATATTTACCGGGGCGCTCCGGCGGAAGACTGCGCATACCTGCTTGAACGATTGTGTGATTGGCTGAACGGCCAGGATTTCAAGCCGCCCGCGGGGATGGAAACGATTTACGCGATTTTTAAGGCAATTACGGCACATCTTTATTTGGCATGGATCCATCCCTTTGGCGACGGAAACGGAAGATCAGCGCGCCTGATTGAGTTTCACATTTTACTTTCCGCCGGCATCCCTTCACCTGCGGCGCATCTATTGAGCAACCATTACAATCAGACACGGACGGAATATTACCGGCAGCTGGATTACGCAAGCAAATCCGGAGGAGATATTTTACCGTTCCTGAGTTACGCGGTTCGAGGTTTTGTAGACGGCCTCCGGGAGCAATTGGAATTTATTTGGGACCAGCAGTGGGATGTTGTCTGGCGCAATTATGTTCATGAGCTTTTTCAGCATAAAGACAGCAAAAGCGATGTGCGTCAACGGCATTTGGCGCTTGATCTTGGAGCGAAGCGTGATTGGATGTCTCTGTCTGAAATTAAAGAGATGACGCCTAGGCTGGCCGCGGCGTATGCCTCCAAAACTTCAAAAACGATTCAGCGCGATTTAAACACACTGATAACCATGGGGCTGATTGCGCGCGAGGGAAATAAGATCCGCGCGAAGCGGGAAATTGTTTTATCTTTTTTACCGTTTCGCAGGATTCCGGTCAAAGCACCTGCGGAAAATGCTCAATGAAAAGAATGAACGTGCCAAGCAGTGTTGAAGAGGACACTGACAAGAAATGATTTTTATATTGGACGCCTACAACGTGATTCATAAAACGCCGGCGCTGGAGAGGCAATTGGACAAAAGCCTGCAAGCTGCAAGGGATGGGCTCATTAACCGGTGCAGCCGGCTTCTTTCCGGGCGAGGGGGAATCACCCGAATCATCCTTGTTTTTGACGGTAAATCGGAACACCGCGACCTTCCACGTACTGCCCCTCCAAAAATTCAGATCGTATTTTCTGAAACGGGTGAGACGGCGGATGAGAGAATCGGCCAAATCCTTGAAACGCTTTCCGAAAAAATGGAACGTATCGTGGTCTCGGATGATAACTCAGTTCGTAATCATGCCCGGGCCTATTCCGCGCGGACAATTTCAGTCAACGAATTCGAACAGATGATTCGCAAAACGGAAATCAAGGCCGCTTCCTCACGTTCCAAGTGTGACGCGGGAAATCCTTTGACACCGAAACAAGCCGACGAAATCACGCAGGCCTACAAAAAAAGCCTTAAGTTGAAGTAGGAGAAACCTTACGAGAAACGCACTCTTGTCGAGTTATAATTAAAAGAAATAAAAAATAAAGGAGAAAATTCACGGCTAAACTCATACCCGACGGATATTCGACAGTGACACCGAGTTTGACGCTCAAAGATACGAG
This sequence comes from uncultured bacterium, assembly GCA_964372875.1. Classification (GTDB taxonomy): domain Bacteria; phylum Omnitrophota; class Omnitrophia; order Omnitrophales; family JACQLI01; genus CAYJTB01. The sequence goes on from CAYJTB010000095.1 coordinate 3,682, forward strand.
AAAGGCGATTGAGTTTTATAAAAAAGCTTTCGGCGCAAAAGTGCTGGATACTTTTGCAAGCCCGATTGGGCCCGGCACCATGCACGCAACGATTCAGATCGGCAACTCCATCGTGATGATGGGTGACGAGAATCCGAAGTGCCAGAGCGCTGAATCACTCGGCGGATCGCCCGCGAGCTTTTTCATTTATGTGACAAACGCTGACCAGGCGTTCAAGCAGGCCGTCGACACCGGCGCAACCGTGGTCATGCCCGTGGCTGACACGTTTTGGGGAGACCGCGCAGGCTCGCTCAAGGATCCGTTTGGCTACTCGTGGATGATCGCCACACACAAAGAAGATTTGAACCAAGAGCAGATCCGTAAAAACGCCGAGGTCTTCTTCGCTCAAATGGCGAAAAAATAGTACAGGGAATGTTCGAAATCGACATTGATCAAATCATTCGCTCGCGCCGGAGGACGCTTTCACTGGAAGTTACGTCCGACGCACGTCTGATTGTCCGGGCGCCGCGGCACGCGAAGATGAAGGACATTGAAGAATGCCTCCGGAAAAAGAAAAGCTGGATTGAAGCCAAGCAAAGAATTTTTCTAGAAAGACGCCAAGAGGCGAGTCAATACCAAGCGAGGATCAAGTCTTTAATTCCTATATATCAGAAAGAGGCGCCGGCAAGAATCACAGAGCGGGTAGAGTTCTACGCCAAGAGAACGGGGCTCAAATATCAAAGCATCGCAATTTCAAATGCGCTTCACCGGTGGGGTTCGTGCAGTCCCAATGGAAAGTTGAGATTCACTTGGCGGCTCATGCTTGCACCCCAGGAGGTCATTGATTATGTGGTGGTTCATGAGCTGACGCACCTCCTGGAAAAGAATCATTCGCGCGCCTTTTGGGCGAAGGTCCGGGAGATCTTACCCCAATACAAAAAGCACGCGGCCTGGCTCAAAGCCAACCAACATTTGCTCCGTTTACAGAAATCAGATAACAGATGACAGAGTTGAATCAGACATCATGAATATTGAAAAACTTCATATGGATGCACAAAAGGCTTTAAAGGTGGCTGTCAAAAAAGCAATTGCACGACATGAGGCGGCGGGGGTTCCTGTAGTTATATGGAAAAATGGAAGAGTTGTTCGCCTGCCCATCAAGCGATCAAAGAAAAGGTTTTAACTAAAATTTTAGTGCTCTTGACGAACAACGCTTGAGCCTTTAATGTACCAACCTTAGCAATTTTTTTGCCGGCGTAGCTCAGTTGGTAGAGCAGCTGTTTCGTAAACCGTCGAGGTTGGTTCGAATCCCGCCGACGGCTTTTTTCGATCAAGCTGTGCATGAAGTATTTTTCTAACTCCTTTAGTGGCAAGCCGTAGTGTCCTTTCGTGTCCCAGTAATTTCCTTTTGAATCTTTCGTTGACTCTCTCCTCAATGTGGACGCTATGCAACGAAAAAGTGGACGATATGCAACTGGTTATCGGACACATTGATTGAACTGACTATTCAATGGAGCGGGTTAAACTCTCGAATGTTGGCAGAGCGCTTTCCTCGCACGAGTGAAGTTGGCCAGCAGGATTTCATCAATCCCGCCAAAATCATTTCCGCGTACAAATTCTTGTTGTAACCTTTTTATCTACAAAAATCCGGTACGAAATCACAAACAGAAGTTTAATTCCTTATCAAGAAGTATAAAAGTCTTGTGCGCGGACGATTTGCACGGTCTGGAACCGTTAGGGGGTCGTTTCCTGGTTCGGGCCAGTAGCATATCCTTAAGTCAGATTGAGAGTGCAATCGCGAATTGAGATCTAGATTCTGTCCCGCATTTTTTCCACTGGTGCAAAACTTATCGCTTTTTATGCATTATGTTGAGCATTCCATTATGGGGAGTAAATTTAAAGAACCCTTATTTTGCAGGCCTTC
>CAYJTB010000096.1:0-5552 GCA_964372875.1 uncultured bacterium
ACCATTTCGTCTTGGGCACACTATGGAGGTATTGGGGCTGTCATTGGAAGATGATAAATATGGAGTCATTGCCAAGGTTCGAGAGCAAAATGAGGTTGGAGAGGTTCCTTTGTGTGATCTCGAGGCAAGGCCGAAGCATGATAAAAATTTCTGGCCTCTTCGCGAATACGCCGTGTGGTTTGCGAATCGATAATATGAAACCTTATCCTGCGTATAAAGAATCAGGAATCGAGTGGTTGGGAGATGTTCCGCAAAAGTGGGACATCAAACGATTGAAGTTTGTTTCACAGATTAACCCCTCAAAGCCGTCAGATATTCCAGAAAATTTACCGTGTGTCTTTATTCCGATGGAGGCGATGAATACGGATGGAACGTTTGATCAATCCGAGCGCCGACCATTTTCGGAGCTCAAAAACGGTTTTACCCATTTTGCTAAGGACGATGTCATCTTTGCAAAGATAACCCCGTGCTTCGAAAATGGCAAAGGTGCATTGCTTTCTGATTTGGACAGCGAAATCGGATTTGGCTCAACGGAATTTCATGTATTGCGAGCCGTAACGGGACGAACCACTTCCAAGTTTCTTTATTACCTTACAAGTTCAGGCGAATTTCGTCGAATCGGCGAGGGCTTGATGCAGGGCGTAGCCGGACAAAAGCGAGTTACCAATGATTTCGTCCAAGATTATGTTGTAGCAGTTCCCTCGATTGATGAGCAAAGATCAATTGCCGAGTATCTCGACCACAAGACCGCACAAATCGATGACCTGATTGCCAAAAAAGAGCGGATGATCGAACTTCTCAAAGAGGAGCGGACGGCGATTATCGATCATACGGTGACCAAAGGCCTTGACCTGCCTGCGCCGCAAAGCGAAGCGGCGCGGCAGGCAGGTCTGAATGTCGAGCTTTCCGCCACAAAGAAGGCGGATCCGTCCTTCGGCGGAAAAGATTCCGGCGTCGATTGGCTTGGGAAAGTCCCCAAACATTGGTGTTTGAAAAAACTCAAATATGTTTCATGCGTGAATCGGAAGGCGTTATCGGAGACGGTAGATGAAAATTACGAATTCAATTATGTTGATATAGGCAATGTTGATCTTGAAGAAGGGATCGCTTTCGGCGAGAAAATTAGTTTTCTTAATGCGCCTTCGCGTGCGCGTCGAATTGTTCAAAAGGGAGATGCTATCGTTTCGACCGTCCGAACATACCTAAAGGCCATAGCGTATTTTGAGGATGATGTTGAGGATATTATTGTTTCAACTGGTTTTGCGGTGATAAGTCCAAAAAGAATATTTAATCCGAAGTTTCTTTATTATGTGTTGAGGAGTGAAAAATTCATAGATCGAGTTTGTGCGCAGTCCGTCGGAGTAAGCTATCCCGCAATAAATTCAACCGAGTTATCGGATATTGTTATTTGGTTTCCGGAGGACCGGGTCGAGCAGTCCAAAATCGTTGAATATTTGGATCGAGTTATTTCAAAGACGAAGATGGCTATCAGACGTTATCAAAAAGAAATCGAATATCTGAAAGAATACCGCACCGCCTTAATTTCTGAGGTCGTGACTGGGAAAATCGATGTGAGAACGGCCAATGAAAAATGATTTCGATAATGCGCAAACGAAAGCATTGAATAAATTATGGCGGTATCTGCCTTCATGGTTTCAGCACGTTATTTTGTGGGCAGTGATTTTGGGCGCGGTTTGCAGTGCCGTTTGGGGAGCTATAAAGTTTATCCCCGATGCTGTGGAATGGGTTAAAGCTAAACGAGCAGAACAGGGTAAAATTGATTTTATTGCTCAGCAGGTATGGACTGAAACCCAAAGCAACCTGAAAACGTTAGATCGCTTTTTGGCTGAGGGCGAGGGAAAGCCGGCTCGTTTTATTTATGATTCATACGATAAATATGGCGGGCAGCTTGATAAAGAGACTTCCCAACAGATTGATAATTTCTATAAGAATCTCAAACGGATTGAAAACGGAGAGCCGTATACGAACGATGAAGTCATGAAAGTTAAAGGCCAAGGTGCGGATGTTTTGAATTTTTTACAACAGGATTTTGGAGTAATAGATTATTTCGCGGGCAATAAAACTTCTAGCATAGTAAGCGCTGATACACATGTTGCGGGAGGTAATGTTGTGAGCGCTGGGCCTCCGATGCTAACAAAGCCTCCTTATGGATCGGTTGGAGAGATCCTTCCGGAAAAAGATAATGCCAAATCTAATTAACGAAAAAGCTTTTGAAGAAGCGATTGAACAGATGGACCTGTTTTTGATCTCTGGATCTGTGACGGGAAAAAGTGATGCGAGAGAGGTAGCCAAGTGAGCGAGTTGTCGAATGAGAAATTAATCGAGAATGTATTGCAGATTCCTACCGAAGACAGAACAACAGAATTTAAGCGCTTGGGATCGGATTTCAATATTTCCAGAGTTATCGAATCAATAGTTGCCATGGCGAACACCGATGGCGGCGTGGTTATTCTCGGAGTGGACGATCCTCAGAAAACGAAGTTCAAAGGAATTGACAGAGTTTTTGGGATCGAGGAGGCGCACGAGAAACTTGATGAATTGAGCAGAGAAATTCAGAGGATATCACCTCCAATTTCGCATTTATGGCCGCCCCTGTTTCTAAAATGCTCGAATGGTAAGACAGCAGCTCTTGTGAGCATCTCAAAGGCGGTGAGTAATTTTCATTCCATTAACAACAAAGCCTATATCCGGCTAGAAAAGGGAAACAGGGTTCTGTCTCCGCATGAGGTCGTCAAGTTGTCTTATGCAAAAGGGTTTTCTTCATCCGACAAAGAGTTGGTGGATGTCGATTTCGACTTGTTAAATACTCCATTTTATGAGCGGTGGCGTACGGCCCGTGACATTGAAAGCCGAGATGTTAGAGAAGTTCTATTCAATACGGGCCTCGCGCGTAAGGATGACGGTGGAATTTTAAAACCGACTCGGGCCGCGGTATTGTTATTCGCACTCTATCCGCATACGCTTATGAAAACCAAGTGCACGATCCGGATATTTCAATATGAAGGAACGCTTGAAAAGATCAAAGAGACATTGAACCTCATCGGCAGGCCAAAAACGATAGACGGACCGATCATTGAACAAATCAAAAAAACGCATGAATATGTTTTGACGCTGTTAAGAGCGGGCATGCGCATACCCTCATCCGGATTTGTAACCACCTATCGAATACCAGAACGAGCGGTGAAAGAAGCAATCACGAATGCCGTGATTCACCGGGATTATTACTTAAAACGGGATATTGAGGTGAAGATCTTCGAGGATCGGATTGAAGTTGAGAGCCCGGGCTTGTTCCCTTCAAACATTACGGTCTTCAATGTCGGTTTTGTCAGAGCGGAAGGATATAGGAATGATCTGTTGGTAAAACATCTTAGGGAGTTTCCCGACCCGCCCAACCTCGACCAAAATGAAGGCGTTCGAGCCATGCGGTCTGAGATGAACAGTCAAAATTTGTACCCGCCCGTGTTTTTTACATACCCTTTTCTTCAGGACTCAGTTCGCGTCGTGTTATTGAACACCATTAGAGCTTCGGAATGGGATAAGGTTTATGCCTATTTGACCAAGAAAGAAAAATACGTCACAAACGAAGTAGTGCGAAAAGTAATTGACAATCCCGATACGTCCAAGGTATCGCGGCTTTTATCGAAATGGGTAAAACAGGGTCTCTTAATGCGGATTGAAACCGGCTCAAAAAAGATGGCTAAATATCGACTGCCCATCGAAAAGAGCAGCTGATTTTATTTGCATTGGCCGGATGCAAATAAAAACTAACGTATTGAAAACAAAAGACTTATGTCGATTTTATTTGCTAGCTGGACGTTTTTTGAGTGTGTAACGCAATGTAATTACACAGGCTAATTGGATTTAGTCCGATATTTTAACTAATTGATAGCATTGTAGTTATGTTATTTAGACCGTGTGCCTTGTATGTAATTATGAGGGTGCGATAAGGCAATTTGGCACATTAAGAAAGGCAAAATATGCCGTCTATCACCAACGAAAAAGCGTTTGAAGAAGCGATTGAACAGAGCCTGATCGAACGCGGCGGATATGAAAAGGGTGATCCGGAGAAGTTCGACCGTTCGCTGGCACTCGACAGAGGAACGCTATTCCGGTTCCTCAAGAATACCCAAAAAGAAACTTGGGATGCTTTGGCCGCGATCCACGGAGCTGAGGTTGAAAAGAAATTCCTCTATCGCCTCAATCAGGAATTGGACGCGCGCGGTATGCTGGATTGCCTCAGGCATGGCATCACGGATTACGGGAAGAAATTTACACTCGCCTATTTCAAGCCGGTCAGCAAATTAAATCCTGAAACTCAGAAGCTCTACGACAAGAATATTCTCACTGTTACCCGGCAGGTTCATTACAGCACAAAAGATGAGAGCTCCATTGATATGGTTTTGTCGGTGAACGGTCTGCCTGTGGCTACCATTGAGTTGAAAAATCCATTTACCGGTCAGGATGCTGATGGCGCCAAGCGGCAGTACAAATACGACCGGGATGAACGGGAGCTACTCTTTCAATTTAAGAAGCGCGCCCTTGTTCACTTTGCTGTGGACACAGACGTCATCTCTATGACCACGCGGCTTCAAGGCAGTAAGACGCGTTATCTTCCATTCAATAAGGGACATAACAAAGGTAAAGGCAATCCTCCTGCCAGCGGCCACAAGACGGCTTACCTTTGGGAAGAAGTCCTTGTCAAAGACAGTTGGCTGGATATTTTGGGAAGATTCCTCCACCTTGAGGTTGAGGAAAAAGCTTTTGAGGGCAGGAAGATCAAAATTGAGACAATGATATTCCCACGCTATCATCAACTCGATAGCGTTCGGCGATTATCCGTTGACGCTCTCGCAAGCGGTACTGGCAAGAATTATTTGATCCAGCACAGCGCGGGGAGCGGCAAAAGCAATTCAATCGCGTGGCTTGCCTATCATCTCGCCGGTCTTCATGACAAAAACGACAAGCGGCTTTTTGATTCGGTAATTGTAATCACAGATCGTATTGTTTTGGACAAGCAGTTGCAGGACACGATTTATCAATTTGAGCATAAGTCCGGTGTTGTCGAGAAAATCGATAAGGATTCAACGCAGTTGGCTCAGGCGCTTACGAGTGGCACGAATATTATCATCACCACGCTTCAAAAGTTTCCGTTTGTTTTGGATAAAGCGGGTGACCTGCCCAGGCGCAATTACGCGGTCATTGTGGATGAGGCTCACAGTTCGCAAAGCGGCGAGTCCGCAAAAAAAATGAAGGATGTGCTTTCGGCGGAGAATAAGAGCGAGACGATTTCTGGGAAAGCAGACGAAGATGACGACATCGAAGACGAAATTCGCCGTTTCATGTTGAACAGAGGTCCCCGGCCAAATTTGAGCTTCTTCGGATTCACCGCGACTCCGAAGGCAAAGACGCTGGAGTTTTTCGGCCGAAAGGGATCAGACCTGCCTGCCGCGCAAAGTGGCAGCGCGGCGCAGGCAGGCGGTAAACCTCAGCCGTTTCATTTGTATTCGATGCGGCAGGCCATTGAAGAAGGG
>CAYJTB010000097.1:0-5526 GCA_964372875.1 uncultured bacterium
CCATCGACAAAATAAGTTACGTGCTTTTATGAAACTCAGACAGTAAAACTAGGAGCCCTTCTTCTTCAGGAAAGCCTGCGCGGATATTAAGATTCTGCACGGCCTGGCCGCTTGCGCCTTTGATCAAATTGTCGAGGGCGGTAATCACAATGACCTCGTCTTCATCGGGCAATGAAACAAAACCGATATCGCAAAAATTGGTTCCCTGCACATCCCGGAGCGTAGGAAACTCCCCTTCTTTTCGCACGCGGACAAAGGGCTCTTGGTCATAGGCCTTCTCAAAACTCTTTCGGATATCCGCCACGCGGACCCCGGCCCTTTTCCTTAAATAGATGGTACTCAAAATCCCCCGGTTCATAGGAAGAAGGTGCGGAACAAAAGTCAAATGAACCGGCTCGTCTGAAACCCTTGAAAGGACTTCTTCAATCTCGGGCATGTGTTGGTGACGGTTCACTTTATAGGCATAAAAATTTTCATTCACTTCACAGAACTGTGTCGCAGGGTTTAATTTTTTTCCTGCACCCGAAACGCCGGACTTTGCATCAATCACAACCGCGCCCGGTTCCACGAGACGGTCACGAAGTAAAGGTGCCACGCCTAGGCTTGCGCCGGTGGGGTAACAACCGGGGTTGGCGATCAAATTTGATTTTCGGATGGCCGCGCGAAAAAGTTCAGGCAGTCCGTAAACTGCCTCCGCCAAAAGTTTGCGCTCCTTGTGTTTTACACCGTACCATTTTTCATACACCGGAACATTTTGAATCCGGAAATCTGCGGACAGATCGATCACAATTTTTCCGGCTTTATAAAAACGGGCAGCCGTCTCCATGGCCTCCGTATGAGGAAGGGCAAGAAAAACAACGTCGGCTTTTTTTTTGATTTCAGGAAAAGAAAATTTTTGGACTTCTAGATCATTCGTCTTGGGGACGCCGGGCACAAGCGTCCTCAAAGGAATCGCCATGTCCTGACGCGTCGTAAGATTCGTGATCTGGACACGCGGGTGGCGGAGTAAAATCTTAACTAATTCCGCACCTGTGTAACCCGTCGCCCCCACCACTGCACAAGAAAGCATTTGATCTCTCCTTTTCCCTGGAAAGGCCGAACATTATATCCTTATTGACATAAAAAACAAAACGGCTTATACCCTCATAAAACCTTAACTCCTGGAGACCCGAAATTGGCACGAACAACCTCAAAGACGAGCAAGACTGAAAACCGGCGCATGTTGGGATTCACCTTTACCAATCCCAAACTCTTGGAAGCCGCCGTGACCCATCCCTCTTACCGCAACGAGCATCCTCATCTCCGGATGGCGAACTTTGACCGGATGGAATTTTTCGGCGATGCCATCCTCAATTATGTGATTTGCTGCGAGCTCATCGACGCCTTCCCGGACGCTGATGAAGGCATCCTTAGCCGGTTCCGTTCCACCCTGGTTTCCAAAAAGATTCTGGCCCGTGTGGCCCAAGAGATTCGTCTCGGGAATCTTCTCAAAGTTGGACGCGGCCTGGTGAACGATAAAGGACCTCAACATACTAAAATTCTGGCGGATGCCCTGGAGGCGCTGATCGCTGCGATCTATGAAGATCAGGGACTCGCCCAGGCCAAAGAATTTATTATCAAACATTTCGGCTCTTACCTTAATCCCCGACGCCTCATCAAGCTTGATCCCAACCCCAAAAGCACGCTCCAGGAACTTGCGCAAAAACAGTGGAAGAAAATCCCGGATTATTCCTGGAAAGCCACACGCCAAGGAATCAAAGTTGAAATCCGCATCGGAAGAAAATACCGGATCGCTTTAACGGGAAAAAACAGGAGGGAGCTGGAAGAAAAAGCGGCGCGGGAACTTTTGAGGAAACTTCGCAAAGAACTCCGCCTCCCCACGGCTTAATTTTCCTATCCCTTCTCCCTCTCAGAGGGAGAAGGTTAGGATGAGGGCAACGGTTCAGCATCCCCTCACCCTGACCCTCTCCCCCAAAGGGGAAAGGGTAAATGGTAATATTTTTACGATCTGACAGACGATTCCAAAAAAGGCTTGTGGAGTACGTTACGGAATTTCCGGGTCCGGACCGACTCAAGGAAAGATTCGGCCATCCGGTCATCGATCCGCGGCTCGGGCTTCTTGACGTTGCCCACCAAAAGAAGTGGTATGGGACCTAATTGTTTACCGTCCGGCTCTTCTGACGCCTTCCAGGTTTTAAACATCTGCTCGGTCAGAAATTTGGAGAGATAAACTTCAAGCCGGGAATTGACCACGCCTGTCAGAGAAAGATTGCCTTTCCCTTCAATCCAAAAATCCTCGGCATTTAAAATAAAATCATCGGTCTCAAATTTTCCGTCTTTAAATCTCCAATTGGCTTTGAGGTCGTGGAAGGGAAGAGAGCGGTGCTGCGGCGTAGATAAGCTTTGAAGCGGAACAAGCCCTTTGAGCGGGCTGGTCAAATCCAGAAACGCCCATTCCCCATTGGTAATTGAAAGGCTGCCTTCCCCTGCCAAAGATTGGTGAACTTCATCGAAATGGGCCCCTTGGGCCTTAAACTTTCCGTCAAAGAAAAGATTTCCTTCTAGGACCCTTCCGCCCAACTCCTCAAAATAAGGCGCCAAACTCATGCGCTGCGATTGAAGGGCGATCCAAAAGTCCGGCGTCTCTTGGGAGCGGTCCCACTCTCCTTGAAAAGCCAATTGGCCTCCGAGGATTTCAAAGTTCAGATGATGAAGCGTCCATTTGTCTTCTTGCAGTTTGACGTTCAATGAAAAATTTTCAAAATGAAGGGATTTGGGGACCAGCCGGTTAAGAGCGCTTTCAATCTCCTCCCCGCGGCCTGCCTTTTTTTGGATCAAAGTCTGAAATTCTTTGAGATTATCCCACACCACAAAAGGCTCCAGTTTGGCGGAGGTAATTTGGATCGTGCCTTGAGGTTTTTTGTCGGCATTGTAGATCTGTATTTCCATTTGAATGGGAGAATTTCCTAACGTAAAAATAGCGTCATTGATACGAATACTCAAAGGGCTGATATCAATGTGCGCCTTCGCTTTGCGAATACCCTTGCCTTCGGGCGAGAGAATGGTGACATCATCGAAGGTGAGGTTTGCCATTCGCTCAGTCGTCTCCCATTGAAAGAGGCTGCCTTTACAGCTCAAAAGGGCCTTGGCTGAGCCCGAAAGCCGGTACGCGGCAAAAGGAATGAGGAGGCTCTTCCATGACCTCAATTCAAATTTATTGGTGAGAAATGTAATCTCTCCTGCGCCGGTCTTGAGATCAAGTGCCGCCAGCGCACCTTTGATGGTTGCTTGCTTGAACCGGATGGAAAAATCCCCGGATAACTGCGAACTCGCCTTCAAAAGAAAATCAAAATTGATTCTCATGGGAAGGTCTTTAGGTTTGGAGAAAACTTTTCCGTAGGTCACGACCGCGGGCGTTAAATTCCAGTTGGCATGGAGAGACAAATAATCCAAAGTCCCCTGCAAAGAGAGGTCGAAATCGCTCTCGCCCGAGAGCCCCGTGTCCAAAGGAAGAAGAGATTGGAAGATGGGAAAATTCCGGATGAGTTCATCCAAAATGACTTTTTTGGCGTGCAGGCGTGCCTCTTCGATCTCGCCGGTTTCCAGACGAAGGATCATCATGCCGTCAAACTCCGCGAAGGGACTGACAATGTTTAAACGTTTAAATTCGACGGAATTTTTTTCAAGGTTCCAAAGCCATTTGGTTTCACCCGACATGGCGAGCGGACCTGTATTGGAAGGGATATTTTTTGAATGAAACTTGCTCAAACTCTCAATGCCTGTTTCGGATTTTTCTTTCTCAAAGAAAACCTCACCCTCCCACAAGCCTAAACGCAAGGGCTCTGGGATGCTTCGCTGGATTTTTTTGTCCATCCCTTGAGGAAACGTAAACGATTGTATCTTCGCTTGGGTATGCAGACCGAAATCTTTCCAAAACGTCTCGGCGCGGTTGCCGAAGTCAATTTTTCCTTTTCCGCTTAAAACGCCCTGGGTCCCTTCCACCCGCGCCTTCCAAACAAAGGACGCATCTTTGTGCGGACCGAGGCCTTTGATTTTTAATTCGATTTTTTCTAAAGGAATTCCCCAAAGACTTCCTTCTCCGCCGCGGACCCTCACCCCGGAGAGCTGCGCCCTTCCCAAAAGAAGAGGGAGCACAGAAAAAGTAAACCGGGCTTCTCTTGCCGCCCATTCAGAAAATTCTTTTTGGGGTAATTTCAGTTTGAGTTTGGTGGCCTTGAGCCTGGGTGACGGAAAAAGAGAGAAGCTTGTGTTTTCGAGTTCGAGTTGGGCGCCCAAGGCCTCTCCGATTTGAGTTACGAGGGAGGCTTGGAAGGATTCTTGGGATTTGGAAACGCGCCAAAGCGCAAAGCCTGAGAGGCTAAGCGCCAAAACCAAAACTAGAAAAAAAACACCTACCACCCACTGTTTGGATCGCATCATAAAAAATACCTTACAACTTCTTAGGGAGTTCGGTCAGAAGAAGAGATCGGCTGATATTGATAATCTTCAAAAAATGCGGCGCAGCCGGAAAGACCCACGACGAACCACAATAATACGAAAAAAACGAAAGGTCTCAAAACAGAATTAACGTTTGGTGTATTGGAAGCTGCGGCGAGCGCCCTTGTGGCCGTATTTTTTTCTCTCTTTAGCCCTTGGGTCGCGGGTAAGATAACCTTCTTTTCGAAGACCGGGGCGGAAATTTTCATCCACTTTTAAAAGCGCACGAGCAATACCGAGCCGCACGGCAAGTGCCTGGCCGCTTACCCCCCCGCCGATCACAAGGGCTTTTAAACCAAATCGTTCTGCTGAGTTTGTTTTCTTGAGAGGATCTTGCACCCACACGCGGTGAGCCTCGCGGGTAAAATAATTTTCAAGCGTCCGGTCATTGATCGAAAGACCTTTTTGGCCTTCCAAGAGCCAAACACGGGCGATCGCTTCTTTGCGCCGGCCGGTCGCGTAATAAGTGTTCATGATGCGAACTCTAAAGCAATGGGTTTTTGCGCCTTCTGCTCGTGATCCGGGCCTGCATAAATACGAAGATGGCCGATAATTTTGCGGCCTAATTTATTATGAGGAAGCATTCGGCGGATGGCCTCACGGATCACTTGCTCGGGCTTTTTTTCCATCATGGTTTCAAAAGGAACGACGCGGATACCGCCTGGGTAGCCCGTGTAATGCGTGTAAAATTTCTTGGTTTTCTTTTTGCCGCTTAAAAGGACTTCTTTGGCATTCACAACAACCACCTGATCCCCGCAATCAAGGAAGGGTGTGTATTCGGGCTTGTGCTTACCGATTAAGATCGTGGCCACGCGGGTGGCAAGCCTGCCCAAGATTTTACCCCGTGCGTCCACCAAAAAGGTTTTCCGATGAATGTCTTTTTCTTTGAGGATAAAGGTCTTTTGAGTCATGGTGAATTTAGGGGTGAAAGGATACCAAAATTCATGCCTATTTGCAACCAATTCTTGATTTCTTGTCAGTTAAGATTCAAAAGTGGACTATTTTTAAAGGGTTTAAGACTGAAAAGTG
>CAYJTB010000098.1:0-5519 GCA_964372875.1 uncultured bacterium
TCGTTTTTCGATTCCAGCTTGCTTTCGATTTGCGAACCAATTAGAGATTCAAGAAAAAAGTCCGGCTTTGGGTTGTGGAACCTCCGGTTTCGGCGCCTCGGGAACAAGAGTTGTTGGCGGTTGGGTTGCTTCGGGCTTTTTTGATTCAGGCACAGCCGGCGTAATCGGCTGGGCGACTTGTGGCGCGAGCTCGGCCGGTAAAGCCTCGAGCTTTGGAATCCGCCCAATTTTGGTCTGAACATAAAGATTCTGAATGGCTTGATACTCCTGATTCCGAACGGACATTGCCGCTTCGACCAACACCACACGAAAAGGTTCTTTGAATTGGTCCATTTCCTTTTGGAAAGGCTCAAGGACTTGAAGAAACTTCTTATTCATTTCCGAATCCGTAATATAACTTCCCTCCTTCAATGTCATGGCACCTACTTCCGCCTGCAAAGGTTGGTATGCTTGTTTAAGCCGGTCGCTGAATTGCTCAATAAAATTTTGGTGAATCACCTCAACTGACTTGGATGCCTCCTTGCTCACTTGGGTAATCTCCGGACTCTGCAGTTCACTGGAGAGGGCATTAACGATTTGGGTGATTTCTTCTCCGAGGGATTCTGCCCGAATGATTTGAGCCGGAGTCAAAAGGACTTCTAAAGCAATTCGCTTCAGCTCGTCCATCCGTCTTGTGATCTCGGCCAATTTCTCCAGCACCAGTTTGCGGGCTTCATAGAGCTGTCCTATTGAAAGCTCCTGCAATTCACCTTCTGAAATCACCGGCTGAACAAGCTTGCCCATTTCGTCCGCAAGGCTCAGAAACTCTTTTGTAATGCGGCCTACTTCCTGCTCCCTGTCTTGACGGAGTTTTGCAAGCGCCCCTTCCAATTGGTCGTTTTTAAAATAAGGGCTGTCTGCTTTCATCTCTTGAATTGCGGCGGTGATTGCGGAATAACGCCCGGACTGATCCTTTTTCAGGGCTTCAACGGACTGGAAAAGAGCTTCGCGCTGTTTTTGTATCCGCTCGAGGCGCATTTGAGTATGAAGCTCCGTGGCTTGAGTCAATTCGTTTGTCATGGGCGTTTGAATATTTCCGAGGAATTCAAGAAGTTCCGGTTTTTCGCCTACAGCCGTCCGAAGCCGGCTGAATTCCTGGTTAAGACGCGTCTCAAACGGAACGAAATTTACTTCGCGGTCCGCCTCAACATCGGTACGCAGCCGTATCAATTCTTCTTGAAGCGCTCCGCCGGTGCGACGAATGTCAAGAATCAGACCCATTTTTTCCATTTGGGTTTGAACTTCTTGTTCGATTCTTTTCTGCACATCCTGATAGATTGGAAGGCCACTTACTTCAGAGAGTTCCTTCAAGGAGGTTTGGCGGATTGCCTCTGCGGCTTTTGAAAAATCAAAATCAACGGGTGTCGTCCCTTCCTGAAGTTGTCGAAGCAGCCCTTGCAATTCCTTCGTCATGCGAAAGTGAACGTCATCAGCATACTTAGTAACCAGTTGGTCAAAAAGCCCTTCAAGCTCAGTCAAATCCTTATCTTTTTCAGGAAGCGGGCCGAGGAGTTCACCGGCTCGTACTTCTGAACGGCCTTGAAGTCTCGCGAGCTGCTGAAGAGCATCTCTCATCATTTCCGGAGTTAAACTTCCTCTTTCCCCTTTGAGAAGATCCCCCACAACGGCCTTCAAATGTCCTATTTCCCCTTTACGAATCAGCTCCAGCAATTTTGCTCCGTCACCTTGAATAAGGCCTTCCAGCTTCTGGAGGAGGGCCTGAGCTTGACCCGCCTGTTCACTTAAAGTTTGGGCTCCGGACTGAAGAGTTCCAGCATTTCCTATTTGAGATTGAACCTGTTGAATCCGTTGACCCAAACTTTTGAATTCTGCTTCTGCCTGCTGGTTTAGTTTTTGAGTCCGGGTTAATTCTTGGCGAAGATCGTTGAGCTGTTGTGTGAGTTGACCCTTTTCCAGCTCCCGTTGTTGCACTTCCGTTTGAAGCGCTTTAAGGTTGTTGCCTTCTTTATCATATCTGGCTTGAATAAGTTTTAATTGATCTTCCAATGTTTTGATCTGAGCGCGCAAACCGGCAAGTTCCCTCTCGGCTCCTTCGCGCTCTTCCGCGGGCACCGCTGGAGCCGGAACCGCGGGTTTGACTGGACTTGGAAGGGCTTCGGGCTTGCGATGGGATTCTTTAAGTTTCTGGTAATTGTCGTACGCAACGGAAAGAAGCCAGCTCGCGGCCGAAAGTCCGAGAGCTGTCATCACCATCGTAGGGAGGATCACCGTGGTCGAACCCATGGCCGCGATCATGCCTATCACACCGACAATCATCGCAGCTCCGGACACTCCCGGAATTGCAACTCCGGACCATTCGCGCAAACGGGTCCCGAGAGATCGGGGTTTTAATCCAGAAATTTCTTGAAGGATTTGCGACTCGAGTTTTTTGGCCTTTTCGGAAAATTGACTGGCGAATACCATTCTGGCACTTTCAATTTTTTGGACGGCTTCCGTCCGAAGTTGAAGGACGGTTGGATCGCTTTCGTAACCGCGGTCCTTGACTTCCTTTTTCGCCGCCAGCAAACGCTGGGCGAGAAGGCGCGACAACGCGTCCACAAGCTCATAGCTTCGCTGGAGGGAAGCCATGCGCTCTTTCACCGGCTTGCCCATAAACTGAAATTCTACGCTGACTAAACTCTTTGCCCTTTCAATCTCGCGAAGAAGATCTTCGGTGAGAACGGCATACTGTTTCTGGATATCAGAAATCGATTGCACTTTCTCAACCCGCTCGCGGATTGTGGTTACACGGGATTGGAGTTCTTGAAGATTTCCTTGTATCGTCTTTGCAAACTCATCTTCCGGTCCGAGATTCCTCACTTCAGAGCGGACAGCAGCCTCAAGTTTCCCCATCTTGGAAAAGACGGCCTCAACATGGATAAGGGCACGATTCAAGTCCGAGATCGGCATCTGCGTTTCGCGGTCCAGTTGCGCAATTTCTATTCGTGCCTTCTGAAACGCCTTTTCAAGCATTTCTTTATGATTTAACTCGGCTTTGCCCTTTTGTTTGATCTTTGCAAGGATCGGAGCTTGTTCGGCTGTAAATTTATCCGCCAAAAGCAAACGGTCGGTCGGATTCACAATCCTCATAGCTAAATGAATATGATCGATATCAAATTCTGCTTGGATATTTTTGTGGGTCGAAACTTCGCGGTTTTTATTCGGAGTAAAAGACACAGCAAGCGATGCTCCGTCAGAATCCCAAGTGCGACCTAGAAATAACTTGGAACCGTCCGCTCGTTCCATGAGCTTGGCGTTCTGTCCCAAGACGATTCCGAGAAGGGCGCTTGCAGCCTTGTTTTCCTCCGGCATTAAATGAGACTGCATTGCCTGGTAAAGCGCTTCTTTTGACGGCACCTCTCCTTTGAGGCCGATGTCCGTCACCGTCACCAGAGGCACCGCGGTAATCAGTTTGTCAAATTGAGGATGCGCCTTGATGAAAGTTTGAGGATTAAATTCTTCCGATACCGGAAACTCCACTGCCGCGAGATCTGAAAGCGAAGGTAAAAATGACGGCGTCGCGAGCTGATATCTCGGGTCATTAGCCAAACCTGATTGTGCTGGAAAGTAGGTCTCGGTAAGAATTTTTGCCAGTTTCGTCGGTTCTGAGCGCATCGCCTCGGCGTATCGCTTACTTTCCTTAGCTTCATCAATCGCTTTCGTGAGACGAGGCATGATCACAAGATAGGAATATCCTTTCTCCCGAAGGGCCCGCTCAATCCCGGGGGTATGAAAACCTCCTGTCACAAGAATGGAAACGGATTGATGTCTTTGTTCCATTTCGGAAAGCGCGCGATCCATCAAAATCGAATCGCGTTTCAGAGCAATTTCATAAAAGCGTTCGACCTTAGGAAGATCGTTATCCAGCTTTTCCAGTCCGATTCCATTCAGATCGTTATCAAAGTGAAACCGCTTCATGAGCGGGGCCAAAAAGCTTACAAAGGTACTTGTTTTAAATTGTGAATGGAAATTGTAGAAAAATTCTGCGTCGTCTTTGGCGAGTGAGAAATTAAAAATCTTTTCATAAATGCCCAAGAGTTCAAAAAGATTCGCGAGTTTTTTCTCTTCTTCGTTGCGGAAGAGTTTTTCCTGGACGGCGTTTTCGACCCTTTTGATCTCACCGAAGAGTTCCAATCCGATCGATTCATAAAGGCCGGCATAGTCCACATACTTTTGAAAATTGGAGTACTGTTTGCCTCTTGGGAGTTTTGAAAAGACACTGGAGAGAAACTTGTAATATTCGGCCCGTGAAACTGACTTTGATTCAAAGCCCGCGGACATCTTTAAAAATTCATTCAAATCATTTCCTTTAAGATTCTGATGCAATGCTTGGATAACCTCACTGACTTCTTTCTCCGCTTCTTCGATGTTGAGCTCACCTTCAAAACTCAAAAGTTTTAGAAAGGCTTCAATTTGAGGGCGAGGCTCTTTTGCTCCGGTTTGATTAGCTAACTCCTGGAGATAATTTAAATAGGACGGCAACTCCATTTCTTCGTTGTGAAACGCGCGTTGCCTGCGCACGAGTTCCCAAAGAGTTTCTGACAAAAGATGCCGTGCGACGCCTTCCAGTGTTTTTCTAACTTTGGCGATGACGGCATTGTCTTCCTCTTTAAAATCAAGTGCCTCCATGAAGGCCTTGCGGTTTTCATCATAAAGGGATTTTTCTTCAACGCCATTTAAAATGAGTTCGGGACGTTTCGACAAAGCAAGATATTCCGGTCCGGAGATCATGCCCTCGCCTAGAAAATAATCTGCGACAAGTTCGCGTGCCTTTGGATTGGGATAAGCAGAAAGAAGATGGTGGGCAAGTTCGCCCGTGGCGCCTTCAACATTGACGAGTCGTGCGGAATGTTCTTTGACAAAATAATCGATGATTCCAGCAATCCTGCGCTGGGCCTCTTCGTTAACGTGTGCGTCTTGAATGTGAACAACCAGTTCATTACGAAGTCCGTGATGCGATCTTTTGATTTGACCAAGATCTTCGGGAAGCTTAATGGAACTGAGGAGATCTTTGGGTGTGACCGGTGTATTTGCCGGCATTTCCTTGTTCCCCGTTTGCAGCGCATGAACCATGTTGCCGCTGCCATCCGCCCAAACAACGGTATTCCAAGTGAAGACAAGGGCCACCACCAAGGCCGTGCTCTTTAACCAAAAATGTAGTTTTCCTGTTGTCCAATTAATCATAATCGCAAACCCATCTTATCTAATACTTTTCTAACGACTTTAAATAAAGGGTAAAAAAAATGTCTTCTGAGTTGTTTGTTTGTCATACGAAATCACTCTAACCACTCATGGGCAGGATAGGCTGGAAATCTACGGTTGAAGTAAGTCTGCCCATCAACGCTCAAATAATACCCGGTGATTAACCGGATTACAAGAGATGGAATAATTTTTCTTTACTTTGTCTTATCCCATTGATATAGATTGAGTTATACCTTTAATTGTGAATGAAATAAGAGGCTTTTGAGCATCCTATTTCC
>CAYJTB010000099.1:0-5365 GCA_964372875.1 uncultured bacterium
CCGAAGAATGGGGCAAGCTTTATCCGCAAGATCAAGCGTGGGAGCAAGCAGAAGAATGGCTCCTAGCAAAAAAACAATTATTAGAAGACCATTTTCAGGATGTGAGAATCATGTCTTCTTCCGAAACAGATCAGAGGCTGGCGGAAATTGAACGCCTTATTCCTGATGAAATAACTTTTTTGCGCTCATTTAACAGTTTTAACGAATGGTTTCTAAAACCAACCGAAGAAAAAATTGAGAGTCAGACTGAATCGAAGATATTAGAAAAACTCCATTCAGATATTCGGGAGTCTACAGATGGACGGGCGGGTTTTGCTGTGACTTCACGAGAAGGGCAGGATGTTTTTGAAAGTCTTCCATCTCGACAAGAGAAGGTTGTTGAGGTTGAAGGAACATGGGATTACTCTGATCCCAATAACCCTACTTTTTCGCCGGGGCTGGAACTAGGGGGCGGTGGTCATCGACACAAATCACGCGGCATGGGGCCTGAGTGGCAAGTCACCCACGGTAAAGAAAAACTTGCTCAGGGTACAAATGTTTTGTTGGGCACTCTCGAAAAACCTGCATCCGATTCGGAAGGATTTATTAAGATAGAACTTAACCGAAGCAAAGTCCGCCACCCAATAGGAGAAGAAGACCGCCGTAAGATCTATTATGAAATATTAAAAACGTTGGATTATTTATTAAAGTTAGGTGTTCATCCTAATAAAAAAATTATTTTAAGTGAAGATCTTGAAATTTTACTGCCGCAGCGTATCGCCGTCCATTTTCCAGGCAGCTTCATTCAATTTTCAGAACGGCTATTGACTCCTCTCGGGAAAGATAAAAGCTTCCTTGCTGTTTATCGTGTAATGAAAAATGCAAATCCTGATTTTAACGTGGAGACACTTCACCTGGTTTTTAAAACGTTTTCAGAGAAGCCCTTCTCTGATACCGCCCAAAAAACAGGGAAAGGTAAATTTTTTATCGGGCCTGTCTTTGGAGGATCCTATGTGATCTCTGATGAATATTTCGAACCTTATACCGAGCGCATTGATCAAGATCCTATTTTGGATGATCTGCGCCGTTTTAAAATAGAAGGTGCGTATATTGAAGAAAACAAGCGGGCAATCGATTATGTGGGGCGTCATTTCTGGGAAATTCACGGAGAAAGGTACTTAGTTATTCCGGAAGAGTTTGAACCTTTTGTGGAGTTGTATTTCAAAGCGGGCCGTGAATCGATGCTTGCGATTTTAGAAACAAACATCAAATCTTTAAGTGGCGCTGCTGACTCCGAAGCAATCGACGCAAAGAGCATTAAAATCCGCTTGGAGTCCATGGGTGTTCGTGGAGCGGATGTGGACGACCGATTGACCAGCCTTCTGAGGGCCGTGTTGAAAATTAATCCACGAGTGAGTTACGAACTGCTTAATCAAAAGTATCAGCCCATTCGCGATCGTTTCGACCGTCATCCCCGCTATTCGGAAGACGGGCTGCATAGGATATTGACATTCGAATCCGTCGGCCAGCGGATTGACAACGATGATGATATGGGAATTTTCTGGAAAAAATCGGGAACGAGCGGAGTTGTCTATGATCACCCCTTCCTTTTCTATTTAAGAGATAAACTCGGGGTTCCGGGTGCCTTTCTCAATGGAAAGGTCGATATTTGGGAATCAGTTCAGCATTGGGCTGAGGCTGAGTATCGCAATGATCTTTATGTTCCACGAGAACATGAGCTGCTTGTGGAGTTTTACTTATTGGCAAGTACGGATGACCGGAGAATTCTTTTTTCCGAAAAGTTTGACATTGGAGATGAAGTAAAAATGGGAGTGCGGCCGTTAGGAAAAGGAACTTACACCCCGGAATTGGGTAACAAGGAAGCGGGTTTTCTCATCTTTGACCGCTTAGGTTTACCTTATCCTCCAGGTATTGCACTTTCCGAACACCTTGCCAAGCTCATCCTTGAACGTCCTGTGGGTGAAGCGGGGGCATTCATTCCTTTGATTGAAACTGAACTGAGACAGGCGGGAGTTCGAGGAGATCGTTCTTCTGTGCGGAGCAACCCCAAAAAATCTATGCCCGGGATTATGAGGACCATAACCAACACCCATAATCTTTTGCCGGCTATTCGAAATGTTGCTCAAGCGTGGTACTCCGAACGGGCCAAGGCGTATCGTAAACGCGAGGGGCTGAGCGAAGCATACGATATGCCCATCATTATTCAGGAATGGGTTGACAGCAGAGCGCATCAATTAGATGCCGCCGGCTCGAGTTGGATTGTAGACGCTGCATACGCAAAAAAGCGTAGCACAGACCCATCGCTTCCCTTTTATGGAGCCGGTGTCTTTTCGACTCGAAATCCAAATAACAACGAAGACGTTCTTTTTGGGCAATATCTTGAAAGCGCTACAGGCGAGGAGCTGATGACGGGGGGTAAGGCGGGCGAAGATATCCATCGACTTGCCCAAAGCGCGCCCGAGATTTATCAAGAGCTGCTTGAGGCGAAAAAGAAACTGGAAGATGCGGTGGGTCCCCGGGAAGTTGAATTTGTCGTGCGGGATGGAAAATTATTTTTTCTTCAAAATCGGCGAATCAATTTTTCTCCAAACGGGGAGATTGCTTATCTTAAAGAACAAATGGCTCAAGGTAAACTTACCGAGGCGCGTGCGATTCCCATGATCGAAAAACTCCAAGCCCGCGTGCAAACAAGAAAGATTTATCGGATTCGGGACGGCGTGATTCTCCCCAGATTATTAGGGAAAAGCCGGGCTTCGACTCCCGGCGCTTTTCAGGGTTTTTTGGCCTCGAGTGCCGAGGCTGCTGAAAAGCTCATGCAAGAAAAGAAGCCTATTATTTTTGTTTCGAACGAAGATAATCGTGACGAAATCTTGCCCTTGATTTTCAGTTACCCTCACTCTGCGCTCATTACGACTTACGGCAACGACTCTTCGCACGAAGCTGTTTTAACCCGCCTTTCAGGGATTCCGTCTTTGATTCATCTTGAACCTTTGAGTTTAAACTTAAAAGAGAGGGATTTTGTTCTTTTAGACGGTGATTCAAAAGCCCTTTATAACCCAGGTGGTAATATTCTGGAAGAATCCACGGTTGTCGTAGACGCCAGTTACGGGATTGATATCCCGGCTTATCGAGCTCAATTTCTCGAACCCTACCTCCATCCTGACGGGAGTATTAAGCCTGAATTTACAGCCGCGAGACTCGAAGCCCTCAACCAAGAAGCAGATACCCATTATCAGCGCTTAAAAGATCAACCGGATAAGAAAGCCGCCTTCACTGCCAATTTGGAGAAACATTTTCTTCATGAGTTGTGGTTGCAGCAACAGCAAACAGAGAACGCCAACCACCGCTCCGAGGTGCGGCTTGAAGGAGTTCGGGAAGACATGCCGGTCTGGTATTTTCTGCAGGCGTTTGGAATTGATCCGGCACAAGCACGCGTAGAGCCGATCGAAGGGTCGTGGGGTCGTGTACGGCTGGCGCAGCATCCCGTGTTGGGTTTGGAGGGCGAGGCCTTACGCTGGGCGGTATTTGAAAATCTGAAGGATGTGGCCAATAAAATGAAAAGAGGGAGTGAACCGGCCGCTTTAAAAGATTTGGACGAGGCTTATTTTTTAACGGAAGGAGGCAGGCCCGTCAAGCTTGTTTGGTCGAAACTTGCCGGAGAAAGGCGTGAGGAGTTTGGGTATCCTCTCGAGGAGTTCGTGAAAGAAGCAGAGCACGGATTTTATTTCCCGACGGTTTATCCGCCGGGAGAGATCAGCTCCCTGAAAACGGCGGGGGCCATCAGAAGCTGGGTTCGTGAGCATTCTATCGATTTGTCTCAACTCACCGCAGCGGATATCGGTTCGGGAGCGGGGGGTCTTACGAAGCTCCTTCTAGAATTAGGTGCCAAAGAAGTGCACGCGGTCGATATCAGCCTTCTGAAATTAATGAACACGCAAGCGCAGGTTGCAAAATGGGCCTACGGGCAAGGCCGGCCTGAAAGACTGAAAGATTTAAAACTGCATTTGAACGAAATTCCGGCCGCCGATCTTTATGTTTTCAATGCCCCAAGCTTCAGTCATTACTTCGATTTAATGGGGAAGTCCGGACCGCCATCAGCGGAAGGCGCCAATATGGTTTTGCCGTCAAGTGCCGCGTGGAAAATATTGAACGAAACCGCTCAAAAAGCGAAGCCGAACGCGGTATTTCTCATCCGAATTAATGTTCCGAAATTTGCCGAGCAAGAATTTGAAAATTTGTTAACGCAAGCGGGTTGGGATATTGAAGAAGAAAGACAGTTGGAGCGGCGGCCTGAATCCAATGATTTTGAGCGGCAGGAGTGGTTGTTAAAACTTATCGCGTCTTCACTACCGAAGGAAAAAATCTTTCTCCTGCGCGCGAAACCCCGGTCTGAAGTGAGAAAAATTCAGTCGGTAGTCGATAGTCGGCAGTCCACAGCAAATCTAGCCCCGCCAGCGTTGTTAACTGTGGACCGTGGACGGAATGCTGAGAACTCTTCTCTCCGCTCCGAGGTGAGGGGAGGGGAGAAGAAGGCGGAATCAGAGCGTGAACATTTCAAGCGCGTGCTCATTGAACATGGGGCAAAATTGGCGCCGATGGCGGCTGTGCTCGGCGTGACGGCCGTGACTGTTGGGAACCGGATCAAACGCTTTCGACTCAAAACGCTTGCAAAAAAATTGCGCAAAGAAAGACCGCCCCTTCGCAAATATCAAGGCAGCGGTCCCGAGTTTAAAAAAATCCTCATTCAACATGTCGCGCATCTAAGCGCCATCGGGCGTGAGCTTGGCCTTAACGGCTCTACCATTAGAACATTAATCCAAGATTTCGAGCTTGAGGGCTTGGCGAAAAAACTGCGCCTTAAGAGATTCATATCCCATCGCAACCAATGGAAAAAGACCCCCCGATTTTTGAGAGACCCTGATTTTGTGAAATTTCTCCGAGCCCATCAAAAGCG
Source organism: uncultured bacterium (assembly GCA_964372875.1). Classification (GTDB taxonomy): domain Bacteria; phylum Omnitrophota; class Omnitrophia; order Omnitrophales; family JACQLI01; genus CAYJTB01. The sequence continues at coordinate 4,955 of CAYJTB010000099.1, forward strand.
ATCAGGATTTCGCCTCTTAAACGATCAAGAATGGGAAGTTCTCGATGAGCGTTTTGAAGTTTCAAAGACAAAAGCGGGGGGCAATTTAGCTCGGGCGAGGGATTCTTCGCCTCACGTCGGTCAAAAACGACGAATAACGGGTACACGGATTAGGCAGATTGAGGCCGAGGCGTTTCAAAAGCTCCAGAGTTTCTACCGGTTTGGATTATGGAAAGAGACGAAGGAGCCGAGTGATTCTCTTTTAGATGCCAAAACCAATTTCCGTTTTTTATACCCGAATAAAACCTCCTTCATGTTTCGGGCTTTTCGATCGCTAGGTGTCACAACCCTCCGGCAGCTGCTTCAGACCTCCGATGCCGATTGGTTGCAGTATCGAGGGATTGGCCGAGAAAAGTTGAAACAGCTGGACGA
>CAYJTB010000100.1:0-5363 GCA_964372875.1 uncultured bacterium
ATCGTAAGAAGCGCAGAAGATGGAAGCAAAAGGACGGAAGAAATCCCCATCGTTCAAGTCAAGCCGGGCGATCTCGTTCTTTCTTTAAATGAAGCAACCGAACAAATCGAACCCCATCGAATCAATGCCCTTCTCGATATGGGGATAAAACCGGTCTACCGGCTCACCACTGCTTCAGGAAAATCCATCAAAACCACGGCGAATCACCCGTATTTGGTGAAAGGCAGGGCAGGGGGAAGAGAAAAAGCAAATCAATGGGTCAAAGTGTCCGAGCTTCAGGCGGGGGATGAGATCGCGGCGCCAAATCGAACTTATGGAAAGCTTCTCGCCAATGGCAAGTCGTCCCAATTCTTTGGTTTGAGGATGACAAGACGCCCGGAGAAGGAAGGAGGTTGGGCTAAAAGTTTTTCGAATGAGGTGATCAGCGCTTCAGGATCATTCTGCGGGATTCTGAGCCAAATTACAGAAAATATTTTTTCGCGGGTGAACTCACAGAAATCCCAATCATTGGTGACGAGAACGCATTTTTCCTTCTTGGATAAGGAAGCCAAAGAGAAGTCCGACGAGGATCGAAGAGCGATTTTGACATCGTACCCCTTTGCTTTTAAAAAGCGGGCAAGTTCAACGCGGACATTCTCATCGAGAAGGAACCGCGGGCTGGGTATTGACAATGACGTAATTCTCCCGGGTCAGAGAGCTGGCATATTCCAAAGCCGCTCGGATGTGTTTCGCGGAAAGGGAAGGAAAAGCTTCGCGGATGCTCTGAATACTTTCACCCACGGCGAGCATCTCCAAAATTTGCCAGACCATAATGCGCGTGCCGCGAAACGTGGGTTTTCCATGGCAGATCTGGGGGTCAGCCACGACGTAAGGGTTGATCAAAATCCTTTTCACCGTTTGTTTCATGTAAGGAAGTATAACACAGCCGAGAAGCGCCTGCCAACGGTTTCATGGGTTAAAGTTTCAGAGCTTAAACTCGGTAGTGAAATTGCGGCGGCAAAACAAGAGTTGGCGGGTCAAACAAGGTTATTTAAACCGAATGAAGTCACCCCAGGTCATTTCTATATCTTGGGTGATTTTTTTGATCAGGCCCTTACCAATGTCTTCGCCTTTATGCATCGGTACGACCGTGGCCCGCCCATCCGGATGGCGCATGTAGATATGGCTTCCCTCTTGACGAATTTTTTGAAACCCCAGCTTGGAAAGAATGCGGAGAACTTGAATGGCTTTGAGAGGGGTAAGCCGGGTCAACAGGCGACCTTGATTTCTTGGAGTCCGATGAATTTAAGCGGCCTTGGGATTCTCTTTTCCGCCTTGACACAGAGTCTGATTGCTTCCCTCATGCGTTTTAAAAGTTTCGCCATGTCGCGTGCCTGGGTGTGGCAGCCGCGCAAAGAAGGGCAGGAACCGATAAGCCAACCGTCCTCGTCTTCTTCAATCAGGACAATATATCCGAGCAGTTTCATTGGTTTCTCCTTACTACAGAAGTATATCACAGCCCAATCCGTTCTACCAAATTTATTCTCGATTCCCGAAGCGCATGCCGGGGAAGTTTCATCCGACATTCTCTGGGATGCGATTGTTTCAATCGAACCGCTGGGTTTGGAACATGTCTACGATATTGAGGTGGACGGCACGCACAACTTCATCGGCAACGGCATTTTTGCGCATAACACGTACATTTCTCGCCGCTCCGAAGCGCGGAAGACCATTTACACTATTTCCGTTCCAGCTGGAGAAGACGAGGTGATGGACCATCTTCTTATTCTTGATGTAAAGGCAGCTCCCAAGTGGGGTGGAGAGAAAAATTTCACTTACGCCGTCGAGAATGCGCCCCGGGTTCGTGACGAAATTTTGGAATTGGTCGGTAAGGAGAGAAATATTGTCGATCGGAAGCTGGACGACCAGGACAGACTTATTTTGAGTCTAAGCGACCGCTCTCAAATCATTGTGACGGAAGAAGGGGATATCGGCATCATGCCGGCCCCTCCCCGTAAGAGGCGCGAGGTTCCTCCTCATTATGGGATTGCTTTTACCAAAGGCGATAATCATCTTCTCGTTTGGAAGGTTCATCCGCGGGACAGCAAGGAATCGATTCGCTTCGAAGTCCCAAATCCCCAGAAAGTTTATCGGGAAATTAATCAATTTTTGAAATTGAATAATAACGCCAGAATTGTCGCCTATCGGATGCAGGAATCGGGCTATCTCCAGCATTTGATTTTGACGGCAAGCGACAGCTCTTTGATTCGTGTCACCAATAACGGGGATGTGCGTATTTTCCGCTCCGAGACGCGGGACAAATCGGAAGAAGAATGGGACGAGAGAATCAAGGGGCCTGACAGCGCGTTTAAAGACAGAAAACTTGAAGATTATGAGAAACGTTTGGGTCCGGAATTCAAGCGGTCTCTTAATCTTTTGATTGAGCGTTTGAAGGCGGATCCTTCTGCGGAGGTTCTTATTCTCGATATTGGTGCGGCATATGGTGCTGTGTTGCGGAAACTTAAAGAAGAGATGGTTCAGCAAGGAGTCAACCCCGATCGTATTCAAGCCATAGGCATCAATCGGACGCGTTTTACGGATGAACGCGCAATTGAACATTTCAGGGCTGCTGGTGCGGATCAAGTTGTCGGCAATGTTTGGAAGGGACTTCCCGTTGCTGATGGTTCGGTGGATTTTGCGATGGCGGTCGAGGTCCCTGTTCCTAAGACTGCCTTACAAATGGAATACCTGATTCGTGAGTTGGGGCGGATTTTGGCGCCTGGAGGCATTGTTTTTTATCAGCTGGATCCGGATTCCTATAAGTATTATCGAGGACGACGCAGTCGCATCACCAAAGATCTCGGGAAAGATCTCGGGCTGAATATTTCATTCCTACGATCCGGAAAATTCCGCGCCATTTCTCTTCACCGCTCCGAAGCGCGGCGGCAAAAGCCGGAAGAGGTGGTCGAGGAAATACGCAGAAGCGGGGCGCGTATTGGCGATAAGCTTCAGCATCTTCAGGCTATGTATCCCGAGTTGATGACGGTGGACAAGCGCCGCGATATCCAGGAGCGTTTGGACTATTTGATCAACAGTCGGGACGATCAGGACCTGCTGGATTCCGTGGCCGGAATTCTCAGCCGGATCCTAAATGATATTCCGGAGGCGCAGCCTTTTAAGGAGGTCCACGGACAAATTCAAGGATACGTCGATCAACTGAGCCGCTCCAAAGCGCGGGAGACAGGGAAAGAGAAGTCAATAAAAGCCAATGCGAGAATCAACCGTGCTTTGGATATTTTGGAACACACTTTGCTTCGAGACATTCAAGCTATTCAACGCGGGAATAAGCGTTCCACAGATCCGGAACTTTCTGAGAAGGAACGACACCTTAAACAAATAATCGCGCAACAGACCGGAATAGATGCCAGTAAACTTAATTTACAAGACCTGAAATATTCAGGTCTTCTTTACCAAAAATCAGGCAGCAACAAGGATGTCTTTGAAGTTCTATTTATTCTTGGGGAAAAACAAATTGCCATTACCCTTGCCTTGAAAAGCGAAAACGAAGAAGGCGGCCGCATTCTTCCCCTTGAGATTGACCGAATCAAAGCACTTAATGAACAGACAGAATTTGACGGTTCTATGGCGCCGATATTCATCGGTGATTATTTGGACCCCAGCGGTTCTTTGATTACATATTTCGAAGAATGGATTTACGGCCCTACGGTATTTGAGGCCTATCGAGCAGGCGGGTTGCTGGAGCCGCAAATTCAAAGAATAGCCGAGAAATGGGTTCGGGCGGGACGTGTGCTTTCTCGTGACGGGGATTACAGCCGTTTCCCTAGCGACATACACGCCGAGAACATTATGTTCAGGAGCAATGATCTCGAGAAAGCGGAGTTGGTAGTCGTTGATCTGGGTGGAGTCAAAGACATGACTCCAGGCCTTTTTATTGACCGATTTATTGATTATTACATTGTGGGTAAAACGCCGGGCCGTTCTGTGCCAGCAGCCGTTGGTTTCAAATCAGCATTAGAGGCCATGCTTTTTGGAATTTACGAAGGATTTGACTCGGATGTTGATAAGACCAAAGAGTTTCTCAGCATGGCTCTTGATGATAAGAATGTATCCGCAACAACGGCGCGGATCATCAACGATTTTCTAGATCTTCTAGATCCGCCAGGCGCACGACCTCCTTCCCGCTCCGAAGCGCGGGCGCTCGAAAGTGAAGTGGCGGAAGGTATCGCGGACCGATTCCTTAAAGAGGTGAATTTGCTTGAAGTGGGGCGTCTGGCGCCCGCAGATGATGCATTGGCGCGAAATATTAGTCGCCTAATAAGTGCAAAAAGTGAAAGCCAAGTCGGTCAAATAATTCAAAATATTCGCAATCAAGTCATTGAGCGTGTCAATCGGGTAATTCAGGAAAAGAGAACGTTGTTTGCTGATCAAAATGTGATTCGCAAAGCTGCCGGCGCTCTGCTCGAATTTTTCACAGGCCGTGAAATCGAATCCGTTACCGTTTCACAAATGACTGAAGCTTTAGGAAGTGCTACAAATCTTTCCATATCCGACGACGAACCAGTCCAAGTATTTTTACAAAGAATTCGTGACTCGATTACAGTAACCACCTCGGGTCTTCTTACCGCCGGCACAGTTTTGGTGAACGAATTTGATAATCCGGTGCTTGTCGCGCGCGCAGAGCAAGTTTACGATGCTTTTTTAGAAGCCAGCCCTAACGAAAACATAGTGGTGGGCTTTCAAATGACAGATTGGATACTTGAAGCAAAAGAAAATAGAGCCGAATTACTAAAGCAAACGGTAGAAGCTATAAAGAAAGCGCTTAGTCAAAGACAAAATTTGTACGCGCGAATTGGCGCATCTGGACCTCAATCAACGATCACTGAAATAATGCGATTGCGCAACTCCGGGCTCAATAGAGGGGATCTAGAGTTACAGCAGCGATTTAAGGTAACAAAGGCCAGTGTCCTGACGGCTGCCCCTCAAGAACTTACTATTTTGGCAACACCTGATCCGACGGTTCAACCGGGAGTTGTTTCTCAAATTCATTTAGGTGTCTTCGGTGATGGAACGCCGGTGGATGCTCGGGACGACACTTCAATGGGCGCCAAATTTTTTATGGCTACGCTAATTGCTGCCGCGCTTTCCGACGAAGTGGACGATTTGATTGAAGTGAAAAATGGAATTCAGTACGTCAGAAGCCAACAAGCACTTGCAATCGTAGGGCTTGTCCTCCGTATGATGCTGGCTGAAAAAGCTCAAGCCAGAGTGGCCCGCGCGGCGTAATCCAAAATTCATTCTCGGGTGCATCCCACTTCATACAGCTGTCATTCTGAGGCGAAGCCGAAGAATCTGACGCGAGATGC
>CAYJTB010000101.1:0-5359 GCA_964372875.1 uncultured bacterium
TCACCCTAGGGCAAGAGTCTTCCATCGCCTTTGAAAATGCAAGGCTCTACGATGAGGCAGTCGATCGCTCCAAAGAACTTGAAGGGATGAATAAGGAGTTGAGTCAGACGAATGAAAAGCTTCAGGTGACGCAAGCCTCCCTCATTGTAGCCGAAAAGAACGCTACCATGGTGGGGATGGCCAAAGCCATCGGACATGAAGTCAATAACCCCCTCAGTGTGGCAATGCTCCAAGTGGGAAAAATACAGAGGAACTGTGTGGGAAGGGTGGAAGAGGCGGTGGGGAGAATCAAGGCCGGTCTTTCAGAAAATGAAGTTGAAGAGCTAAGAGAAGAAGTAAGAAAACGCCTTGCCGATATCATGGCTGCCAGCAAAAAGGCGGATGGTTCACATCAACGGATTAGCGCGGTGGTCCACACGCTCACGGATATCTTGAAAGATTCAAAGGGGGAGATGGGCTCTTTGAGTCTTCTGGTCCTATGCCGGGAGGCGATTAATGCAAGCCGGTTTTCAACATATGAGGAGAATCTTGCTGGCTGTCAGATCATAGAAGGTGTCGCTCCCTATATTCTGATTATGGGGAATCTCGGCCAGCTCCTTCAGGTTTTTATTAACCTCATCAAAAATGCATATGAGGTGATGGAAAGCCAGAAAGACCGCCGCATCGTAATTTCCGGTGAAGTGGACCCTGAGGATCCGAAGATGGCCCGCATCGAAATCTCTGACAACGGTCCCGGGATTCTTCCTGAAATTTTGCCAAGGATATGGCTCCAGGGGTTTTCCACGAAAACGAAGAAGGATAATAGCATCGGCGCCGCGGGGCAGGGACAGGGACTTTTTGTCTGCAAACACATTATCGAATCCATCCATAAAGGGACTATTAATGCAGAGAGCGAACCCGGGAAGGGAACCAAGTTTGTCATTAAGCTCCCGTTGACGGAGGAGGGGGTCTGATGCTTAATGCCCTGGTACTGGACGATGAAGAAGACATTTGTGAGGTATTGGTAGAGGAAATAGAGGCCTTGGGTTTGAATCCCATTTCTGCAACAACAGGAGAAGAAGCCTTGCGGCTTAATGAAACCAACGAATGGAAACTCTGCCTTATCGACCTCAAGCTTTCCACAGCAATCACAGGTTTGGATGTCATTAAGGCCATCCGCGCCAGATGGCCACAGGCTGTGGTTATCGCGATGACCGGTTATGTGGATATCGCCCTCCAGCAGGAGACAGAAAAACTGGGGGTGGCTGGCTACTTCGGGAAGCCGGATGACATCAGGCCCAACGTATTCAAGGAAAAAGTCCAAACCATCCTTGCTCAAAAAGGATTACAAGGGCGTTAGACCATGGCTGATATGGACAAAATCCTTTATGTCGACCGCGATAAAGATATTCGGGAATTGGTCAGTGATATCACAGGGAAGGATTTTAAATTCAAACTTCTAGGGTCAGAAAATCTTGAAAAAGCCGAAGATATTTTAAAAGGCGAAGGAATTTCAGGTATGATTATCGATGAACAGATATCCAAACCAAAAGAACTTTTAGATTTTATTGAGAAGGCGAAGGCTCGATATCCAAGTCTTTCTATTGCAGTTTTGTTTGCGGCAGTCGACATGGTCTTGGAATCCGAATTCAGGGACGCTCTGAAAAAGCAGGGCGTCAGAGTCGTTGCTAAAACCGAAGCACTTCGTTACGAAAAGATTGGAGAGTTATTAAAATGGTGCGTAAGTCAAAAAATGGGGGGATAGCGTGAATGAAACCCGGGCTTTAATTTTAATTGTGGATGATGAGCGGGAAATTATCGAGGTCTTGAAAGAACATTTTAAGGAACGAAATTGCGAGGCCATTGCGACCCAGGACTCCACCACGGTGGTGGAAAAGCTTAAGAATTTTCAGGTAGCCTTGATGATCTTGGACCTAAAGATGCGGGAACTCGATGGATTTCAGGTCCTGGACAAGATTCGGAAAGCGGGGATTGTACTTCCCCCCACCCTCATCATTACCGGGTTCCTTCCGGAATACAAGGAAAAACTCGGTCAATACGGAATTGACGAAAAGGACGTCATTAAAAAGCCGTTTACTTATGAGACGATCGAAAGCCACATTAACCGCAAACTCGGCCGGCAAATCCTGCCTTCCGAGGTGGGGAGTAAGTATGAGGACAAGATTTATGAAAAAAACCGCTGTCACATTGGGGTTGTTGAGGATGAGGAAGACATCCTCAATTTCTTTTCCGAAGTTTTTAGAGAGAGAAATTACAAAGTCTCCTGCTTTAAGAACGGAAGAGAAGCCTTTGAGGCCTTGAAGAAAAATTCGGCGGACATCCTTCTGGTCGATATCAAGCTGCCCGGAATGTCGGGGGACGGAGTGATTGAAGGGTTGAGCAAGACCCCGAACCCTCCCCGCATGATCGCCATTTCGGCTGACCCGCCCGATGAGGTGATGGGAGAGCGGCTCAAGCGGTCCGGCTGCAGGGATTACCTCACAAAACCTCTCGATACTTTCGAACTGATTGAAAAACTTAAGACCATCGCCATTGAAAAGGGCTTACTCGGTTAAAAAATTATGGGGGGATAAGTAGCAACAAAAAGTTTTGAAGAATGGCTCTTGCTAGGATTTGTGAAGATATACCCCAGACTCCCGTCAAAATAAACGCTTTCACCCGCCTTAAGGACCGCCTTCCGGTTCTTACCCATTTCTACTAAAAGTTCCCCGACTTCCAAGTAAACGGCAATCATCGCCTGGTCTTTGCGCGCCCAGGTGGACCGCTTGACCCTTCGTTTGGGCTCAATGGACATTTCTGAAAGATGATAAGCATTGATGGGGCTTGGGAAGAGAGCCGATTTGATGCGGATACCTACATAATGCTGGTAGTCGATAACCGCTCGATCAAGGGCCGTGGCACGATAAAAGTAACCTTCATCCTTGTCTTCAGTGAGGTCAAGGAACCGTGACAAGGGCATTTTGAGGGCCTGGGTAATCTTTTCAATCTTATCCCAATAGACGACCTGGTCCGGATCCGTGGTCTTTTCCAAATATTGAAGGCTGTTTTCCTCCAGGCCGGTGAGGTAGGCGAGCTCAACGAAGGTCAGGGGCTTGGTCTTAGAATTTGAGTAAAGGTAACGAATCTGGTTTATTGCTCTCCCAACCGGGGATTCCCGAGTCCTTATTTTCCAGGCTTTTTTTAGTGTTTTCAAAGGCGCCAAAGAAAATGCCATCCAAATTCGAACGGGGTTCTCTTTATCGGGATTGAGGAAATCGTGTGATTTGTCACCTCGTAGCAAGAATCCGCGGTTTGCGACGATTTCAGTTTCAAATTGTGAGTCGTAAACAACCCTCAACGTTCCCCGCTGAACGAGGCCGGCCACTTGATTGGGAAACGGCAATTTTAAGCCCTGAATCTGTCTTCCAGGCTCGATCTCAAGAGTGGCAAAACAAAAATGGGAGGGGGTCGTAAGCGGGGGTGAGGAAAAGTCCAGCCTGTAGCCGTCGTAGGAGAGGGGCGTTCTTCTGAACCAGATTTCCTCTCTTCGCTTTCTTTTTCGCTTCCCTGACGGAAGGATCTCTGAGAGTTTCGACACATAAAAATTTCCCGGGAACCACTCTCTTCCCTCCGTCAAGATCTCGCGGACACTCACCCCCAGGGTCTTGGCAATAGCTTCGAGGTGGGTCCATTTCGTGAACTTGGCATATCCATTTTCAAGGGTCTTTAAGGCAGAGGGCTTCATTTCCGCCTCACGAGCCAGTTTTTCCTGGGTAAGCCCCATGCGAAGACGAACCTGTTTTATGCCGAGCCCCAGCTCAAGACTCGGCTCTTTGGGGAACCCGGGCAACCGGCGACGATAGTCGGCTAGGAAGCGCTCATACATGGCTGAGAAATGATTTTTTTATCATGTTAATTCCATATCGTTTTTGGTTTAATGTTTCACTTACACAAGACCATAACACGAGTTAAGATAGATTTCAATATCGGCCTCCCACAGTGATAAAAAAACACACTATCACGTCCTTGCAAGTCTTCTTCCCCTGGGGTAGGTTTCAGGCATGAATCAGAAACGTTCGGAGAAAGATGAAACGAAACAAGAAATTGAGAGGGTGAGCGAAATGGCAGCAGGACATCGAAATCTGTTCTCGATGGAAGCCGTTCAATCGGGAAAACAGCCTTCCCTGCCAAGCCAGCCTATTCTGCCAGAGAGCGCCACCGAGGCAGCCCAGCCTGAGGAAGAGTCTGTGGCTAGCTACTATAAGACACACCCTATCGCATCGGAATATCATCATGCGGCGCACGCGTTGTTTCTTCTGTTCTGTGTGATTCGACTGACCATAAAGGGAGAAAAAGTGAAAAGGAGGACATTGGGTCGCATCATCCACCACCTTATGGATCTGAGAGAATTTATTGGAGATTCAGCTCTGAATGAACTTGTGAATTCTCTCCGTGAAAGCGTACAGGCTGAGTATGACCAGACCCTCGGAGTGCTTGTTCGGGGGATTCATAGAGGGCTAAGGGCCGTTATGGGGAGTAAGGTAAATTCGGTACTACTTGCTCTTTCAGAGGATAAAGAAGAGCAGCCCCAAATTGTTTTTCATGACTGGCTTCTTGCCAACCAGGACAAGGTGCTCGGATTCGCTAGACATTACAACAAGCAGCATATTTTTGAAAATCTGCTTCCCATTTCGCCTTCGGGGGGCAGCAAACATGAATAAAAAAGGACGTATCCTAAATTGCGTAGTTCTGAGCCGTCTGAATCGTCCATGCGCGATCTGGAGGTTCTTCAGGCGGTATTATTTCAGCCGTTTCAACAGACAGATTGAAAAGTTGCCCAAGATCGTGAAGAAGATGGGCCAGTCTTATGTAGATTCGCACCGCTCGTTCTTTGTCTTGTAATTAAAGGAATTTTAAAAGGGCAAACCCGGAGTGATCCGGGGACGCAAAGCCAAGGGTCTCTAGGAAAGAGACAGCCTGGTTGCGTACGAGGGAACGTAAATCCCGGCAATCAGGCTTTTTTTATTGGAGAGAATATGAAAAGAATAAGGAATCTGGTACCTGGAATGAGCCAAGCGGATCATGATCCAGCCCACTCGGAGAAAAACGATATCCCTTCGCTTGGCCTTGTAAGGGAACATCAGCGAAAATGGATAGAAGGAGAGAAGGGTTTATTTCTAAGGATTGGGAGGGGCGAAAGGGCCTGATGAAAGGTCCTGGGCCGCGTTTTGCCAGGCTGGGCTTTGCGCGGCCAGCCCCTCTTCCGTCATAACCAACTATACCTGATTCAAAACTTTCTGTGAATAAGGAGAAAAAAGGATTAAAAATTTTGCAATAATGTATTGACAAAAACCAATGATGTGGTAATCTCCTCGTGCAG
>CAYJTB010000102.1:0-5300 GCA_964372875.1 uncultured bacterium
GAAGCAGTCGTCGCAGACGGCAGCGAAGCAGTCGTCGCAGACGGCAGCGAAGCAGCACTGCGGCGAAACCGCGTGTGGAAATGATACAGCTGCACGGATGAAGTTATCCCGGAAGATTTTACTCGGCCTGGGCCTTGGAATCGTCCTCTGTTTCATTTATGGTTACCGCCTCGGGTTTCCCCCGGAGCCTTACTATGACGAGGTCTACCATGTCCCGTCGGCCCGGCAGATTTTACGCCTCGAAGATTACAAAAATATCTCGCACCCGCCGTTAGGACGGCTTTTAATTGCGCTGGGGATCAAGGTTTTTGGCGACCGTCCATGGGCCTGGCGGATTTTTCCACTTTCGGCCGGGCTCGGAATCATCGTAGTTATTTTCCTTATCACCCAAAAAATTACGGGAAGCCGGGCCGCGGCCTTTTTCGCGAGTTCTTTAATGTCGCTTAATTGCCTTTCGCTCACCCAGGCAAGGATCGCGATGTTGAACGCGCCCATGATGCTTTTTCTGCTGCTTTCTATTTTTTGTTTCCTCCAATATGCCGTTTCAAAATCTTGGCCGCGCGAAAACGCCTTTTTCTCAAGCGGGTTATTTTTCGGCCTGGCGCTTGCGACTAAACTGGTTTCGCTGATGACCGCCGGAGTTTTGATTTTGCTTTGGCTTAAAGTTTTTCAGGACGAAGAAGATCAAAGGCAAAGGAAAGAAATAATAAAAGACACCCTGCTCTTTTGGATTGCGATGCCCGCAGCCATTTATTTCACAAGTTACGGCTTCCTCCTTTTTATGGAAGGTAAAAGCCTGCTGGATATCTGGAGGGCCCAAGTGGGCATGATCCGTTTTCACACGGGGCTGCGGGCGACCCACATTTACAGTTCGCCGTGGTGGTCTTGGCCTTTGATGACACGGCCGATCTGGTATTATTTCAAGCGCGTGAACGGGGATGTGTATGGAATCTTGAGTATCGGAAACCCGGCTATTTTTTGGCTGATTCCCCTTGCGATGGGTTACTCAATCTGGCGCTGGATCACGAAGCGGCATTTATCCGCGGCGATTGCCGTCACAGGATTTTTCTGCCTTTGGCTTCCTTATGCCTTGGGCCGGCGCGTAAAATTTTTTCATTATTTTGATATGGCAATGCCTTTTGTTGCGATCGCTTTCGGGCTTCTCCTGGAATCGCTTTGGAAGCGGGCAGGGGCGTGGAAGATGGCCGTGATCATTTATTATGCCGTTGTCACCCTGTCGTTTATTTATTGGTACCCGCTTTTAACGGGATTTCCCATTTCTGAAAACTATTTCCGCCATCACATGTGGTTTAGAAGCTGGGTTTAGCTGGGTTTAGATGATTGAGCTTGCAACCTTTTAGAGGTTATAATGGTGAGCGTATGGATACACGGCGTTCACTGCGATGGGTATCGGGGGATGCGACTCCCGCAAAGACCTACATCACGCGAGTTTTCAATTTCGGAACGTGGGAAGAGTGGCAGGCAATGAAAGCCGAATTCTCGAGAGAAGCGGTTCAAGGTGCGGTGCTTCGTCCTTTGCGAGGTCAGTGGACTCCTCGAGGCAAGGCATTTGCCGAAACCCTCTTTGAATGCAGACTGCCTGACGAGGCCCTGATCTCTTTTGATGTCTAAACTCCACTTAGAAATTTTTCCTGTTCCCCAAAAAAAGCTTTCCGGAATTCCTGTCGCTCATTTGGCGGATATAGGATTGATGAAGCTTCTTGCGATAACCCATCGTGCAACATTGCGTGATTACATTGATCTAGCAGCTCTTTTTCAAGAGCGAATCGTTCTCAAAGAACTTTTAACTGCGGGAAAGCGAAAGTATGGAGGGAATTTCAACCCTATGATTTACCTTCGGGCCCTTGTGAGTTTTGAAGACCTCGACCAAGAAATGCCTGTCATGATTGATAAAAATCTGGAATCTTCTTGGCAGAGCATCTTGCGTGAAGCAGTGAAGAGAACCGCAGGCATCTAAGAGTCCAGTTCTTAAGAAAATGCAGAGCCCTTCCCAGCCTCAATCAAGAATCCCCTGGTATTACAAGCCGTGGATTGTAATTGCGCTCTTATTTTTGGTCTTGGGACCGTTCGGCCTCCCGCTTGTTTTTAAAAATCCCTATTTCGGCCGCCGCGCCAAGGTTTTTCTTACAGTCGCCACGCTTGCTTATACCGCCTACCTTATCTGGGGAACCATAAAAATTATCCAGGCTATTCTTAATTACGCGGCCTTGCTCCCCTGAGCGTGCGGCTCACCAAGGCCTCGAGAACACGCGGGATGAGGTTTCTCTCAACCACGGTTAAAGTTATGGTTAATTTTCAACGAGGCCGAGATGAGGATCATTTGTTGACAAATGTAAATTTATCCGGATAATTAATCAATATGAGAAAAGATATTCTCAATCGCCAAATCGATTTAAAGCTCCCGAAGGGGAAGTCCTGCTTTCTTTGGGGGCCCCGCAAGGCCGGCAAAAGTTACTGGATTCGCCATCACCTAAAAGACATCGTTTTGATCGATCTTCTTCAAACCGACACGTTTTCGGAATATGCGGCGAGACCCTCACTGCTTCGAGAGCGTTTTGAAAACACTAAAAAACTCATCGTAATCGACGAAGTTCAAAAAGTTCCACAGTTGCTCAACGAAGTCCATTGGCTCATTGAAAATCGCGGCTCCCAGTTCCTTTTAACGGGCTCAAGCGCAAGAAAACTTCGGAGAGGGCATGCCAATCTTTTAGGCGGCCGCGCCTGGCGCCGTACCTTGCTTCCGCTTTCCTATTCCGAGGTATCAGGTTTTCAAATCGAAAAGGCACTTGTTTCCGGCATGCTGCCGCCTCATTTTTTATCAGAGGATCCCATTGAAGACCTGCGCTCTTATGTCGCAGATTACCTCAAAGAAGAAATAGCCGCAGAGGCGCTTACTCAAAATATCCCTACCTTTTCTGAATTTTTGCGTGTGGCGGCAATCACCTCAAGCGAACTTTTGAATTACACAAACCTTGCCCGTGAAGCCGGAATCAATCAGCGCACGGTACGCGCGTATTTCGATATTCTTGAGGACACTTTTCTGGGTTTTCGAATCCCGCCTTGGACAAAATCTAAAAACCGCCGGATGATTTTGGCTGAGAAATTTTATCTTTTTGATGTGGGTGTATCCAATTATCTGGCCGGGCGGCATCCCGTTGCCGGTAACAGCGATTTCGGAAAGGCGTTTGAACATTTGATTCTCATGGAGCTGCGGGCTTATCAAGCTTATAAAGATCCCGAACTACCGGTTTCCTTTTGGCGCACCAGTTCAGGGCAAGAAGTGGATTTCCTTTTGGGTGAGCGGGAAGTCGCGGTCGAAGTGAAAGCAGGCAAAGTGCACGAAGGGGATTTACGCGGGTTGGAAGCCTTGGCCTCGGATGCGCCACTTAAAAAAGCCGTCGTAGTTTCTTTTGAAAAAGAACCCCGTCACATCACGAGGCAAATAGAAGTTCTGCCTTGGCAAGATTTTTTATCCCTCCTCTGGAGCGGGAAATTAATTTAATCACGATTTGATTTCCCTTGACACTTCATCCTCTTTTTTAGTAAGTCCACCCTTTAACTCTAAATAGTTTTATATAGTTCAAACTAGCACCCCATTGAAAAGCCATCTTTTGAATGTATATTTAATTCAGGATGAATAAAACAAATACTTCAGGAGGAAAAAAACAACTATTCATGAAACGGAACCAACTGACACGCCGGATCGCGGGCTTAACCTTTGTCCTATTTCTTCACTCTTTATCAATCGGTTCACTGCCTCCGGGTTGGGCGGATGATCCATACCAAGGATTCATTCCGCCGGAACTAGATCCCAACACCGCCACCGTCCCTGTGCCAGATCAAACACAGCCCACTGATACCACGCAACCAACGGATACTTCAACAACGGGTATTTACGCCGATGTTACGACACTTGATTTTCTTACAAATACAGACTCGCTTACCGCTCCGGATGCTGCACTAACGGACACTACCGGAACCGTCAACACCGAATCCGCCGCTTCCGGAGATGGTACGGAAAGAACTTCTGATACAGCTACCAGATTACCTGTTGGAAGCAAAATCGATGGTACTGATACGTATACCATTACCGATGTTGAAGCCCCTGTCTATTTCTTGCCAGACATATATGGCAAGCCTTTTTATACCATTACCTTTGATAAAGGAGTGAGGGTTGGAATTAAAGGGGTTTATGCGCCTCAGGGCACAAAAACTGCAGATCGTTTCAAATTTGTCCAGAGGCAAGGGATACATACCTGGCAGGAAGTATTGGCAGATGGGGTATCGATAGGGGAGAAAGCAGATCCCATGCTTGTGGATTCGAATTATTTGGTTGTGATGGACTCAACCGGCACCGTTTTGTTCACACTTGCATTTCCCTCTATGGTGTGGTCAGAAAATGTGAGTGATTTTCCATGGTTTGGAGTAAACCCAACAACTTTTGTAGATCTCCACACGTATGATGGTGATGGCGTAAGATACGACCTTACCGCTAACTATAGTGGGGGTTATCTCTATCTTGGATGGATTGATCCCATGGGCACTACCGTATGGCGATCTCGCATCGATGTTCCTACAAGTTCCCCAGCAAATTTTCAGACATGGCCTTCGCCCTTGCCGGTATCTTTTTTTTCCGGCGCTTTATTATCGCTGGCTGGACCAATAACTAAATCCGCGGCAGCGGTAGCTGGCAATACGAACGTATCCGGTTTGTCCGGTCTTGGCGCAGCAGCCACTGATATCGCCGATGACTTGCTCGTTGGCGCGGGGTCGGAAGACACTTCTAATGCCACCAATCTATCGGGAACAAATCTATTAGGAACGAATTTATCAGACGCAAATTTATCGGGAACAAATTTATCAGGATCGAATCTAGCAACAAGGGTTGCCTATGGAACCACAGGCGTCAATCTCTCCTACGACAGCGAGGGGAATTTGATTAAAGCGGAGAATAACGGTGTCATTTATACGGATCTCAGGTGGCTCGATGATTCGGCGCTTAGTATTCCGGAGGGTTACGAGATCGTCACTTTGCCGGAAGATAGCGATCCTGAGCACTCCGGCCCGCTCATTGGCATAAGACAAGGCGAGGGGGACGCCCAACAAGAGTTCATTCCGGTAGAGGGTCCTGACGTGATTGCAGAGATTGCAAAAAACTTTGGTGCCCAGCCGCCTTTTACAAAAGTTATCTTGGAGACCAACACAATGGAGGACGGTTCTCAACAGGTGGCCACCGCCTACTACAATGAGGCCGGAGATACTCTTCTAGGTTATTCGCT
>CAYJTB010000103.1:0-5285 GCA_964372875.1 uncultured bacterium
CCCACAATTACTGCACGAGGAGATCACCGAGGCGGTGTTGTGGTTATTCACCACCCCAACAATAAGCGCCGGCTTACAGCGAGAGAAACGGCCATTGTTCAGTCATTTCCGCTTGATTTTTCTTTTTTCGGCTGTAAAACATCGGTTTACCGGCAAGTTGCCAATGCTGTGCCGCCATTGCTTGCGCAAGCAGTCGCAAGCATCTTCCCAAAATCGATTTGGTTGAAGAAAACACATCTTGCAGAGCAAAAGGAAAAGCTGGAGCTTGTAAGCAAATGATTCCTCCGAGGAAACCGTTTCCAGGTTATAAGTGGCGTTGGGCGACTCTGACCCCGACAGAAGGCCTCAATGAGCCCCCCATATATTTAGGTGTTCTCCGCGTTTTGGAACAGAATCAGGGCAAGGCGCCAAGTTCGCCAGATATTTCAGAAGCCCTTCTTGAAATCGAGCGTGAAACTCGGGGCAGGGTCGAAACGAGCCTCCGCCTTCATCGTTCAGAATCAAGAAATCTCATACGCAACTCGGGGCAATATTGGAAAGCGCTGGGGTTGTTAACGGATGCAAGGGGCAAGGTTGAATTGACCGACTTGGGAACTCGCTTGGCACGAGGCGGCATAACGAAAGACGAGTTTTCTGCGCTGACAATTAAAACTTTAAAATTGCCGAATCGGAATATACAAAATGATGCGGATGAATGGGAAAGGGCGGAATTAGAAATAAGGCCGTTGCAGCTGATCCTGGAAATACTCGAAGGGCTTACTCAGGCAAGAGGATCAGATTTTGCCTATTTGACGCCCCCGGAATTAGTTAAAATTGTAATTCCTTTAGCTGGTACAAAAGCAGAAAATCGTGAATATTTAGAGTGTTTAATTTTATTTAGGGATGGCAGACTAGATTTATCCCAGTGGCCTGACTGTTCGCCAGCAGCAAATGATAAAAGAATGGCGCGGGAATTTTTTCTTTTTTTGGCACATTATGGATATTGTAAAAAGGTTCCGTCGACTAGCGCCTCAGATGAAAAATTTGTATTAGAGGCTGCCGCGACAGCTGAAATAGACGATCTGTTGTCGCTCGACATGGACACAATAACCGAAGGCGCCATTGATCAAATCCGCACAACTAATTCTTCAGCTCCTGCAATAGCAGAACGAAGGCGAGTAACAGCGCAGGTGTTGCTTCGCCCTTCTCAAGGCAGATTCCGCCGGGATATTTTGCAAGCTTATGGGGCCGGGTGCCTTTTAACAGGAGAGCGGATTCCTGAAGCCCTTGAAGCGAGTCACATAATTCCTGTGAGCAATAACGGGATAGACGCTATTGGCAACGGAATTTGTTTGCGCGCGGATATTCATAATCTGTTTGATGCCGGGCATATCAGGATAGCGACTAATGGCGCCATCGCGTATTCAGAGGCTATGCGATTGAGCACCGGCTATCGTGCACTCCCTGCAACGGTTGCTGTGCCCAGATTTGTTTTGCGTGAATCATTGGAGTGGCGCTGGAAATATTATTGATAACAATGGGATTGATCAATGGCAGATATATGGCCTCCCAAAAAAAGAAGCGAGGTGATGAGCCTCATCAGGTCTGAAAATACGCAACCAGAATTAGCTGTGCGCAGGATTGTATTCGGGCTCGGATACCGATACAGAGTTAATTCAAAAAAAATTGTGGGGCGGCCTGATATTTCCATATTGAAACATAAGGTAGCGATATTTATACACGGTTGCTTTTGGCATTTTCACGGGAAATGTCGGGACGGAAAGGTTCCGGGAAGCAACCGGGCTTACTGGTGCCCGAAGCTCACCGGAAATAAAAAAAGAGATATTCGTAATAGAAAGAAATTGCGTACTGCCGGTTGGAAAGTGCTAACCCTTTGGGAATGCGAGATTAAGAAAAGGCCGCAACCAACGGCAAAAAAAATCAATACTTTTCTCACTTTTAATATCGTTAAGCTAAAAAAACGTTAAGGAGAAAAGATGGCTAGCAAAAAGGTTTTTGTGAGTTTTGATTGGGATAACGATAGGCATTACAAATATTTGTTGGGGGCCGCTGAAAATGACGAACGAAACAATTAAATGTCCAAAATGCGGAACGATGATTCCTCTTTCTGAAGCTCTATCGCATGATATTGAGGAACGAGCTCGCCAAAAATATGAAGCCCAATTAGCTGAAGGCAAAAAACAGCTAGATACCCTTTTAAAGCAGCGTGAGAAGGAATATGAAACTAAGCTTCTAAACGAGAAGAAAAATCTCGCTGATAAAGAACGAGAACTAGAAGAGCGCTTAAAGAAAGAACGGGCAGCGATTGAGGCTAAATTGCGAAAAGAGGTCGAGGAGACTGTAACCGCAGAAGTGTCGGATTTGAAAGCGCAAGTTGAAGACAACAAACGAAAACTCAAGCAAGCTCAGGATAATGAATTGGGGTTACGAAAAAAACAACGGGAGCTCGAAGACAGGGAAAAGAATCTGGAGCTTGAGACTGCACGGAAAATTGATGAAGAGAAAAGGAAAATTGAAGACGCAGTAAGCTCGCGGTTCGAGGAACAGCATAAGCTCAAAGACGCGGAAAAGGACAAGAAGCTCACGGACGCACTGAAACAAGTTGATGAATTAAAGCGAAAGATGGAACAGGGCTCTCAACAGACGCAAGGTGATGTGCTTGAATTAGAGCTAGAGGGGATGTTCAAGCGAGAGTTTCCGTTTGACGTTATTGAAGCAGTTTCAACCGGGGTAAGGGGCGGCGATATCATCCAGACCGTAAAGACGCAATCCGGTCGTACTTGCGGGATAATACTTTGGGAAACGAAGCGCGTCAAAAATTGGAGTGAGTCCTGGATAGCGAAGTTGAAGGACGATCAGCGTGATGCCAAAGCTGATCTTGCCGTGCTTGTCTCCGAAGCACTACCGCCAGGCTTCCACCATTTTCGGCAGATCAACGGTGTTTGGGTGACGGATATTCCGTCCGCATTAAGCTTGGCGCTGGCCCTTCGAATGGCTCTTATCCAGACAGCCAATGCCAAAGAAGTTGAGAGTGGTAAAGACGATAAGAAAGACCTTATCTATCGCTATGTGACGGGTCCTGAATTTCGTAACCGCGTCACCGCTATTATTGAAGGATTTCGCGCTATGAAAGAGGACCTTGAATCGGAAAAAAGAGCGATGCAGAAGATTTGGGGAAGCCGTGAGAAGCAGATAGAACGCATCATCTCCAACACCGCTGGGATGTATGGAGACTTGGAAGGTCTAGCAGGCACAGCGCTGCCGCAGATAAAAATTCTTGAGCTTCCGGCCGACTCTTCAACTACATCAGAAAAATGAGAGTTTTCTTTTAATGCGAATAAAAAAAATTCGAATATCAAATTATAGATGCATAGTTAACGAGACTCTTAATTGTGAAAATTTAACCATCCTGGTAGGTCGGAATGGTTCGGGAAAATCCTCATTCTTAAAAGCACTAAAACTGTTTATGGATACCGGGGATTCCCCTTCCCCAGAAGATTATTACAATCGTGAATCTAGCCAGCGCGAGATCAAGATTGAAGTTACTTTTAATAATTTGACCGAAGAGGAGAGGGTTGAATTTAATAGTTATTTGGATGGCGATTTGCTTGTAGTGCAGAGGCGTTTCCCTTCGGGAGAGTACTATGGAAGAGCCAATGGATGTGAAGGTTTACAGGTGGTTCGTGATCTTACCAAGGTAGGCGATCAATCTGCGAAGCTGAAAGAGCTAGTTAATTCTGGGAATTTTCCAGGGCTTAATCCAGTACAACGCAAGATTAATGAAGAAATGGATCGGTGGGAGAAAGAAAATCTAGATAAATGTCAGCCGTATTATAGAGCCGGATTATTTCAAGGCCCGATGAATATTGCGGGCGGAAAATTAAAAGGTCGAACACACTTTGTTTACATTCCCCCGGTGAGAGAAGCAGAATCAGACGCTTCTGGAGGAGGCAAAGCCACTCCTTTGGGCACATTAATAGCGCCACTGTTAAACGCTATAACGGAGCAAAATGCTGAAATAAAAGCAGTCAAACAGGGGGTTGCTGAAGGAGTAGGCAAATACAAGTTTTTGATCGAGAATGCTCCAGAAAAGGAATCTTTGGGTCTCAGCTTAACGGAAGTCCTTAAACGATACGATCAAGGAGCCGCAGCCACTGTGCGACTAATAGTGGACGGCGATATGAAGCTTCCAGATCCAAAACCAAAAATATGGTTGTCTGAAGATGGATTTGAGGGAGATGTTTCAAGAAAGGGGCACGGACTCCAGCGGCTGTTTACTTTCTCGATATTAGAGTTATACGAGGTATATAGAAATCGCCGCGAGGCTGGTGGTGAGGTGGAAACAATTGTCTTGGTTGTTGAAGAGCCCGAGCTTTATCAGTATCCCGCAAGAGCTAGGGCCTTGGCTCGGACATTACGAAGGTTGAGCGACGAGTCTGTAGCCCAGAATTTTCACTTTCAGATATTTTATTCTACGCATTCACCGTACTTTGTCAGCTTGGGCTCATTCGCAAATATCAGGAGAGCAGAGAAGGTAGCAGTAGCATCCGGTCCCATGGAAAGTAAAATTCGATCTGCCACGCTGAAGGATGTAGGTCAGAAGGTTCTCGCAGCTTTAAAAATTCAAGGCGATCCCACAGATTCAAGCAGCTGGGCGCGCCTTAGGTCAATATTAGGAGTAAAGGCAGCAGAAGGATTTTTCTCCGAAGGAATCGTGTTAGTGGAGGGTGCGGAAGATGAGGCTATCCTACATGCTTTCTTGAGCCAAAAAAATAAAATACTGGATCAGTATGGAATTTCGATGATTGCCGCAGAGGGAAAAACAAAACTCCCTTGGCTATTATCGCTGTATCAACAGTTAGGCATTCCAATCTATACAATTTTTGATGGAGATGATAAAGAAAATGATGAAAATGCTAAAAGAAACTTTAATGAGGCATTACTTGAATTGATTGGGGAGCCTCGAAACGCACGGCCTGATACAAAGGTCATGTCTAGTGGATGTGTATGGAAAGATACGTTCGCTGATGAAATCAAGAAGATGTTCGGAGCCGGTAGTTGGGAGGCGGCTTTCCAGTCCGCGTGCAAAGAATATGAAATGCCGTCAGACCATGGCAGAAAGAAATATGCCGTGATTCTTAAAACCGTAAACACACTGCTTCAAAAAGGCGATTCTTATCCAGTCATGGAGGAGCTCTTGAGTAAAATTTTTAAGAAATTTAATATTATTAACTTGAGTTTGGCACTTTTTAGGTAACAGATGACAATAACTCGTTCAAACAAAA
>CAYJTB010000104.1:0-5106 GCA_964372875.1 uncultured bacterium
GGAACGATAATTACTCAACCAATCCGGGAGGCACTGTGATGGCAACCAAACCCGTCCCACCGCCCCAACAACCCGTGCAACCACAAAAGACTTCTGCCCTAAGAGGGCAAGTGTTGTCCGGATCCAGCAGCAAAAAGCAAGCAGAGCTTGGAGCACTTTATGGGAGAATACCAGATCCTCTAGAGTGGTATGTGAGAGGTAAGACAGCGACGTATGGCGTGATCGATCCAAGGCGTAACTCGAAGATTACCGGTCATCGAAACACTGACGTAACCGTAACGTATGGCGATGGGAAGAAGAATACGGCCAGTTACCGCTTAGATAGAGTGGAGTTTCTCGGTCTGAGTGCCACAAGTTGGGAAGTTAGCCTTAAACCTCAACAAGGTGCAAACCTTGTGGTTGGAACCATAAATTTAGATTCAAGTGGTAAGGCAACATTCACACCAAGAGACCCAATAGATTACAAGGCTTACACGAAATCCAAGAATGTGAAAAGTCAGCAGAGGGTTACCAACCTTGTTATTCTTTCACACGGCCCTTATAAAAACCCAGTCGCGGTTTTAACCTGGGAAAATGCGTAGCATATCTGTTCGGTAAGCAAGATACCCGGAGTGGCGGGTTGGATTGACCCCGCCACTCTCGAAACTCCTGAATCAGAAAACTGCAAGCATCACGTCCGACCGGCGGCAGATTGTCTAACGAGCAGTGCGGCCGGCGGCGATGGTACCAACCCACGTAATTTTTCCACCCTTCAACGGCTTCACGGTGAAACAGTGCTGCTACGCTGCAAAGAAATCCTCGTACTGATTCCGGTAAACTTCCTCCCGCTTGTAGCAGCCAATGTTTGGGTAACGGGACGGAGCGGGACGCCCGTGTAAACACGGTAAACATGATTTCCCTCCCGCGAAGGGATTACGTTTCACTTAAGGAAGGGTTATTTATGTCCCTTTCGGGACCGTGAAAAGAAGGGGTCAAGTCTCAACTTAGGAATTTAAATAAAGAAACGGGTAAGTAAGTTTTAAGTTGAGACTTGACCCCCTTTGCTTGACTCTACACGCCTAAAAGAAAAATTGGGGCCAAGTCTTGACCCCATCTCTGTTTGTGCTGTGTCCAAGTTGCTCGGGCATCACGACGTAAGGATCACAGAAAAACACGATGCCCATCTTAGCCCCGAACTTCTTGGGCAGTACCATTACCCGCCTTCAATTTGAGAATCGAGAAATTATTCATCAAACCGTGGTAAGCAATATTCTCCGGGATCGTCCTTGCACAAAGAGGAAAGATCAGTTATCATTTGCGTACACAAATGATCAACATTATGGAGGTGATCAAATGACAGCGATTGGGTTTGTAAAAGAAGGAAAATATGTCGGGGTACGGGAATTGCGGACGAATCTTGCCAAGATGCTCAAAAGCAGGCAGGCGTATTTTGTCACCGATCACGGTAAGCCTGTCAAAGCCATGATTCCTTACGAGGTTCTGCTGGAGCTTCTGGAGATTCTGGAAGAACTCAAAGACAAGGCTCTGACTCAGGAAGTGGCTCAGGGGCGCAAAGAATATCAGCAAGGCGGATGGATTCCGGTCAGCCGGTTGAAAAATAAACTCAAAGCGGCATGACGGCTTGTTACGGCGTTGGTTTTCCAAGCGAAAGGGCGGAGAAGGAATTTCTGAAAGTCCTTTCCAAAGCCTCCAAAAAGGAACAGGAACGAATCCTGGAATGGTTTGACAAACTTGCCATTGACCCAAAACCTTCCGGCAAGAGTTTCAAATTTCTTAAAGGGGAAGTTTCTGTCTTTCAATACCTTGCCCGTTACCGTATCCGTGAAGGCGACTGGCGGCTTCTCTATGACATTGACGAGGCCAACAAAAGAGTTCTTCTTTTAGCCTTGCGACGGCGGGGCCATCACGCCTACGATTAATCGCTGCCTTGAATCAGTAAAGCGCCCTCTTTTTTCACGATTTGCAATTGGAATTGGGGTCAAGTTGACCTCCATCTCCATACACTTTCCTCTCCCTGACTTTGTAACACCCTTAAGAAACAGCAAGACATAACATCTCGCTCCGGAGGCTTGTAATTCTCTAGGGGGGGGTAATCTTCTAACAGGAGTATAAAAAAAATGAAACAAAAGATAAAAATAAAAATCATGGAAACGAAAATCTCAAAGCAGTTGAAGAGGATTCAAACCCTTGCAGTTATCTTAACCCTTTCTTTTACGGGAATTCCGGTGAGTCCCGTGTGGGCCGGCTCAACCACTACGATTGATAAAGCAGCAGGCACGACACTGGCAGAGAAATCTGTTACTGCTCAACCTTCGGCTCAGAGCGCGCTAAAGGCGCCGGCTTCTGTAGGCAAACCCGGCCTGGCGGATTCACTACTCGTTCCTGGGCCGCTGAGTAAAGTGCCGGTTACTAAGGCGCCCACGAATTTTAAAGCTCCCATGACAACTGCTGCAGTCAAAACTGCTGTCAAAACTGGACCCCAACAAGGGCCGCAGGGGAAGGGAATGGCCTCTAAGGCGCCCGTCAATAATGCGAATTTAAAAGGTGCTGCGGCAACCTCTGCTGGTCTAGAGACAAGTGGCATGGGATTGGATGTGGAAATGATCGATACCTCAGCACACCACCTCGAATTCCTGAAACAAGTTTACACGATGGGCAGACTTTCTACGGATGGCAAGTCAAGGGACTTTTCGGATGGAACGGGCAAAGTAGTGGTGACGGTCTACTACAAGTCCGGTAAAATTGAGAAGATTACTTATAAGGCTGACCCTGCGAACTTTAGCAGCTACTTCTATAACACCTCCGATGGAACATGGGCGGGGTGTGATGCTTGTTCCGGCATTACTTTGTATCCAACGGTCATCAGCCTGCCCGGCGTGTCACCTCTAAAAACGGATTTAGCCTTCTACAATACCGAGGCGAGTCTTAAAAAATTCCTGGACACATTTTACATAAAGGTATCCCCGCGTGCACCCAGGGGACAACAAATGACAAGATACTTCGCGAACAGCAGCTGGAACGGCCCGATGGTAGCACTGGCTGATGTGGAGGTTGACGAGTACGGGAATGTACTGAGTGCCGCCTACACTACCTTTTTTCGAGATATTAATGAAGAAGAGATTCCCCAAGTCTTCACGTACGGCGAGAAGACTGGGAATACTCTTGCGCTTACCAAGTTTGATGTTGATTCGAATGCACCCAAAGACTTTTCATACGTCCCCGCTCCAGAGGCGCCCGCCACTTATACAGTGCCGGATTTTTTGGTGGCGGGACAGGCAAAAACTCACCTCGCCTACCTGAAGCTGGCTTACACATTGAGCTCCAAGAGTACGAGCAGCAAAAAGTTTTTTCTGGATGCCGGTGGCCGCGTGGCGGCAACGGTCTACTACGAGTCCGGCAAAATTGAGAAGATTGCCTATGCCGACCCTTACTATACCTACCTCTATAAAGACATTTGGAACGAGGTGACCGAAGAATTTTCTAGGTGTGGCGACGATGAAGGCTCGTGCGAAGCACCTCCTATGGAACCCACAATCATCAGCGAGGCCGGATCACCTCTGAAAATGAACTTAGTTTTCCAAAACACTCAGACGGCTCACACAAAATTCCTGGACACGTTTTTCCATAAGTACACGCCCCTGCGAACACAAAAGAATCGTCAAGTGACAATATACAGGAGGTACGGGCAGGGAGCGATGGTCGATGTGACGCTTGACGACTCCGGGAAGCAGGTGAGCGCCACCATAATCTATCCCGGCACTCACCAAGTCTTTACGTACGGTCTTGATAAAGCACTTACGGGTTATGATGTTGCGGATGCAAACATAGACTTTTCATACAATCTCACCCCAGAGCCAACCTCCACATTTACCCTGCCTAATTTTGTGTGGAGGAGAAATGCAACAACACACCTCGCCTACCTAGAAACGGCTTACAAGAAGAGCCCCCAGAGTACGAGCAGCACAAAGTATTTTCTGGATGCGGCAGGTAAAGTAGCGGCAACGGTCTACTATGTGGATTACTACGGTACGAATGATATCATTGAGAGGATCGCCTATGCTGACCCTTACTATACCTACCTCTATGACGAGGGAGTATTTGCGGGGTGTGATAAATATTTCCGTAACTCCTTATGCCGCGCCCCTCCTATGGACCCCGTGATCATCAGCCAGCCCGGCTCACCTCTGAAAATGGACTTAGTTTTCTACAACACCCAGACGGCTCACACAAAATTCCTGGACACGTTTTATTATTATAAGGTCATGGTCCTGCGGACACTAAAGAATCATCAAGTGACGGTGTACAAGCGGGGTAGGTACTTGCAGGGAGCGATGGTCGATGTGACGCTTGATGACTCCGGGGAGCAGGTGAGTGCTACCATAACCTATACCGGCACTCACCAAGTCTTTACGTACGGCTCCAGTAAAGCACTTACGGGTTATGGTGTTAAGCTAGATGCACCCACAGTGCCCCCCAACCCTGTACCCCAGAGTACCCCCGCGATTACAGTGCCTGAGTCTCTATGGAAGGAAGATGCAAAAACACACTACGATTACCTAACCCAAGCTTATAAGGCAGGCTCCGGCTCTGGGACTGCGAGCACAAAGACTTTTAAAGATGCGGCGGGCAAAGTAGCGGCAACCGTCTATTACGAAGTCAGTGTGAGTGACGGTAAAATTAAGGCGATTATCTATGCGGATGGCGCCTTCGGCTACTTCTATAACCCGGGCATGCCCAATAGCCCTTTTCGAACTTGTCAAGACTATAACAATCCGAATGATAGCGGAATCTGCTACCCCCCTCCGATGACACCAAAGTTTTCTTCGAGTGACGCCACAAAGCTTAATCTATCAACATTAACGGGGCCGCTTTTCTACGGTAAGGAGGCGGATCACACAAAATTCCTTCGGACGAATTACAGCGAGATGGTGGGCCCAATATCCTACGTGGATAAAGCGGGCCGACTCATCCCGAATGCTCAAGTGTTAGAATACCGCGACAAGACGACTCTCGTTACGAAGGTAACAGTTAATGTGGAGTTCGACAGCAACGGGAAAAAGAAAAAAGTCACCTTCACCTATGCGGACACCGGCCAAGTCTTCACGT
>CAYJTB010000105.1:0-4894 GCA_964372875.1 uncultured bacterium
CTGCATGAGGTCATAGAGATCCGCACTGAAAGTATCGATCCCCGCTTCTTCGGGATCCAATTCCTGCAAATAATAATCCGAGATTTGGCGCGCAAAAACCTTGCCGCGCTCCGACTCGAGGAAGCCAAGTTCTGAGGCCGCTTGTTTGAAGGCCTGATATTCCAAAAGTTTTTCTACGAGGAGTGCGCGCGGATCGGGCCCGTCTTCTTCTTCATCTTCTTCGGTCACAGGCAGCAGCATTTTGGATTTGATATAAAGAAGCGTCGCGGCCATCACGAGAAAATCGCCCGCAATCTCAAGGTTCATCTCTTTCATCTGATTGAGGTATTCTAAATATTGCTGGGCGATCAGCGAGATCTGTATATTGTAGATATCCATTTCGTTTTTTTGAATGAGATCAAGCAAAAGATCCAGTGGACCTTCATACGACGGCAACTTCAAATTCAACGGCTCAGTCATTTGACAAGATCTCGCTTTTTCTTCGGAGATTCTCCGGATCTAAATCCCATTTCAGGGGATTTTCTTGGATGTATCGGCGCGTTTCGAATAATTCGTTTTCATTTCGAATCAAGGCACAGGGGTCAAGTCTCAACTTAAAACTTATCCATTTTCCTTTTCTAACATGCACACATGGATACCTAAAGTCATAAGTTGAGACTTGACCCCCCTTTTTTCTTTTTCTTTTTTTTCATGTATCGGCACGTTTCGAATAATTCGTTTTCATTTCGAATAATATGTTCATAATAATTGCGTTGCCATTTGAAATTTTGGAGATGGGAAAGACGAATTCGACACGCGGTTAATGCCTTAAATGTCCGGATGATTTCCCCCAATGTAGGGGCGCGATTTATCGCGCCCTGATCAGAATGGGGCGCAATGAATTGCGCCCCTACATCTGGATCATGAATCATAACAATTCCATGAACATGGTTTGGCATGACGATATATTCATCTGTCTCTACGCCTGAAAAACGAATGGATAATTCGTTCCATGCTTCTTGGGCGATGATCCCCAACTTGTTCAATTGTGTCTGTCGATTTAAAACTTCGCCAAACAAACATTCTCGATCTTTTGTACAAATGGTAACAAAATATACACCTGGTTCTGAATAATCATAATCTTTTAAGCGAATTGATTTACGCTGAAAAAGAGTTGTCATTTAATTGCTGTCTTCGGCTGCCTCGCAGGGACAGTCTGAACGGCGACCAGGATGTTGTACTTTCGTGGATGAGAAATTGATGTCATAAGATTCCCGCTGCCTGTTTGGCTTCGCGCAAGGTCTGGCCGGCGATTTGACGTGCCTTCTCGGAACCTGCGCTTAATATTTTTTTCACTTCGTCTTTTCGCCTCTCCCAATCTTTGCGGCGCTCGTAAATCGGTTTGAGGAAATCCTTCAAATATCCCGCCATTTCTTTTTTGCAGTCCACGCAGCCGCGTAGGGCTTCGCTGCATTCATAGGCCACTTTGTCCGCATTGGGATTTTTTAGGAGCTTATGATAAAAAAAGACCGGGCAGACTTCCGGATGACCCTTGTCTTCCCGCCTTTTCCGGGCGGGGTCCGTCACCATCTGCAGTACTTTTTTATCGACTATTTCAGGAGCATCTGAAAGCTCGATCGTGTTGCCGTAACTCTTGGACATCTTGCGGCCATCCAGACCCGGAAGCTTGGGCGCCTTCGTAAGGATCGCCTGCGGCTCCGGAAAGATTGGTTTAAAAAGATGGTTGAACCGCCGCGCCATTTCGCGGGCAAGTTCCAAATGCGACAGCTGATCTTCTCCCACCGGCACCTTTTCGGCCTTATATAATAGGATATCCGCCGCCTGAAGCACAGGATAACCTAAGAAACCGTAGGTGGTGAGATTGCGCCCTGTCATCTCCCGCAGTTGTTCCTTATAAGTAGGGTTTCGCTCAAGCCATCCGAGGGGCGTGATCATTCCCAAAAGAAGTGCCAGTTCGGCATGCCCCGGCACGTCGCTTTGGACAAAAATAGTGCATTTGGCTGGGTCGAGCCCACTTGCCAGATAATCCATCGCCACTTCGATGACATTTTCTCTGATCGAGGTATGCGATTCATATTCGGTCGTAAGCGCGTGCCAATCCGCAATCATAAAAAAGGAATCCTCTCCTTCAAGCCGCTTGAAGTTTTCCAGCGCCCCGAGGAGGTTACCTAGATGAAGTTTGCCGGTAGGCCGTGTACCGCTAAGGACTCTTGCCATAAGAAGGCACCAATATACCGTATGTGTGCCTGGCTGTGAAGCGAATCTATATTGCTAATAAATCATTAATTATTTATTTAAAATAAATATTGACACCCTGGCTCTTGTAAGTTAGAGTGCGAACATGATGTTCCCAGAGGGAAAGAAATATTTTACGACGCATGAAGTGATCGGAATTCTTTTAGAACTTAGGAAGACTATGCACACCGCTTTAAAACGAATCTTGACGCCTAAGGAATACAGTAAAAAGATGAACACTGATTTGGAAAGACGGTGTCAAAAAAATGAAGAGAAATTCAAGCGAATAAATTCACATAAAAGTCGTAAATTAAACGAAACAGCGCCTATTTAAAAGAAAAATATGAGTAAAAATCGCGGAAAAGATAAATACACAGTTACTGAGTTCGGCACACTACTAGAATTAATGCGCAAAGAGATTTCTACGGTTGCCGAACAGGTTGCTGACCTCTCTGCTTGGCGATTTGAGGTCAGAGAAGAATTCCGTAATATGAGAGATCAATTAGACATCCGCTTTCTAGGTGTTGAATCCCGCCTGGATAAAGTGGAAGGCCGATTAGGCCGAATCGAAGATGCCGTAAGTACGGCCGTGCCCGATCTCAATCACCGAGTCACCCGCCTCGAAACCAAAGCAGAAATCTAATCTTAAAAATTAGGCTGAAGCTTCCAAGGCTCTGTGGAAAGCTGCGTTAAATTCCGCCAAAAGCTCCGCAAGTCCCGGCAGGTTTGAAATAAGACCGTTAATTTGAGATTGGCTTTTTGAGAGATCAAAATCAGGCAGGACTTTTCGGATAAGATCGGCATCCATTTGATCCACGCCGAGACCTTGGATTTGATATTTCCAAAGGATTGCTTTGGCGCTGATCGGATCATCACGGTCCAGAATTTTTTGATTATCCGGCAGAGATTTATTTAAGGATCGGATCATTTTACGCTGGGCTTGGCGTTCTTCGACCGTTCCGGTCACCACCACTACGATCTTTGTTTGAGGTCCGTAAATTTTTTGTAACGCGACAAGCGCCGGGCCATATTTTTCAAACATTTTTGGACCTGCGATGTAGCCAATTTTTATTTTGGATTGAGAAGAAATAGCAGTAACAAGTTTATCCACTCTTTGGGAAATTTGTTCAAACTCTCCAAAATCCGGCGCCGCAATTGCAGTAGGTATTGAAACAATGGAGGCAATGATATTTGAGAGCCTTTGAATCCCAAAATCTTCGGGCAATACCATCTTCCACAAAAGATGAGCGACTTCAGGAATGACCCGCTCCGGATGCTTTAACGATTTAATATGCGCCAATCGGAGTTCCGAGCGAGTCGACGGTTGGGAATCACGGACCACGGTTATGATTTTTTGCATAATATGCTGGACTCCTGTCGGTGTCATTCCTCCTATTTCCCTTCCAATTTCAATATAACTCTTCCCCTGCATTCTAAGATCCAGCACCTCGAGATCTCTTTCTACCAATGCGGGCCTCCCTGTTTGTTTTCTTTGATACACATCCTTGATTTCTTGCAGGGATAACTCATCGGAAGAATTTTCATCATAGGTAGCCAAAGCTGGATGAACAAAAGCTCGGCCTTCCTCGCCATTTTTCCCATTCGGTGCCGCATCCAAAGAAACCGCACGCTTCTTTTGCCATTTCGAGATGAATTGATAGGCAAAACTCCGAAGCCGGGGATAGACATAGGTGGATAACGCGATTTGGCGGTTCTTATCTTCTTCAAGGGCTCGGGAAGATCTTGCCTGCGCCGGCAAGTCCAATTCCCTCATGGCATAATCTTCAATAAATTCTAAAAGTTCATAACTGAGATAATCGATTAAATCCTCATGGACGGATGGATTTTCCATAAGATTAGCTCTCTGCTCAACCATATTAAAATAAAATCCTGAGAGGGCCTCGACCGCGGCAAGGTTACCTTCTCGCACTTGATTCAAGAGCAGACTTTCAATTTCTTTTCGATTCTTAAGATCAAGCGGCAACCGCCTCCTCTCCGGAGTCCATAGCGGGAGAATTTTTCTTACAGCCTGCGGATCGTCCTTCTCAAATTTCCATGGCGGGGCTTTCTTCTGACGGAGCGGCGCATTTTTTTGGGCCGGCTCCTCCTTCATTTTTGAAACTAAGACTTCTTTCTTGGTGATTGTAACACCCAAATCTTTCATCATTTCAAAATAGGTCTCCGGTAAATCGACCTTTCTCTTTTTACTAAGGTCAAGATAATAGCGGTCCAATAAACTTCTCAGTGATTTGTATTCCCCGCTCAGTGTTCGGAAAATTTCTTTTCGAAAATCGATCGCATCAAGCGAGTCCAGATTTTTGTGAACGTTTTGGGCCAATTCTTTGACAAACCATAGTCGGGTTTCCTTAGAAGTCCTTCGCCAATATCCTTGTGGCGATTTTCTTGCGGCAAAGAAAATTTGCCGGGCCTCTTCCAGCGAATAAGGCTTCAAAAACATTGTGATTCCGTATTTTTCAATGTCTTCCGAATGATGCTTGAGATGGATGGATAGGCCCATTTTAGAAACTCCGATTTTCTCGGCAGCTTCCGGAACGCTTAAGCCGTCAAGTTCTATTTTGCCAAATCTCTCAAGTAAAGCAGGAATCTTAGAAGTCTTTCGGTGCTCTAATTCTTCCGGTTCCTTTCGCACCTCGGCCCT
>CAYJTB010000106.1:0-4868 GCA_964372875.1 uncultured bacterium
TCGTCATTTAACAATCCTGCTGTGAAAAGATCTCGAGCAGTCAACTGATCCGAGCTAATCACGGCAAGAGCGGATAAAACCTGTTCTTTATCTCGCACTTCCAACTCGTTTGATTGTCCAAGAAGAGACCGAAGGTCATAAAAAAGCAAGGCCAAGATGCCAGAATCGTTAATGGGTTGAGCTTTTATTTGTTTCAGTCTCGCGACAAGATCTGATGCGGATGCGGTCTTAACATCAAGACCAAGCGTTCTATTGATTCTGTCGTTCAGAGCGCTCGTAACAGGATTATCGGGAAGATTTAAAAGTTGAGCAACCGTAATATTTGTAAGATTCCGCAGCTCCGCGCGGGATTGTGTTTTAGAAGCAATGTTAAAAACAGCAGTGCGGCTGTTAACATCGATCGACTGAACCGTCACGGTAAGAGATGAAAGGGAATTAAAAACTTCCTGCCCCGTGGTGAGCCATTTTTCATCTCCCCACATTGAAAAGTTATTGAGACTGGCTAAAACCTGAGGCGTGTCCACCTCGGTACGGAAATCCTTCACTAAAATAACGTGATCGCCTCTCCCGCTAATTTCATGAACAGCTTCTCTTTGATTGGCTGGCAATGTCAAACTGGCGGTGAGGTGTTGTGCGGGTAATGCTAAAGTTGAATTCCGCAGTTCGCTACGCTCTCGTGATCGCAACAAAGCCTCTTGTTGCTTGATAAAGGCCTCCGCCGAGACTAATGTACGTTCAGGAATTGATAACGGATTGCGAGTGAGATCTTTAATAAACCCCTCGGCCTCCCGACTCAGCGCGAACTCCCGGCTTGCTCTTGCCGCTGACCTGGCTGCATCAACACGCTTTACTTTTTCTTCCTCCACGCTTGCCCTTGCAGATGCTAAAGCTGAATTCCGCAGCTCACTGCGTTTGCGAGTGAATAACTTTTCGAAACGCGTGGCGCGATCGAAGGCATCGAGACCGAGCTTGCCATCTTTACCCATCCTTAATTTATTTAGACGTCCCTTAATCCGGCTCACGACCTCTTGATCGGACCACTCTCCAGGCGGAAGACGAAAAGAATTTTTAATTATCATGGATATTTCATGAGACTGAACCCGGGATCCCGTTGCGGTCACTTCAATTTCATCTCCTTGGCGAAGAATCACGACCCTCAACGCCAATCTGGGGATTTCAAAATCCGCAATTTCTTCCAATGTCACTGGCGCAATCCGCACCTCGGAGCGGAAAGCAGTCGCTTCGGTCGTCAGTCGTGCCTCGGCCCGGGCTTGACCGCGAAGGGAGTCTTCGGGCTCACTTGCATTTTCAATATTCAAAGTCGTGCCGTTCACTCTTACAGTTCTTAGGCCGCTCTCTTGATCTTTGAATCCGCTTTGAATCCATTCGCGAATTTGTGTGTCATAGACACCTTGAGGGCTGACATAAAGACCCGTGTAATTATTTTGATCCATGTATTGCCTGAGTTTTGTAAGTTCTTCGGGAGTGAGTTTGACCAGCTGATCAAGGGTATGAGTTCCGGTCATAAAATTATACAGAATGTACTTCTCGGGAGGAAAAGAGTAGTCAAGAACCGCTTCTTTAAGATAACGATCGATCACGAGCATGATACTTGTTTCATCCGATGAGGGCAGTGAATCCCGCCGGAGCTCCTCTTCAATTAAACCCGAAAGACGAACATGACCAAACAGTTGCTTCAAATTTTCTTGCGGTGCGGCGTGCGTTTTGGACAACAACTCATTCAGGATTGACATCGCAATATTCACCTGCA
The DNA here is from genome assembly GCA_964372875.1 of uncultured bacterium. Lineage (GTDB taxonomy): Bacteria > Omnitrophota > Omnitrophia > Omnitrophales > JACQLI01 > CAYJTB01. The sequence continues at coordinate 1,772 of CAYJTB010000106.1, forward strand.
CATGTTCACTACTCACTCCGGAAAGAGTCTTAGACGCGTTAGAAACACGAGAAGCACGGCGATAAGCCGTATCTGCAATCATATGACCGAGTAAATGATCTGCCGCTCTCCAGTTCTCGACATCAAGACTGCTTCGCAGCTCGGCCCGCGTAGTGGCTCCAGGCTGCAAGCTTCCTGCTTCAGGCCTTAAAGCTTGTGGCATGGAGCCTGTGGCTTGCGGCGTGTTCATCCGGACCTCGGAGCGGATACCAAAATGGGAAAGAAGAGATTCGTAATCGCCTTCTTGAGCAGCGGTCAGTAACTCTAAATTATGCACCCGCTGCCAATCGGTTTCGTGATAATTAACCTGAGGTTGAGCTGTTTCAAAAGGCAATCCGCCATTGCCGGGACTCGGGACATCAATAAAACCATTTTTAAATCCGCCAATTGTATGCCAGTTAATCACATCGGGGTTCCCTAAAATAGCGGGATGATGCTCCACCAATACCTGAAAAATTCTTTTGATGATTTCATCCTGAATATTTCCCGGAAGTTTTCTCCAGAGTACAGGCAATTGTTGTATCGAGGAACCGTTGTAAACGGCGGCTGCTTCCGATGAATGCGGATAAGAATCAACTATGTCACCCGCCAGCGGGTATCTTTCCAAAAATAAGTTCCATTTAGTGCCATCTTCCAAATAAGAAGCGATCATTTTTTTGATGCCGCCATCGACTTTAAATGGAAGAAAGACAGAACTCACGGAAACAATCACATCATAACCTCCGGAAGCATTGGCCATGCGGATCGTATTCAGATTTTGATCACTATTTACAACAATTACACGATCTGTACCTAAGGAAGGGAAAAAATTACTTAAACGAATCAGTCCCCGCGCCTTCGCATCTTCCGTGAAATAGACTTGGTTATACCGGAAAGAGGCATCAATGATCTGAATTCTAGGAGGAAGCCTAAAAACTTTTCCCGGCGGAACATAAAGAGTCACGTTGGAAAGAATAACGCGGTCCGATGTGAGAGGTATCTCGACTTGTCCCCCTCCGACAACCTGAACATTTTCAAATAGATACTTCGCATCGGGATTGGAGACAATTAAATTTTTGCCGACTTCGAGATTCGTATGAACAAGATTTTGATCGCTGTCAGAAAGCTGCATACTTTTGCGGCCGTCCTTATCAAAAGCGATAAATTCAAAAAGCTGATGAATGGGCGATAAATGGCCCGTGTCTTGCCAAATATTTCCTTCCCCCAGATCATAAACGTAAATCCGATGATGTCCCGGCTTGGAAGAATCGAAAATTTCATCCATCACTTCTTTCATTTTAGCCCAATCCTCCGGCTCAATCTCTTTTCCTAATTTTGACTTAGGCTCTTTCATCCATTCTTCCATGGTAAAAAAGCGAGACATATAAGCGACGGTCATATAACTGACCGGCAAAGCATCCATATAGACATAACCGGCATTGGCCTTAATCAGTGTTTTGCTTTGAGTCCTTGTGAATACTTTTAGCATTTTCAAAGCGACTTCTTTATGAATCATTTCACCGAATGGATTTTTATAGAGAGCGCCTCTATCCTCATTGAGATGGGCTATGGAAATAATAAAAAGGTCGTCGGAAGACTTTTCATAAAAATTACTCATTTCATGGGCTTGAGGATGCCCGGCCGAATAAGCCGTAAAAATTCCAAGGTCATTCAAAATATTATCTTTGATTCTCTGCCTAAGATCCCGGAGATGCTGGCTTTGATTTAAACCGTCAAACATCGCTTTTCTTTTATCTTCACTTTTTTTGATCGCGGCCCAAGCAGCGTTCAGGTCTTCATTTTCTCCTACTTTTCTCACTAATTGATCCAGCTCATCGAGTTCAACGCCTTGATTAATTAATTGGACGCGAGCTCCGTTCGTCAAAACAGCAAAGTTTTGCTGAACTTGAGGATCGCTTACCACTTTCACAAGATCCGATTTGCCGAGCCACGTGTAGTTATCACTTGCCGACCAAACTAAAACCTGCCTGCGAATTTCCTCTGGAAGCATGCGTAAAACAGTAAGGTTAGTGACTAAATTTAAAGTCCTTGAGTCTAACCCTTTAATAAAGGTCCATAAACCCGAATGAAGACGTCCTAACGTCTCATTGCCCGCACGGGTTTTTAAACCTCCATCGATAATCACCACAAGCGCAAGCCCTAAAAGATCCTGGTAGAATTTGTCCCATTGGGCCTCTTTCATTTCATGAAGGGTTTCAGCGAATTTTTGAAACTTATTAATTCCGCGGGCATTTAATTCTTTTTTATGAAGATCGTAATAAAGCAGCAATAAAATGTGCATGAAACCAGGAAAATCATGTTTTCTCTCCTGCCGGTTTTCAACGGCTAAGACAGTCTCTACAGCTCCTCTTGTTTTCTTCACCAGTTCTGCATCCGCAGTTCTATAAAGTTCGGCGGATCTTGCATTCATGGCTTTAATATTCGTTCCCGAAAACACCTCAAAAGCTCCATGATACATCAAGTCTAAAGTGTCATAAGTGGCGGCAATAAACTCACCAAGGTTTTTGGGTGCTATTGGATCCAGCTCGTTAAAAACCGAATCGTTCCGCGTTTGGTTATATCGTTCGGCACCCGCTTGCAGAATCAACACAGAGCTGTTGGGTTCTTGAGTTCCTGGAGGAACATAAACAAGCAGCTCTCCTGTATTGATATTCAAAACAGTAACTTCAGATCCCGGCGCGGCTTCCACCCCAACACCAAGTCGACGGGTTAACAATTTTTTGGAATCAGACTTCCATATCAGCTCAACGTAAACGCTCCCGTAGGTTGACTTTCGACCATGGGCGTTTAGAAATGAGTCTCTCTGATTTGGATCCAAATTCAGTTCTTTAACCAACGGGCGAAGAAAAAACCTAAGTTGTTTCGCGATCGCTTGAACATCCGCTTCATTCACATGCCGCACCTCGGAGCGGGAAGAAAATTCGGTCGAAGGCCGAAGGCCGACGGTCGAAGGAGATGCTTGTATTGACCTTCCGCCTTGATTGCTCCGCACCTCAGGCCGTTGCGGCGAAGCCGCGGCATGGGCCTGCCCGCCGGCGATTTGATGGCGGGCCTCGGA
>CAYJTB010000107.1:0-4768 GCA_964372875.1 uncultured bacterium
ATTTTGTTTGAACGAGTTATTGTCATCTGTTACCTAAAAAGTGCCAAACTCAAGCTAATACTATATCCTGAAATTTAGGTGACCGAGCTAACCCTTTTTCATATGTTGATGTGATTTCGATCCGCCGTTCGTCTGGTTTACCGCGGCTTGAACCCGTTACTTTATAGACAAAAAGACGCAAACGAACGGTTTCTCGCTTTGAGTCCAAGATAATAAGCTGCCCATTCCGGACAAGTCGTGCATTCTGAGGCGATTGATTAATCTTCCACCCACTTGCCGTTAAACCCTGAACTACCTTCATCAAATGGCTTTTCGGGGGTAGGTCAATTAGAATGCCCACGATTAATTACTCAATCTCTTTGGCTTTTAAGATAGTGTCCGCCCCAACATGATAATGCTGTATCTTGACAATTGGCTTCCATCCGAGTCTTGCCGGATCCTGTACAAGATGAATCTCGGCTGAAGAACTGCAGTTATAAACAACGTAAAGCCAGAAATCTTTTTTCAGCCTCTCTGCTGTCCGGAATTCGTTTTCGGTCAAAATAATCTCACCCAACGTAGCGCGGCCCTTTACCTCGATAAAACGCACATCACCCGATTGAGGATTCTTGGAAAGAATGTCAAATCCCCTGTCTTCTGCTGAAACATCTTCCGGAATCCAGCCGCGCTTTCGCTCATATTCCAATACTTTCGCCATGGCAATGCGTTCTATTTCTTCATCACGAATCATTCGAGCATAACCAGCCCGTTCAGGATGAGGAAAAACCCAGGCCCGGCCCAGATGATTTACATCGCCTATTGTAAATTCCTGCTCCATGGCAAGCTCTTCTTTCCGGGTCTTTAACCGGTCATTCAGGTCGTCTAGCCTCGCTTCGGCTTGCGCGATTTGCCCTGAAAGCTCTTCCCCTTTTTCGCGGCGGGAAAATAAGTCAGCGATCATTAATTGTTGTCTTCGAATCAACTCATTCAGGCTGATATCAACATGCCTTGCAATGGTGTCTAACTCTTTGCTTCGTTCAAGGCTTACTTCCTGAAGAAAAGACTTCAGAGCTCTCTCAAGCAGCTCATGTTCAAGCGTATCGCGATCCGGAAGTTCATCATCGTTGGGCGTTTCAGAAGGAGATGCGGGGATTAAATCTAAAAAGATGGTTGGCTGGCGCACATGAATAGCGCTGTTTAAATTCGTCTGCAGTACAAAAAGCCTTCTGTGAAGCGTCCGACCACGGCCGTCTTTGATTGAGGCGGCATACACATCCAAGCGATAGGCTTCGTTTGTATGCAAATCGTAGAAGATGGCACCTTTTCTTAAGTCGCCAAGTACGCGCATTGAAACGTCTTCCCTGACGCATTCAAATAGCGGATGCCCGGGGGTAACCCACTCAAGCGTGGGATCCTTGGTAAGAAGATCTTTGTCAAAAGCGACAAATTTATACTCACGCGCAAGAGGCCCAAAACGCGGTTCAAATCGTTCCCCAAAGGGTTGCAATGTCCTTGGAACTCTGCCGACACGATATACCCCTTTCCTCGGATTGGTAGGATGAATTCCTGAAAGAGGCGCCGCATCAAGAAAAAACTTTTCAACAATTTCCGGAACCAACCGCCGTTCTCTTGCCTCTGCAGATTTGCCTACAATAACACTCAGATTTAATTCCCTTTTTGCCAACCCCTCTAGGGCTGATTGGCATATGTTCCGAAATTTTTCGGGATCCACTTCGCGAACAATGCGGTCAAGCATTGCTTTTTCTGTAGTCCTTCGGGTATAGAGGTCGCGAAACATTTTCTCAAGAAGATTTGATGGAAACACCTCTCCAATTACGTCGAAGACCTGATCTTCACCCAGTTCTGTCTGAATGTTTTTTAATCTGGCAAGGAGCCGTTCCATGACCCGGCCTTCGCGGGTGTTAATGGCACAAAAATTAAAGATCAAACAGTCATGTTCCTGACCATACCGATGAATGCGACCCATCCGCTGTTCAAGCCGCATCGGATTCCAGGGCATGTCATAGTTAATCATGAGCCAACAGAACTGAAGGTTAATACCTTCACCCGCAGCCTCGGTGGCAACCATTATTTGGGCTCCGTCTTCGTCTTTAAACTCCTGCTCTGCTGCAAGACGTGTCCCAGGCGTATCCCTATCTCCTATTTTCATACCGCCATGAATCCTTGTAATTTTAAGGCCCCATTCAACCAGTTTTCCTTTTATGCCAAGCGCCTCATTGCCTGCAAGATAATGAAGTGTGTCCTTATGCTCTGTAAAAATGAGCAGCTTATTTTTTGGATTTTGGAAGATATCCATTTCCGTCAGAAGTTCTTTAAGACGCTTTAACTTGGATTCAACCTCACGCAACTCGAGCACTTCAGCCTGCCGAATCAAGGATGTGAGGCTATCGATTTCGTCCTGAATCTGTTCACGGTCCCGGCCCAATGAAGCTGTTTCAATCTGATCCAAGATTTTCTGCGTTTCTTCTTCGGTAAGTTCATCCAAGTCTTCAAGTTTCGACTCATCAAATCCAGCCTGCATCCACGGCTTCTTAATCTGATCCTCCAACTTTTCTCGACGCCGTTCGAGACTTCTTCTAACAGCATAGAGACTTGAAGCGAATCGTCGCTGCAGCATCGCCATTGTAAAACCAAGAGCCCTGCCGCGCGGCGACTCATCGTCCGCTGCCTTGATCGATTGGTTTTCGACGTATTTGGTCAAGGCATCATAAAATTGAAACTCTTCGCCATCAAGATCGAAATTAGCAGTTTGAACTTCTCTTTTGGTAAATAGTTTTTTAACGATACCGGTTTCCGGATCGGGGAAGGTGACCAATGCTTCCTTCCGGCGGCGGAGATAAAAAGGGGCATAATTCCTTTTGATTGCGTCCTGAAGGCTTTTCACATCCCCGTAGACATCTCTGTCGAGAAGCTGGAGAAATAGACAAAAATTCTCCGTGTCTCCTTTATGCGGCGTAGCGGTGAGAAGGAGGTAATGATCTGCCCTGCTTGACAAGACTTCACCAAGTTGATATCGAATGCTCTTGTGTTCGGCATCGCTGGCACTCATCTTATGAGCTTCGTCTACGATCACCAGATCCCACTGAGCACGAAGGAGACTGTCCTGAACCTCTTCGCGTTTTGCCCAGTCAATGGAAGTGATTACCTGCTGTTTCTCTTGCCAAGGATTGGTCCCGTAGGCATTTTTAAGATCGATGCCTCGAATAATTTCAAATTGTTCACGGAATTTGTCCCTCATTTCACGCTGCCATTGAAACATGAGATTAGCCGGGGTAACGATGAGGGTGCGTAAAACGAGGCCCCTGATTTTTAATTCCTTTAGCAGGAGACCGGCCATGATCGTCTTACCTGCCCCAGGATCATCAGCGAGAAGAAAGCGGATACGCGGTATCTTTAAGAGATAATCATAAACGGCTTCGAGTTGGTGCGGCAAGGGATCTATTCTGGCAATCGAGAGTGAGAAATACGGGTCATATTCGTGGGCTAATGCAAGGCGATGTGCTTCGATTCCCAATCTAAAATGGAGAGGATTTCCGTCAAAAGGCTCCTTCTCTGGCGAGATTTCTAATTGATCGATTTTTTCCCGGTCAAGGATCGGCTCATGAACTTTTCCGGTATGCAAACCCTTTCCAATAATCTTTACTGACTCACCGAGTTCAACCACTGTAATAATCTGAATTGGCTCAGGAAATATTTTCCCTTTAACGATTAGATTGGGTTTCAGAATTTTAAGCTTTGTGTTTTCAAGCATACTTGAGTTTCCCTTTTTTGTTCTCCTGCGGCCTTTGCGTTCTGAGCCACGTGTCGATCTCACTCTTATCAAACCGCCACTGTCCTCCAAATTTCGAGGCAGGCATTTTGCCTTTTTGGCAATGCTTGTAGATTTTCTCCTTTGACACTTGGAGATAGTCTGCAATTTGATCAATTGTAAGCCATTTTTCAGTCATATTTAGGGTTTCCAGAGAAAAACAGATTATAACAAGGAAAGGGCAAAGACTGAAGGATTAATCGGGGAAAACCTTACCGGACATTCGGGGGGAGGTTTAATGTCAGAAATCGACGAAATTATGACATTTTTTTGGAGAATCATTCAAACATTCTTGAGGAATCGTTTGACATCATCGTGATTTCCAGCGAGGACAAATTCAACCAGATCACCGGTCCATCTGAAAAGAATCCGCGTTTTGATTCCTTGGCGGGCTTCCCAGAAATCCGCTCTTAGACGTTTCAGTCCCAGGCCTTGATGGATTTGCCTGTCTTTTGAAAGGACATCTATCAGCTGGACCGCCGCATCTTTGACTGCAGTTTTTTCAGTAGGCGGCAATGATTTTATAGAACGGTCGAAAGAAGACTTGAATTCAAATCTCATAGGCCGGCAAGATGTTTTTTTGCGGCTTCGGAATTTGAAAAAGTTTTTCCCTCCTCGGATGCTGATTTCTCAATCTTCTTCCATTCCTTGGGACTGTATGGGGACTGCACGGTCACTTCACAAGGCACGAGGATAATACCGTGCCTGGTTACTGTAAAAGCAACCGAAGAACCTTCATGCAAATGAAGGAGCTTTCTCACACGATTGGGAATTGTCACCTGCCCCTTGGATGTCATTTTGGTCGTATCAATGATGGTCATTGTTTTTCTCCCTGTATTACTTCCTTACTTTCGTACTTAAGGATAACTGGAACTGCGCCGAAAGTCAAGGTAACGCAGCAACGGGTGATTTGCAAATTTTCGTGTAAATTCGAGGCGAAGAAAAAGGGGAATAGCCTCT
>CAYJTB010000108.1:0-4650 GCA_964372875.1 uncultured bacterium
TATCTTCAAAAAAACCCAACCTCTGGGGGTGGATACCATGTACCCAAGCAGTACACGTTACTCCTTTTAAAGTATTGACTTACAGAAAAGCCGTAGTATCATAAGCCATTTGAAAGAGATGGTTTTAGAAAATCCACAGACTCAGTCCCTTGAAGCTGAGTTAACCCAAGCATTTCCACGTCGCTCCATCCAGCGTATTCTCTTTATTGCACCTCCGGATGGCGATGCCGGCAATTTTAGCTACGAGACCTGCAAGCTCGGGCGTTACCCCAATTTTCCTCCTTACGGTATCGGTGTGATCGCCTCTCATCTCCGAAGAGATGGAATCACGGTCGACATCTTAAATCTCAATAACGCAATCCTAAAAACCTGCCGGCTTTCCGCCTCTGAAGAAGACTTTGATTTTACAACCACGGTCGTCAATGAACTCAAGCGTCATATCGAAAATTTTGCACCGGATCTGATCGGTGTTACCTGCATGTTTTCCCAGACCCATCGTTCCACCGTGAATACCTGCAATCACATCAAAGAAATTGCGCCAGAAACCCCTCTTGCCTTAGGGGGAGTGCATATCACCAACAGCATGATGGATGAAAAAACCCGGGATATTTTCTTCAAAGATTTCCCGATGGTGAATTTCTTTTTTATGTATGAAGCCGATCTGGCCTTTCCGGGATTTGTCCGTGTGGTCAATGGCAAAGCCCCTGTTTCGGAATTAGCGCAGGTCGTCTTTAATCGCAAAGAGAAAAAAATTGATTTCGCGGGTCGCCATGCGCCGGCCGGCGAAGAGCTCGATTTGATTCCAGCTCATGACCTCATCACACTCTCGGATTTGGCGGAGAACGGAAAAATCGGATCGTTTCATTCGCTTCCCAAACCTGGGACCCGTTTCAGTACCGTTCTTTCCAACCGGGGATGTCGCGCCCAGTGCACTTTTTGCAGTGTCAGGAATTTTAACGGAATGGGAGTAAGAGGCCGTTCCGTCCAGTCTGTGATCGATGAGCTTTTGATGCTCCGGAATGAATTCGGCGTGGAACACATCATGTGGCTGGATGATGATTTTCTTTATGATCACAAAAGGGCGTTACAGCTTTTTAATGAAATGATCCGTCAAAAGGCAGGAATCACCTGGGACTGTACCAACGGCGTCATTGCCTATTCTTGCACCGAGGAATTAATCTCCGCGGCAGAAGAGAGCGGGTGCTTGGGCCTTCACATCGGAATGGAATCCGGCAACCCAACGATCCTTAAAGAAATAAAAAAACCGGGCACGGTAGAAATTTTCTTAAGGGCCGCAGAAATTTTGCGGCGGCACGAAAAAATTAATTCCCGGGTATTTTTGATGGTGGGTTTCCCCCACGAAACTTACCGGATGATCCGGGACACCTTTCAGGTGGCGCTTGAAATGGATTTGGATTGGTACATGATCACCCCCCTCCAGCCGCTTCCCAATACGCCTATTTTTGGTCAGATGGCCATGGAAGGACTTTTGGGCAGTGTCACCTTTGATGAGATTCGGTTTAAACTGGGTGCCCACGGTAATCAGCGCAAGGCGACCGAGAAAAGAGTGAATGTCTTCGCCACCGATTTTAAAAATGCCTTCGAGGAAGCAAATCTGGATGTGATCCCGACCCAACAAGAGATTAACCGGGTTTGGGCCTATATGAATTATCATCTGAATTTTGAGCGTCTCTTCCGTGAGAAACGTCCCGCGAAGCATCTACAGATGTTTAAATATTTAGAGTATGTGGCCGATGTCGTGGCCCCTGACGATGCGTTTGCTCATTATTTTAGGGCCTATCTTTACCGCAAAGTCCACGGCCAAACGAATCCTGCTTTGGTAAAGAAATTGAAGACCCTTTTGGACGAAAACTCTCATTGGCAGGAACGCTTTGACGATTACCATCTTTGCCTGGAAGATTTTGAGACGGATGATTTTGCGATGGAAAAAAAGGAGATGTATGCTGCTTGGCGAGCGCGGTCGGGCTGAAAAAGACCAACTTGTCGGTTTGACCAAAAAGTATAACACCACGGGATTCATGTATACTGAATACCCGCATAAAAGTTTTTGGTCTTCCGATTTCAGTGATCAAGATTACCGCAAAGCCCTCAAAACGGTTTTCACAACCCAAAATCCGCCTTTGCTTTTATATGTTCATATCCCTTTTTGCGAGCAACTCTGCTGGTTTTGCACCTGTCACATGTCGATCACGAAGGAGTATGAAAAGGTAAAGGCCTACCTTGAATTTCTCTACAAAGAAATCGATTTACTCCGCGAATTTTTTGATCAGCACTCCGTCGCCCCCAATTTTAGAGAAATTCATCTAGGGGGTGGTTCGCCCACGTTTGTGGAGGAGCCGGAATTTGAAGCATTGATCGCAAAGCTCGAACAAATTGCAGACCCGGATCAATTGGATGAATTTTCGATCGAGATTGATCCACGCAAAGTAGATCAAAAGCGGATGAAATATTACCGACAGAAAGGAATCAACCGGATTTCCTTCGGTGTACAGGATTTTGATCTCGAAGTGCAGAAGGCTATTAACCGCGTTCAGCCGGCGGAACTGATTGAAAATCTCCTGACCGAGGAAGTGCGGTCCTCTTTTGAAAACGGCGTCAATTTTGATCTGATCTGCGGCCTTCCTTATCAAACGCCCCAGACCATCCAGGCCACGTGTGAACGGGCAGCCCGAATGTCACCGGACCGGATCTGCCTCAATTATCTTCATTATTCGCCCGAGTACGCTCCCCATCAAAAGATTATGCTGGATGGCAAAAACGGCCGGCCCACCGAGCTCCCTGATTTTCATGAAAGAAAACTTATCTTTCTTAGGGCCTTGGAGGTGCTGACAAAAATGGGTTATGTGCGCACGGGCTATGATCATTTTGCAAAACCCACAGATGCCGTGGCCACGGCGATGAGTGAGGGAAAAATGAAATGGAATGCCTTGGGAGTGACGGCAGGGCGCTATTCGGATGTGATCGGTTTGGGAGTCCATAGCTATGGTACGGTGGGCAATTGTTACGCCCAAAATTTCTACGAACTCACCGATTATCAGGCAGCACTTGAAAAGGGCCAGTTTCCCATTTACCGGGGCCACAAGCTGACCCGGGATGATGTGATCCGGCGAAGCGTGATTCAAACACTCCGCAATTTCTTTTCGCTTGATTTTAAGTCCGTCGAAAAGAATTTTCAGATCAATTTCAAAGAATACTTTAAAGATGAGTTGGTGACCCTCGGGGAATTTGTCAAAGACAGTATCGCAGAAATAAATGAAAATTCTATCGTGATTACAGAATTAGGACATCAATTCGCCAATCTAGTGGCCCGCGATTTTGACAAATACTACACAGGCAACTTGAAAGCCCGGGATCTCGGGGCCTTTTCACAAAATGACAAAACAATTTCAGCCGTTTCTTCTCTAATGAACACTAAAGAAAAACCTTCTTTGAAAGTAAAGGCGAATGAAGTATCTCTGACCCACGAACAAATCCGTTTTTATGATGAATCCGGGTATCTCATTGTGCCCGGAGTTTTTGATGAAGAAGTCTGTGATTACATCAAAGAAGTGGGGGAGAGTTTTGCCCAAGAAGATCATTCCGTCCTTTTAAATGTTCATCGTACGGTCCCGCTTTTTATGGAGATCGTAAAAAACCCAGTTTTGGTTTCCATCGTTAAGGCCGTTCAAAGGCAGAAAATCGTCGGGCTCAATGACCAATACCTCTTTAAAAACCCCGGTACTCCCTATGCGAAGCAGTCTTGGAATCCACATCAAGACAATGCCTACACACGGGCGACCAAAGGGGCCTATCTCCAGCTTCATATTTTTCTCGATGCAAGCGACAAAGAAAACGGCGGGCTTATCTATTACCCGGGCTCTCACCGTGAGGATATTTTGCCCTATGAATACGTCAAAAGTTGGAAAGAAGAATTTGATGAAAATGGCATTTCTCATCCCGGGTGGAAAATTTTAGAAATTCCTTCCCTATACAAAAAGGTTGATGTGGTGGGACCTAAGGGGGGCATTTGTCTGCAGAATGGAAATCTTATCCATGGGTCACACCCTAATTTCAGTAAAACCCGTTCACGGCATCAGTATTCCGTCGCGTACCTTAATGAAGGGGAGAAATATATGGAAGGCAGCACCTCCGTAAGAATTCCGATCGAATTGGGACCCGTCACTTAACCAACAACAAATTATTGGAGAATTTCGTTTTTGTTTAAAAAAGGGTTCGGCCTAGCTTTTCTCCCGCTCTTCCTCCTTGTCCTGCCTTTATTTTTTCACCAATCAACCTACCCCTCGGCGGGTCCTTACAACAGCTTTTATTTCTTGTTTCTGGCGGTCTGCGTCAGCCTGATTTTCTTTTTGTCTCTTGGGGTCGGAATGATTTGCACGAAACAAAAAAATCTCCATGCGTTGTTTTCTTCTTACACTTTTTTTAGTTCTCGTGATTTCGGCGACGGTGTCCGAAGTTTTTTTGAGACTCAAATTCCGGGACCCTTTTTACACCTACGAATCGTGGGGTCATAAGAAATCAATCCTTTTTGGATTTGAGGCCAAGGAAAATTACACATGGACAAAGGATGGTGCGGTCTATACGTAAAACCCCCTGATGTTTCTAACTCGTGTCAGGGGAAAGTTTAATTGC
>CAYJTB010000109.1:0-4633 GCA_964372875.1 uncultured bacterium
ATCCCTGCCGGTTCCGAACTTCAGCTTGAACGCGAACCCAAGAATCAGTGGGATTCTTATGCGGTGAAGGTTCTCTGCCGTGGTGAACCGATCGGCTATATCAAGAGGGTTCATTCTCAGACGATTTGTGAGGAACTGGCCAAGGGAAAGACCGTCAAGGCTGAAGTGAAGGATTTCGCTGTCAACGGAGTTGTTAATTCCATTCTGCTCAAGATCGCCATTTCCGGCTAAGTCCGCCCCCCGCCATTATTAATTGTTTTATAAAGATTTATTCCCTGTCGTGTTTTTATTTAGGAATCCAGAATTTTTGATTTGTTTTTGGCCTTCTTGCTTTAAAATCTGACTCATGACTTCCGGACTCCTCCGCCAAGCCTGGCGGTGTTACAAAGATTTTGGTGCCGACGAATCGCTTCTTCGTCTCCTCTTACGTCTAAAACTTATTTCGGAGGGAACCTCCTTAGATTTTTTTATCCATGACTTGGAATCTTTTCCTCTCAAAGGTTTCAGCACAGACAACGTCCGAGAAATTTCAAAAATAGAATTCGGAAAGTTCCAGCTCGCCGAGGACCTGACGCCTTTAGAAGATTTTCACAAGCAGTTCAGCCGCGGCTCACGGCTCATTGCAGCCTTGGAAGGCAGTACAATTATTGGCATCAATTGGTTGAACACGGCTTTGGCAGACCTCACCCATATTCGCCGCCCGCATCAAAAGTTTGCGAAGGACACGGTTTATACGTACGGGCTTTGGGTGTCACCCAGGTACCGGTCAAAAGGCGTGGGCAGACTTTTAAAACGGTTTGCCTTCGAGAAACTAAAAAACGAAGGATTTCGATTCATTTTCCTTACGGTGTATGTTAGAGATATTCATCTCTTGCGTTGGCATGAAAAAAATGGTTTCCAGCGGTGGGCACGCGTATTCTATTGGAAATTTTCGGGAAAGGAGAGACGGTGGACCCGGCTGACAAAGACCGGCCGCAAATATCCCCAACTTTTCAATGCGTAAATTTTCCCTGACGTATCCTCAATTAATGAATCAAGCCTTGGCGTCAGGTTTTGATGAGGGGTTTTTAAAAAAACTCCGTTTTTCTTACGAACTCGCGCAAAAATATTTTGACGGTTTTTACCGCGCCCAAGGCGATCCTTTTCTCTGTCACCTGGTGCGGACCGCCAGTATCGTATTAGCTGAAAAACAACCTGTGGAAATCGCCATGGCGGCGCTTCTTCACTCTGCCTATCTTTTTGGAAACGGCCCGGCTCAGATCCGGAAAAATGAATTGCGGGAAATATTGGGAGAAGAAATTGAGTCGCTTATTGCAGGTTACTCCAAGCTACCGTGGAGACAGGTCGGGGCTCTTCAAAAACATCTGGATCAACTGGAAAGCTACTCTCAAAAGACCCGCCAACTTCTTCTTCTCAGGCTAATCAACGAATTGGAAGATCATTTGGATTTTGCCATGCTTTACCGCGGCGGTTTTCCTTATAAGGAATGGATCGCAGCGCAAGGTAAATTGATTGTGGAACTTGCCAAACAAACAGCTTCGCTAGACCTCGCCGCCGAACTTCATTCGACACTGGAAGAAACGCTCAAACATCAAATTCCGGCAAGCCTGACACGCGGCTACCGTGATGCCTATGAGCTGCCGGAGCACGCAAGATTGAGAAAAGGACTTTGGAAAAGTATCTGGTCTCGCTTAAGGCGTTTGACCTATTCAAGAAATGAAAAAAATTAATTTTAACCAGGCTCAGGCTTTTTACGAATTAGATGAGTTCGGTTACGATCAGGATTTGGTGGAGGCGGTGAGGCGCTGTGTCCGGGCACAAAAAAAAGCGGCGGACTCGCACATCACGGACCACTTTATTCCCAAAACAGGTGCCCTAAAAGACGTCTCGCTCCAGGCCCTGGAAGAAATTTTAAAATCGAAAAAGGATATTAACGGCATCAGGTCTGAGCGAGAAATCTCCAATGTGATTGTTTTTAATGACATACGCTATAAAGACGGCGTCTTTGCGAATGAAGTGGCAGCCGCGCGTAAAAAGGTGGACCCAATCATGCGTCAAAAGATGAAAGAACTTTTCGGCGAAGATCGTCTGGAGATTCAAAGCAGCGGATTTTTTCTCTACCCTCCGGAAGGCTACATGGGCTGGCACACGAACTGGCAGAACCCCGGCTGGCGGCTTTATGTGAGTTATGCCGAGGAGCCGGGAAAATCGTTTTTCCGCTACCGCGACCCGGCTACGGACGAGATCATTACCTCCCATGACAAAGAGATTAATTTCCGGCTCTTTAAGGCTTCTAAAGACCATCTTTTTTGGCACTCGGTTTATTCCCAGACGTACCGCTACAGCCTAGGCTACAAGATCACTAAGACTCCGAATTTCTTCGGGCGGTTAAAAGGAAATCTTTTAAAAAAATTTAGGCTTTTTTGACGGCGGGTTTGGCGGGGGCGCTAGGCGGTTCCTCTTTTTCAGGCACCAGCTTATAAACCATTTCTCCGGGGCGGACCAAGCCCAATTCTTCGCGGATCACTTTTTCCAAATAATCCTGATCGTTTTGGAGCAGGTCTTTTTCTTCTTGGAGTTTTTGGATTCTTTGGTTGAGATCGGTGAGATCTTTTGAAAGCCTCTCCTCTTCAAGACGAAGCTCCTGCAGCTTGGAAAGGCCGGGAAGATAAAGGAAGGCAAATAACACGATGACAGCAATCAAAATCCAAAGGGCCGCAAAGCGACGCTTCATGATAAGAAGCGCGCGGAAAGCTCAGACTCGGGAGGGAACTTTATCTTTTTCTTTGCCTTTGGCAAAAAAACCTTCTCCAGCATAGACGGCGCGGGCGCCCAGCTCTTCTTCGATCCGGAGCAGTTGATTGTATTTGGCAAGACGATCGGTGCGCGAGGTTGAGCCTGTCTTAATCTGTCCGGTGCGCAGCGCTACCGCAAGGTCTGCAATTGTGGTATCTTCAGTCTCACCTGAGCGGTGGCTCATGACCGCTGTGTAATTATTTTTTTGGGCGAGCCTGACCGCTTGAAGGGTCTCGGTAAGAGTCCCGATCTGATTGACTTTAATCAGAATAGAATTGGCGACGCCTTTTTTGATTCCTTCCGCGAGGCGTTTGGTGTTGGTTACAAATAAATCATCGCCCACGAGCTGAACGCGGCTGCCGACCCGGTCCGTCAAAAGTTTCCAGCCCTGCCAATCATCTTCCGCCAGTCCGTCTTCAATGGAAAAGATAGGATACTGTTTGCAAAGCTTCTCGTAAAACTCTACCATTTCTTCGGCTGTCTTTACCGGTTTGGTTTCGGCGCGAAGAATATATTTTCCTGGGTTTTTATTCCCGCCGGTTTTGTCTTGGCCGTAGAAACTAGAACTTGCGGGGTCGAGTGCAATTTTAACCTCAGGACCCGCCTTGAAGCCCGCCTTTTCAATCGCCTGCATAATCACGTCGAGCGCCTCTTCGTTGGATTTCAGGTCGGGCGCAAATCCGCCTTCGTCCCCTACTGCGGTGGAGAGTTTTTTGGAGTGGAGAATTTTTTTGAGGTGATGAAAAATTTCTGCTCCCATGCGGAGTGCTTCAGAAAATTTCGGCGCGCCGAAGGGCATGATCATAAATTCCTGCAGGTCCACATTGTTGTCCGCGTGCACGCCGCCATTGATGATGTTCATCATTGGAACCGGGAGAAGGGTTGCTTCGCTGCCGCCCAAATATTGATAAAGCGGAAGGCCTTTTGCATGGGCTGCTGCTTTTGCCGCGGCGAGCGAGACTCCGAGAAGGGCATTCGCGCCCAGCTTTGATTTATTTTCCGTGCCGTCTAATTTAATAAGAAGACTATCGAGCTCTTCTTGTTTGGCGGCGTCAACACCGATTAAATTTTTTTGAATGATTTCGTTAACGTTTTTAACGGCCTTCAAGACGCCCTTTCCAAGGTAGCGCTTGGGATCGCCGTCACGAAGCTCGACCGCTTCGTGTTCGCCGGTAGAGGCGCCGCTTGGAACTGCGGCACGACCGCACGCACCCCCTTTAAGTTTAATCTCGGCTTCGAGCGTCGGATTTCCGCGTGAGTCTAAGATTTCTCTCGCATGAATCGATTGGATGAGTGTCGACACGGTGATGTAATTTATTCGTTTAGCCCCTTCGTTTCAAGAAAATTCTCATCCGCTGCAGGCACGAGTCTCGTCGCTCAATCCCTAAAGAGCATAATCTCCGCCCTCAAAGCAACCTCTCCCCTTGCCGTTCCGGGTACGTTCGACGGACCCATGATAATTAAGTTGAAAGGTCGGAAGAATCCTCTGGTTCGGTAACGGCAGGGTGAGAAGTATTTAACCTATTGTGAGTAGAAGTAATTGAAGATTAAAAAGCTAAGAGGTGTCCGTCTCATTCGGGGGAAGATCAATGAGTAAAATCCCCGTCTCTCGTTAAAGGTTGAGATTAGTTCCATCCGCGGAAGGCACAGTCGAGGCGCGTCCGGAAGGCCGAACGGGCAGGGATTGGCCACCCAATCTTTTCCTCTTCTCCTTTGTGGCCAAGAGCGAGGCCGGACGAACGAACGAGGAACATCTCGCAGGGATGTTACGAGTGACGACGAGACTCGTGCCTGCAGCGGATGAGAATATTTTAGCGAACGACCTAATTAAATTTTA
>CAYJTB010000110.1:0-4621 GCA_964372875.1 uncultured bacterium
GGCGCGCGCCACTTTATAGCTGTTCAAAGGGCAGTATTTCTTTAGGTTCTCATAATCTTCCTGTGTAATTGGATGGGGATCAAATTTCATTTTGGAGACGGCTATTTTATGTTATTTAGCCGAAGTTGATATTTAAAGAGATCTCGTAAAAATTTAAATCGCTCTTTGTCGTCAAAGAGGATTTCCGTAAGGTTTTGAATTTGGCTGACCAGACCGTCCCGGTCAATACGTTTTGCGACGGTTGGAGTGATGCAGCTTGCAAGGTAAATGGTATGGCACCTAACGTTTTTTCTTCGTGCTTCGTCGAATGATTTTCTGGCGGCGCCATATCGCTCAAGGGCACCGGCATCGTCAATGCCGCCTTTGACCTCAACGCTTACGATAAGAGTGCCCTTTTCATCGTGGATGGCAATATCCGGTTCACTGCCGAAGACGACTTCATAGTCATTCCGTAATTTGACCTTGTTTGGGAAATCCCCTTCTTCGAGGGCAATTTCCAGCATTGCTGGATCGCCTTCAAGCTCGTACTCCTGAATAAATTTCAATAGCATCTCCTGGACTTGCTTCGAGGCGGTTACGCCGATTTCGTTCCGCCAGCTCCCATCAAGGGTTATTCCATAGGTTGCCTGGATCATTTTTTCAATATCGCGTTCCCGAAAATCCACGTCTCCATCAATAATGGTACTGATAATCCGGTTAACGGCTTCGGTAATGCGCTTTGCCCTATCAGGCGTCAGTTTTTTAACCTTACCTTCCTCCAAGCCCGCTATTCCTGTCGCAAGTTTTGACAGTCCTTTTTGAGAAAGGCCGGATAAACCACGGTAATAAAGCACAAGCCTAGGATTATCAATGATGACATCGGGATGACAGAAGGCGCGGTAAGGCGGTATGTGTTTTTCTTTAAGGTTTTTAAATGCCGTTTTTGAAATGGCCAAAGCCTCTATATCCCAAGTCAGTTTTTTACTTTTGAGGGAATCGATTGCTTTGCCGAGATCTTCAAGGGCGCGAGCCTTGAGTTTTTTGTGAATAAAAGCCGACCTTAAAACATACTGGCTTTTAATCGCCTCATCCAAATTTTTATCCCTTGTTTTACGGCCCATCAATTTTTCCGCCACAGGTAAACGCATTTTCTGAGTTCGGTTCGCCCGAAATTTCCCATTTGCTGACTGCTATTGCCTTTCCCACGAGGGAGAACCCATATTTTTTCAACCGTGAAGCCGAACTGCTCTGCAAAATAGGAAAGGATCAGATCAACGGGAATTTCCTCGCCGTTGTATCGCACATTATCATTAACCATCACAGCATGACCGCCGGATTTTAGAACACGCGCCATTTCAAAAATGGTAAAGCACATTTCAAAAAAATAATTTTTTACCATGCGTGGAATATTGGAATTATTCAATTCGCCCTGTTTATTTAAGCTTTCGAGGATTTCATTGACCTCTTGCATGGCCGAACATTTTAGGTAAGTATTTCTAACATAGTCATAATCCTCCGATTTCGATAGCTTTTCGTAAATGTTCCTGATTTCGTCGCTTTTTTCCCGGTTTTCAACCGTGCATGAAAGCATCATTTGCCGCAGCCGTTTTATTTCTTCCTCACCAGCACCGAGAAAAACCAATTCCAAGGCATATGTCCGTGTGTAATCGTAGCGATTGCAATAAGGGGGCGAAGTAATGATTAAATCATAGGAGGAGTCCTCTGTTTTAGGCAGCAGATCGAGACACGATCCCTCAAGAATCCTTATGGGTTTATCCGCAACAGATTTTTTATGGCCGTTATTTCCATTTCCGTTTGAACCAAACAGTAATTCATACTGAGAGGGTTCAAGGTCACAAAAAATTTGATTCAATTTTGACTTAATTGCGTCATTAAAAGTGGAAATATTGCCTTTATTAAATTTCTTTCTCCCAAAGCCGTTTTTGCCGGATCGATGGTCCCACCGCAAATATTGCCCGTCTTTCCTGGTGAAGCTCACGTCCTCCAAAATGCAGAAAGCGGCAAAAAGAAACAAGAGTTTGACATTTTTATCTTCGATGCTTTCACAATAGGTTAGATATTTTCCAAGATAGCGTTCGGTTTCTTCTGAAAAGGCTTTCTGAGTTATCGGAATTTCGTCGAAGTGCGTTTTAGAGCATTTAAGACGATTTAAAGAATGAGACAAAAAGTGATCAATCTGCGATCTGAGTTTTTTTAGATTGATTCGCCGCGAAGCAGCCCTGACCTTCATGGAGAAGGTGCCGACGGGCAGGATTTCAATGCCGTCCGATTGCCAGCCCAATTCTTGGGCGGAAAATAAAGCAGAGCCGGCACCGGCAAAAGGGTCAAGGAGACATCCTGGGGATTTGTTTAATGACTCGATGATGTATTTAATAAGAGTAGAAGAAAAACCCTCTTTGTATTTAAACCACCGATAAAACCGCTCTTTTTTGTTCGCTTGAAAACTGACTAAGCGTCGCTCAAGTTCGGGATTGATCTCGATAATATCTTGAAAATGATCTTCAAGATTTTTTCGCTCAGTATTTTTTTGTAGTTCAAGTGTTGACGTAGCCATATGTTAAATTATCCTACAGGATTTTGATAAAAAAGTTTACAAAAAATTCCGGATAACACTGATAACTTTACCGCGGATTTTGACCTCCCTCGGATAGAGGGGTTGCATTGATGGATTAGCCGGTTGCAGCCGTATTCGATTCCTTTTCCTGAAAAGTTTTTTCAAGGTCGCTTCATTTTCGTCAATAATTGCGACGACTGTTTCACCGTTTTCAGCCGTTGGCTGTTCCCTCACAATAACGACATCCCGGTCAAAAATACCCTCTTCAATCATGCTGTTGCCCTTGACCCGCAGGGCGAAATGGCGTCCCGAACTTGAAAGCTGTTTTCTTGCAACGGTGATGGTCTCGGGATCGTCAATGGCTTCAATGGGTTCTCCCGCGGCAATGGTTCCAAGTAGTGGAATCTGGACAAGATTTTCTTTTGGTTTTGGCCGGTAAAGCTCGATCCCGCGCGGTTGATTGGCTTGTTTTTTTAGGTATCCCTTGTGCCGCAAGGCTTCAATGTGTTGGTGGACGGTTGCGACTGACGAAAGGTGAAAATGTTTTTTGGTATCCTCGAGAGAGGGGGCGTATCCGCGTTTACGGGCATAGGATCGAATGTAATCTAAAATCTGCTTTTGTCTCTTCGTAATCATAAAATCATTGACCTTTTAAAGTATCGGCATTATGATACCGAAAATAAACCGAAAGTAAAGGATTTTATTAAAGCCAAAATTTTCTGAAGTTGATATCCAAAGGCACAAATTCTTACAGTGAAAGGACAGTAAAATGGAAGCGGGAGCATTAAAAGTGGAAGAAAAGACTGCGGTAAAAGGAAAGAAATTCGGCCTTCTGTCCATCTCAAATTTGGGACATTCTTTTGGGGAAAATCAGAAAATTGCTTTTGATGATGATGTAACCCTGCATTTGTCTTCAAATAGTCATTCCATTACAGATCATTTTGAGGATACCGTTTGGCGGAATTGGGTCGGGTTGGAATGGGAGAGAATCAAAGGTGCAAACGCAATGCTTGAGATATCCAAGGCAAGCGAACAGCCGGACATTCAAGATCACGAAAATAAAGAATTGGAGGACAAAGCCTTTACGCTGTGGTTCGCTTTAAAGTTGGTAGCACCAATCCACACAGACGGCGCCTACATTACCTCGGGCTCCTACAAAGACAATAAAATTGCGGTCAGAAGTTATAAAAAAATGCCGCCGTGGATTCTCCCTCCACAAAAAAATTTCTATGTCTGGGTCGATCAAGCGGTAATCGCTAAATGGCAAAGCCTATACATGACAATAATATCGCTCAAGATGGAAGCTAAGGCAGGGAAATATGCAAGACTCTTCCGGGGCTTGAGAACTTTTGAAAAAGGGTGTCTCGAATTTTATTTGGAGTACCGCCTGCCTTTTTTTGTGAGAGCCGTGGAAGCTTTGATTCTTCCCGATAAAGGAGATACCAAGAGGAAATTTAAATCGCGTGCCTCGAGGTGGTGGCCAAAGGATTGGGATAGGGAGACATTCCCTGCGAATTCCCATGAAATTTTGGGTGAGATATACGACATTCGGTGCGATTTTGATCATCTGCACGGTTTGAAGGAAGATTATACTGATAAGCAGAACTTACGCGGGTATCAGTGTGAGCAGTTGGCCCGAAAGACTTATCAGAGCATCCTGCTTAGCGACGAATTAAAAAATTTCGACACGGATGAACATATTTTGTCCTATTGGGCGCAGATTGAAAAGGCAATACAAAAGCCTGATTTCGTTCCGAACCCCAATCCCGACAGGAGCTTTGGCGGGGGAAAGTATTATCGTGACGTTGTCAAAATGTCATTCGAGGATTCAGTCCGTTCCTTCGACGGGAGAATCAAAGATTGGTTTTTAAATCCTGCGAATCCTCAAGTGCAGAAGGATAACAACGGTTCCATCCCAAATGGGTTTCAGGTCACTCAGGCCTGCTGTATCGTTATTGATGTCCTGACGCAATACACTAACGACTTAGCCTCGTCACACAGCAAAGAATATATTGAGTTCCTCAAAACTCTTGACCCTTTATTTACCGGCACGATTGATCCGCCCAT
>CAYJTB010000111.1:0-4306 GCA_964372875.1 uncultured bacterium
CTTCAGGCTGCGATGCCGGATTTGAAACTTATTCCCAGTTCAGGCATTTCGATGGTTGAGGCGCCGGGCGTTCTCAATCTCCCGGGTGTGATCGCGCTTGCCGTCGGACGAGCCCTCGAGCCGGCGCCTGGCCAGTCCCCCGCCGTGGTGGCCCCAAGGGTCCAAGACCTTCTCAACGCGATCCGCCGCGCCGAGGGCTTCGACAGGCTCAGCCCTGAGCAAGGTTCGGAAGAACCGCGTCGAAGGGCCGATGGTTCGACAAGCTCACCATCGGTCCTGAGCAAGGCCGAAGACCGCGTCGAACGGGCCGAGATGCGGACGGAAGCGGCGGCATACATGGCGGAGGTGAATCGGAACCGCCAAACTTTTACGACCGAGGGAGTGGAATATGAAGGCAGGCCCGGCACGGCCAAAGTCACGTTTTCATTTTTAAACAATTACCCCTGGAAGATCAAGGTGCTCAGATCGGATGGAAATCACGCAGGGGGAGTTTTTCCTTATGTGGACGCCGTTCTCCTGGATGAAAAAAATATCGGCGAAATCGAATTCCTCACCTATTTCAACAGCTACTTTTTTGCCGGCATTCCTGTTATCAACGATCTGAAAAAAGCCAAGACTGCCGAAGAGCGCGAGGAAATCAAAACCCGGGCCCGCGCCAACGGCTTTGACATCGGTCTGCTCTGGCCCGAGAAAGTGGATCCCGAAAAGGGGATCTATAACGCGCCTTCGGTGACACGCCGCGTGACCTTCCTGGTTCAAACGCCTCAAATGAAGGAGCGGATCGAGAAAATTTTCAATACGAGCTTTACTCATCCTGATGCGAAATTTTTCAGGGAACACGGAATCGAAGACAAAGAATTGCTGACAGAGCTCAATAAAAATCGAAGTTTTCCTCACATCTTTGACAAAGGTTTAAACGATCCGCTGGTGAAACGGCTCCTTCAAATCGAAGTCCTCGAACCGGGAAAAGATGTGGAGATCCCCAAGGGGAGCGTGGTGAATGAGAAAAATGAGGTGATTCAAGTCGTGAATTCCGTGAAAGCGGGTTTGGCTGCCGACGGCAAAACCTTTTCCGTAACAGAGGCCAGAGCCACGACCACGTTTGACCTCGCTCAAGTGGATCGCACGGAACCGCAAGAACCTGAGAAAAATATCAATGTGAGTCTTTGGACGGAGCGCGAAATCGCCCAGCTTAAAAAGGCCATGGAGGATGAGGAGCACTTCTATGTGGTTTCCATGGGAAGAGCTGATGGCACCATCTTTTCATTCGGTCAAGATACGACGAATCTGATGCTGGTTCACCGCGGAAAATTAGTGCCGATTGATCCCTCAGTTCGAACGCTCGCCAATCTGGAAAAACTCGGGTGGATGGATAAAGTCGCTGCGATTTACCTCACCCACACGCATGCGGATCATGACGCAGGAATCATCCGGCGCTTCCAGCAGGGAAAGCAAATTCCGCTCGTCGCTTCGGAAATAGTTCGCCTCGTCCTTATGGAAAAATTGGAGGGCGTGACCGGAAAAACCAAAGAAGAAATCGAATCGCAATTTGATTTCACAAAACCCGAGCGCTCCCGCGAAGATCCTTTCACCGAGACCGTCACCGTGCCCGGGATGAATTTGAATCTGACGCTTCATCTTACCTACCGGCATCAAACTGCAACGGGCTTGCGCGCCGAAGTGCCGGGTGAAGGCGCCATGATTTATCTCACCGATTCCCAGATGCCGCCCGCCAAAATCAAAACCGCCGATGGAAAAGGAATCGACAACCCCGATTACCTTCGCTTCGTGAAATTTTTCACCGGCGATGGAAAAGGAGAATTGATTGTCGGTGAAACGGGGGTTCCGGGCGTTCACATCGCGGGAGAGGTTTATGTCAGCGATCCCCATTTCGCGGAAGCGGTGGCTCAAGGAAGACTTTACACCGTTCACTCAGCAGCACCTCAAACTCTCACGGGACTTCAGAAAATGCCGCTTCTTATGCCGATCCGCATCCAGACGCCGGAAGAACGGAAGAAAGAAATCAAGGCAATCCAAGAGAAACTCAAAGGTGGCCATTGGGATCTTCCAAGCGACGGAAAAACTGCGGGTGAGGATTTTGCTCGCTCGGCGCATGTGGAAACGCTTGCACCGAATGAAGCCATTATGAATGAAGGCGAGCAGGGCGATTACCATCCTTATATCTACGCTACGTTGGAAGGAGTGATTCAAGGAAATAAGGAAAATGGAGACCAATTTGAAATCAAACCCCCCGTGCCCTTTGCGGGAATGGCCATTCTTGGGCGTGCCATTAAGGAAGAAGAATTCCAGCAAAAACTTACCGAGAATTTTGGTGAGGATGCAGAGAAAAAGAAACAGGTTTTAGAAGTGCTTAAACAAGATTTACCCAACGGATCGAAATTCACACAGATCGAGCCGATTCACGGCGTCCTTTATCGGCGGTGGATGGGTCTGGCAGGGCTGGGGTTGGAAAATCTTTTGACGGAGAAATTGAAAAACCAGCCGGAGGAAATTCGAAATTTTATCCTCCAAGTTTTCAAGGATTCTTACGCCCCGCCACGGAACGCTACGCTGAAAGCGGGTCCTCAAGGGGCGAAAGTGATTTGGTTTTCAGCTGAAGCCTTCATGGCCCTTGTGGCCGATCGAAACAAACAAAGGGTAGCGGAGCCCGGCGTTGAAGCGGAAATCGCCCGAATCACTCAAGATTTAATCACCCAAAGGCTCGCGCCCAATCCCCTTGAAAGCTACTCCGTCGTTTCCGAATCTTTCCCTGCAAAAGTACGCGGAGAGCTGGAGGAACTTCTTAAGCCCTTCACTAAAAATATCCTGGAAGCCTACCTCCTCGCGGGTGACTACAGCCGGATTCGTTTTCATCTCAGGAATGACACCTTGAAAACGGCAATCAATCAAAGGTCTTTCCTTCCGCGGACTTTTTTCCAAATGTTCCCGGCGCTCTTTCTCTATCTGACTTCCGATGGCCGAAAGTTGAAACGAATTCTCGATGCCTTGTCCGCTCGAAGCGACGATTCGTGGGTGACCAATCTCCGATACGGTGCCTGGTATCAAGAACTGCAAGCGGCGGTGAAGAGGGGGGAACCTGAGGAAATCAAACACGAGATTCAAATTTATGCCGACCGGGTAAATGCCTTTATTGAATTGTTGAGGCACCGTGAAGAGCCCGAGAAAAAAGGGCTCGGCTATCCCGAATACTACGGCCAACTCCTCAAAGCAGAGACGCTTTACCGGTTGGGTCCTCCTCATAGTTTGTTCGCCGAGCCTTATGTAAAACAGCACCATCGCCTCGGGCTTGTGGACGATCTCGGCAATCGCCCGGTCGAACCCAACCCCCGCGCCGAGGGCTTCGACAGGCTCAGCCCTGAGCAAGGTTCGGAAGAACCGCGTCGAAGGGCCGAGGTGCACCCGAATCCGACCGATTCGGGTACTACTCAGTCCTCGCCTGAACGGGCGAGGGCCGAGGTGCGGAAGTCAAGGCTCGAAAAGAGGCTCGAAAAATTAGTGGACCGTTTAAAGCGCTCCTTCCCGGATCTTGATGTAGCTCAAATTCAAGCCTCCTTCGACTTCGCAGAAAAGGTGCACCGAGAACACAGCAGCCGGCCCGACAAACTGGAGCACGTCCTCCGAGTGACCGAAATCGTCGCAGACCGATACCTTCCCTTGGTGAGCGATCAGATCCAAAATGGGCGTCAAGTCACGGATCTTTTAAGCGCAGCCTTGTTACACGATGTCCTTGAAGATAGTCATAAAGGAAAGTGGGGCCGAGGACTTTCCGAGCGGACAGCAAGACGCAAAGCAGTAAGAGAAGTCCAGAGACTGGGAGATCAAAGAATGGTTGATTTTGTTCGAGCCCTGACCAAGCCCCTGAGTAAAAAATCAGAGAGACAAGTCAATGTCCTTTATGATAAACGCCTCCTTCGAAGCCCCCTCGAAGTTCAGGTAATTAAACTTGCGGATCGAGAGCAAAATTACGGAGCTTTCCTCAAAACCTGGTCTCGAGAAGTAGTCAATGAACGAGTTTCCCGAGCGACTGATCTGATTGAGAAATCCAAAGTACTCCCACCCGAAGCCAAGAGACAATTTCTTCAATTTCTCCAGCGAAGGATTCGTACTTTGCAGGGTGAGCGGGGAGATCTTTTGAAGAGACTCGACGAGTTGGCTCGTTCGTTCTCCCGCGCCGATGGTTCGACAAGCTCACCATCGGTCCTGAGCAAGGCCGAAGGCCGCGTCGAACGGGCCGAGGTGCGGGCGAGCGCAGACGAAAAGGCGCTTCTTGAAGAAGCGAAACAAG
>CAYJTB010000112.1:0-4285 GCA_964372875.1 uncultured bacterium
ATCGATTTACCAAAACGGTTGAAATTTGCATCCTGAAAAGTGCCAAACTCGAGTATAGGAGTTAAAATCCGCCTTTTTTGAACCATCCCCTGGCTAATCCCTTGCCTAAAACCACAAGTTTTTAGCCTTTTAGCTTTGTTCCTTCGGAATGGATTTTCCCTATTGACACCCCCCCTTGAGCGCCTATATACTGCGGCCGATGTATAAAGTGGGTAAAAGTGGGAGATTGTGGTGATTTAAATGTTCTACGGTGAATACTCCCATTCCTTAGATAAGAAAGGCCGGGTAATCGTTCCGGCCAAGTTCCGCGAAGTCGTCAAGGAACACTACGCAGAAAAGTTTTTTCTGACACGCGGACTGGACGGCTGCTTGTTTGTCTTCACTGAAGAATCCTGGAAAAGTCAGGAGAGAAAATTTCGTGAAATGCCTTTTACTCAAAACGAATCCAGAAAGTTTAACCGGCTTTATTTTTCCGGCGCCTGTGAAACGACATGCGACAAGCAGGGGAGAATTCTCATTCCGGAGTACCTGGTGAAACACGCGGAGATCAAAGAGGACGTGATCATGATCGGCGTTTCGGATCGTATCGAGATTTGGGCCAAAGAAAAATGGGAACAGTTTTTTGATGAGCACAAGGGGAGTTTCGAAGATCTGGCAGAAAAATTAGTTCGTGAAGACCGCGACAAATCAAAATAGCGGTCAAGGGGGAGGGTGAGATGGTCAATAATGTTCTTCGTTTTCCAAGCACACTGGATGCGGCAGAAGTGGTACGGATGAAACCGCGCTTAACAAGACTTCTGAATCAACATCCCAAACTTCTTTTATTGGACCTCCAAGCAACGAAGCGGGTGGAGTTGGCAGGGCTTGGCATTCTCATGGACCGGCTTCGCAGACTCAACGGACACAGCACCGTTCGTTTTTCCAATGTGTCTTCGTCAGTCCACCAGACCTTGGCCCGCGCCGGCGTGGACGGACTCCTTTTGTCCTAAGTTTGCATCAGTCGGTTCTCTTAGAGGAGGTCCTCGCTCTTCTTGATCCGAAGTCCGGACAGGTGGTGGTGGATGCCACGTTGGGGAGTGGCGGACACGCCCTTCGGATTTTAAAAAGAATCGGTCCCGAGGGACGTTTGATAGGAATAGACCAAGACCCCGAGGCCTTAAAACATGCCAAAGAAAACCTCAAAAACTTTTCCCAGGTCGAATATGTTCACGAAAACTTCTCCCAATTGGATCAGGTCCTGATGAGCCTCAATCTTCGTGAGGTGGATGCCGTATTACTAGACATAGGAATTTCCTCCGAGCAGTTGGAAGTTGCTTCTCGGGGATTTAGCTTTATGAAGGCCGGGCCGCTGGACATGCGGATGAATCCTTCGGGGCCCGTCACGGCCGAAGAACTCGTGAATGATCTTTCACAAGTAGAGCTTGAAAATCTTTTCTGGGAATACGGTGAAGAGCGTTGGGCGAGGAGAATTGCCTACGCGATTTGCGAAGAACGGATAAAGTCACCGATTGAAACCACGGAAGGTCTCGTCCGGGTCATTCAAAAGGCGGTGCCAAAAAGATTTCATTTTAAAGGAAAACATCCGGCGACGCGGGTTTTTCAGGCGCTTCGGATTAAAGTTAACGAGGAATTGGAGAGTTTGGATCAGGCGCTTTCAAAAGTACCGGCGCTCCTTTCCAAGGGTGGACGTTTCGCCGTGATTAGTTTTCACTCCCTTGAGGACCGGAAGGTAAAGCAGACGTTTCGCGGGTGGGCGGATAAGAAAGAAATGAAACTGCTGACTAAAAAAGCAGTCAAGCCCACCGAAGTTGAAATCGAGCGCAACCCGCGTTCCCGGAGTGCCCGTTTGCGGGTCGTAGAAAAAATTTGAAGCCTTTGGTCTTGAGGGGCTTCAGAAAGGTAAACATTTCTTAAGATGAAGGGTTTAGGTAAGATCCTTATTGGGTTTTCACTGGCAACCGCCGTCCTGCTCGTCTATGTTCACGAACGGGTGGAAATGTTTCGTATCTCGTACCGCATTTATGACCGCTCAGCCCAGCTTTCCAAAAGGGCCGAAGAATACCGTCTTCTTAAATTTGAAGTCACCCAGTTACGTTCGCCCCAATCCCTTGAAAAAAGGCTTCAGGCCATGTCGCTTCCTTTTACGCTTCCCAAAGAAATCAAAGTCTTACGGATACCGGCGCCTGTAGTGCAAGCACGCGAGCCGCTACCCGTTCACGTCCAAACCCAAAGTCTGTTTCATTTTCTAGGCCAGTGGGTTCAAGTCGCACAAGCCCGTACCGACCAGTAAGGCGGGCCGCCTCTTTTACCTCGGCCCACATCTCGGGCCATCGTTTAAAGCTTGCCGAATTATTCCTCGTCCTGCTTTTCCTTGCCATTCTTTTTCAAAACGTTCAGCTTTCTTTTCTTCGTCAACCTGATTTAGCGAGGCGGGCCGCGGCGCAAAACCGAATGGTCATCGAAGTTCCTCCCTTGCGGGGAGAGGTTTTGGACCGTAACGGCGAAGGTCTTGCGATCAATCTGAAGGTTCCTTCCATTTATGCAATTCCCAGAATCCTTGAGGAGGAAGAAAAAAGGGAGCTGATTCTTGGACTGGGGGACAGGCTTTCGCTTACCCCGACATTTCTCCGCGAGCGACTCGACCGAAACAAGGCCTTTGTTTGGCTGAAGCGCCGTGTCTCCGCGGAAGAAGCCAAACGCGTTGCCGAATTAAAACATCCCGCGCTTGGAATTATGTATGAACACAAACGTTTTTATCCTCACGGTGAACTTTTTGCCAATGTCTTGGGGTTTACCAATGTCGACAATCAAGGCATCGAAGGGATTGAACGGATAGAAGATAAAGAATTGCGCGGTAAGGCGGGAAAGCGTTACACGCGTCGTGACGCACTGGGCCGTGAGATCAAGGCCTTTGAAGAGCGAATGATTCCTGCCGTGGACGGCCACCGGGTCGTATTAACGATTGATCGTTATTTGCAATACGCAACGGAGCGAGCACTGGAGCGCGCGTACCGCAAATGGAAGGCCAAAGGTGCCGTGGCAATTTTAATGAATCCCCGCAACGGAGAGATTCTAGCGATGGCCACGCGGCCCACGTTTGACCCGAACCTGCCCGGAAATTTCCCTTTTGAAAATTATAGAAACCGTGCGATTACGGACATGTTTGAGCCGGGTTCCGTTTTTAAAATTGTTACCGCGACAGCGCTTCTGCAGGAAAAGAAAGTGAACATGACGGAAAAAATCAATTGCGAAAACGGCGAATGGACCTGGGGCTCAAAGACCCTTCACGATGTCCACGATTATGGGTACTTGAGTTTTCCTGAGATTTTCATCAAATCCAGCAATATCGGAACCGTCAAATTGTCATTGCGGCTAAGACCCAATACCTTCCAACGCTATATCAAAATGTTCGGCTTCGGATCTAAGACAGGGATTGATTTGGAAGGCGAGGCGCCGGGTTTTGTCCGGGATCCGAAGCAATGGTCCAAGACTTCACCTTATGCCATCCCGATCGGACAGGAAATCATGGCAACCGCTTTACAACTTGCGCAGGCTATTTCTTTTATCGCCAATGGCGGATATTTCGTGCAGCCTCAAACCATTACGCGAATTGAAGATATCCATGGCGTTACACTGCGGGGAAAACCTGCATCAGAGGTGATTTCCGAAGAACGTCCCGTCGCACTATTGGACCCGGGTATCGTCGAAGTTTTAAAGGAAACGCTTTGGCGGGTGACGGAGGAGGGGACAGGAAAAAATGCCAGGATCAAAGGAATTCCCGTGGCAGGGAAAACAGGAACCGCTCAAAAAATTCTACAAAATGGGCACGGCTATTCTCACTCGAATTTTATATCAACGTTTATCGGTTTCGCGCCCGCGGACCATCCTTTGCTTTCCATGGTCGTCATGCTGGACGATCCCCGACCTTCTTATTATGGAGGGACAGTGGCGGCCCCGGTTTTCAGCGAGGTGATGGAAGCCGCGCTTGCCCATTTGGGCTATTCACCGCTTCCGGCAGGGCAGGAAAATGTAAACTAAGGCCTGGAAGCCGCCGGCAGTATTTTTCGAATTTCGGCAAGGAACCCCGCACTTTTGGAAGCGATGCCATGAAAAAGCATTAAACTAAAGAAAACTATCCTCACTGAAGCATCACTTATAATCGGGCTTGAGAGCATTCAACTTTCATCCCACAAGTGTAAGGAGGAGGATAGCTATGACAAATTATATCGGGGTCGATCTTGGTAAACAATCGAGTTATTTCGTGATTAAAAATCAGCAGGGCCAG
>CAYJTB010000113.1:0-4176 GCA_964372875.1 uncultured bacterium
TTATAAAAAGCTTTCTTGAATTCATACGTTTCCGAAAGTTTTCCTTTTCATCGGCTTTTCTGTAAATAAACTTATGTAGTATAACATATGGTGGCTCAAGTACATACAAATTTACAAAGCTTGTCCTAGTTGATCTGAACCCTTAAGGATGTTACTTTTTAATTAAACTGAATATCCTAAAAACATGCACTTACTTAAAACAAACATAGCATTGATTTGTGTTTTCACGCTAATCCTGCCCCAAGCCGGAGCGGAACTCGTACGACTTCAGAATGGCTCTCTAGTCGAAGGAAAAATCATAAAAGAAGACGAGCAATTCCTTGAGCTTGAAGTAAAAGCAGGCAAGGTCAAAATCCCGCGCGAAAACATCAAAACCGTTTGGCGCGGCGCCAAAGAAGAACTTCTAGAGCGCCGCGGAAAAGCGCTGCATCTTGTCGAAGGCGTGAAACTTTATCAATCCGGAAAAATCAAGGACGCACTTGAAGAATTTGACCAAGCGGTTCAAGATTACGGATTTGATCCGATTGTCCACGCCAACCTAGGAAGTTCCTATGCTTCGCTTGGCAAAGCTGAAGAAGCGGAACAAGAATTTTTAAAAGCCCTGCAGGAAAAATCTGGTAATTCAACCATTCATTTAAACTTGGCTGAACTCTATGCTTCTCAAAAAAAATACGATCAAGCAATCCCTCACTATGAAAAAGCGCTTGCGCTTGGGGCCTCGGACACGTCATTTTATCGAAATATGGCGCACTGTTACTTTGCTGCAGGTGATTACAAAGAAGCTTTGAAATTCTACCAGAAAATCGACCATGGAAGTGATGTTGTCAATCGAAACAATATGGCAGCCGCTTATATTCAGCTGGGTGAGCTAGACCAAGCGGAAGTTATTTTAAAAGACCTTCTTGCAAAGCCGCGGCCCTTATCCAAAGCGTACCTCAACATGGCGGAAATTTACAAAAGACGCGGAGACATGGAAAACGCTGTTCATTATCACAAAATTGTCTTATCTCGAAATCCAAAAAATGTTGAAGCCCATATGGGGCTGGCGAATCTCTACCTTGGAGAAAATCAAGTATTTAAAGCTCAGGAACAACTCGAGAAATTATTGGAGCAATTCCCAGATAACATTCCAGCCCGTTATTTATTGGCACGTATTTTCGAAAAACGCGGCGGCTTGCGTGAAGCGCTTTCGGAATATGAAAAAATTCTCGCCGCGGACCCAAAACATTTGCCAAGCCAAAATCAAATCGGCCTTCTTTACATCAAAATGAATCAGCCGGAAAAAGCGCTTGAAACCTACAAAAAAGCATTTGAGATTGATCCCAATTACGCGAAAGCTCATGCCAATGCCGGGCTCGCCCATGCCTTAATTGGAGACGTCAAAAATGCAATAAAAGAATGGGATGAGGCACTCAAGTTCGAGCCAACATTGAAAGAAGCGCTGGAAAATAAAAAACTCGTGGAAGAAATCATGAGAGGGGAAAACCCGAATGCTTCGTAAATTCGCGAGAAACATAAAAGGTTTCAGTCTTGTCGAAATTCTTTTGGCCGTTGTCATTATCGGCGTTCTCGCCGCTCTCGTTATTCCAAGAGTACCGGGTTGGATTGCCAAAGCCGGACAAATGGAAGGATTTGAAAATCTCGGAGCCATTCGGCGCGCAGAACTAATGCTTCATCAATTGGCGGGCCGTTTCCAAGAAGCTCAAGACCATCCCGCGATTCAATCTACTCTTGATCTTGTCGTTGGAGATAAATTTTATAATTACAAAGTCATCGAAGCTTCCGAAGAAGACTTTATGGCGCTGGCCATTCCTGTTTGGCCGTACAGCCAGTGGCTTGAAGAAATGGCCATGAATAAAGACGGATTTGTTTCTCCGATTCCCGGCATCTACTCGGGAGAAGGAAAATCCGGAGGAGGTCACGGCAGTGGTTCGGGAAGTGGCGGAAGCGGAAATTCCGGAGGGGGTGGAGGAAGTTCGGGCGGAGGGGGCGGAGGAGGTGGCACTCTTATTCCAATCGGCCCAGGCCAATCCATCCCGCTTCCTGACAACGTTGTTTTTTCAATAACCGTCAATTCCCCGACTGGTATACAGGTAATTTCAAATGATGGCTGGCTAACGATCGGGTGGAATGGATTTTCGGATGTGAGCGGTTATCAAGTATATCGATCGGACAGCGACAACGGAATTTATGCTCCCTTAACTTACTTTGAAACGAATATCGCGGGAGACACAGTTTGGGCGGACCAGGTGGTCAATGATCAAAATTATTGCTATAAGGTAAAGGCTATCGCGAATACAACGAGTGGAACGTTTGCTTCGAATTTATCGGAACCCCCGATTTGTTCACAAGCCAGCGCCAGTTCTCCGTATTCGGCAAAAACCAAAGATGTCCGTAACACGCTTGCCGATGTAAACATCAACATCACAAACGTAGATGGCGTACCAGATTCAGACACGCTGGCGCAAAGTCTGATTAACAACAATGTCCCTCTCTTATTCGGTTACGGGTCCGGATTTGTCAACGCGCTTGCCTGGTTTGATCCCAGAACCACGACCATTGGATTTGACATAACCCAATACGGAAAATCTCTGGAAGTGCTCACCGTTTTACTCGCACATGAAATGACGCATCGAATTTGGGATGAAGATTATGACGCTTATTTGTCGGGCGCCATTCCTCAACCCCTTCTTGGAACTCCTCCGAATCCTCCTGGGGGCGTACGCAGCTCTAACTCAATTGATCAAGAATATCGGTCTTTTCTTTCCATGTCACAGGTCTGGTACGCAATCAAAGGAAATCAGACAGATCCAGCTCTAGATGGCTCCATGCAAATCGTGCTAAATTCAGATGGGTCGCTTGTCCCAGAAGATGAGGCAAAACAACAAATAAAACAAATTTATGCCGGAATTGTCGATAATGACTATTAGGCAATGAGACAAGGGAGCCAAAATCAATGTTCAGAAAAAAAATGTGGATGAGCATTACCGTTTTGCTCGCTGTTGCACTCGTAATTTATGGGGTTCGAACCTACCGACAAACGCTCATGCAGAATGATTATCTGACTTATAAAAGCACGAATCCGGTTTTTGATTTCTCATTCAAATATCCACAAGGCTGGAAACCCGCCGAATCCAAAGGAGTGGTGGGACGCTACGATGATATTCAAGTCATCGGACCACGAGACAAACAAAACTTGTTTAGCGCTGGATTCTCGATCACTGTCAAACCAGATAGCAAAAAGAACACTGAAGATTTGCTCACCGAACATTTAAGAACTTCGAGCAGGTTTTCAAAATTTAAAGTAATCGAAACAAAAAAAAGTACCGTAGATCACTACAAAACATCAGTGGCTTCCTTTCAGTACACGATGCTGCTCCCTCCATTAAAAACCAATGCAAAAGAGGTGTTACTGAAAGGAAAAACACTTTTCCTAGCAAAAGACAATAAATCTTATCGGATTAGTTTTTTAAGTACAGCGGAACAATTCGATCAATACGGGACGGTTTTTAACGAGGTGATCAAAACTTTCCAATTTACAAAATAATTTAGGCGGATAAATCCATCCGATCCTGTCTTAATTGATCACAGGCGGCGTTTGCCTTGACCTCTTTTCGATGCTGTGCTACCCTTACTTGAAATGGAGGTCGTCTCATGCAGCGGATAAGGGGCCAATATCTAGTAGACGCGCAAGGTCATCCGAAGGCGGTCGTTTTAAATGTCAAGGATTATAAAAAAATGATGAAAATGATTCAGGACATTCGGGACGCTCGATACATTCACCGCCACCGGCACGAGAAGCTGATCCCAATGCAAACAGTTCATCGTAATTTGAAGAAAGAAGATCTTGTATAGCGTTTACTACACAAGCTCTGCCTCAAAAGATTGGAAAAGAATCACATCGGTTTTTATCTCCTCTCTGCGACTGGTTATCGAAAATTTGGCGGCTAACCCCAGGCCCTCTCAATCCGAAAAACTTGCCGGTTCCAAAAATGCTTACCGTCTTCGAAGAGAAGATTACCACGTTTTATATACCGTCGATGATGATGCAAAGATGGTTGTGATTTACAAAATATCACATCGCCGCGAGTCATATCGCTAAGGCAAAGCCATCCGGTCCTGCCGGAGCTGACCACAGGCAGCGTTAATGTCGCGCCCGGCGGTTTGGCGTATGGT
>CAYJTB010000114.1:0-4010 GCA_964372875.1 uncultured bacterium
TAATAAAGAAACTCTCAATGAAATGTTAACAGAGGCAAAGGATGTTGAATTGAGAGGACGAAAATTTAAAGTTCCTTCTATAAAACATCTGATTGCAATGAAGCTCCATGCTTTAAAAAATACTGAGGGACACCGAGATTATAAAGACATGTTTGACATTGTGCAGTTGTGCCTCAAAAATAGGATTGATATCCACTCTGAAAAGTTTCGAGCTTTATGCATGAAATTTGCGACAGAAGAGATCTATTCCAGGATTAAGGAGGGTAGATTTCGATGAAAAAATTGAAGTTTCCAGTCATCAAAGGCAATCCCATGCCTACTCGTGAACTGTCAATGGATGAATATATGGATTTTGTCATATTTTATCTTCAAAATTACCCCTATCGTGAAAGTGACGAAGAAAGGAAACAGAACCGAATCAGAGTCCCTTTTCGATTGACTTAATCTTTGTGAAACAACCCAGCCTTTTCAAAGAAGCCCAAAAGCACATCCCCTCCGGAGTCAATTCCCCGGTGCGCGCTTTCCGCGCCGTAGGCGGAACGCCTATTTTTTTTGAGCGGGGAAAAGGTGCTTTCATTTATGACGTGGAAGGAAAACGTTACTTAGATTTCTGTCTCTCCTGGGGGCCCTTGATTTTAGGGCACGCGCCCCGAGGTCTTATCCGCACCCTCCAAAAAGAAATTCAAAAGGGGACCAGCTTTGGCGCCCCCACTGCTAAAGAAGTGAAGCTCGCCCAACTGATTAAGAAGGCGTTTCCTTCGATTGAAAAAGTAAGGCTTGTCTCGTCAGGGACGGAGGCCGTAATGAGTGCGGTCCGGCTTGCCCGGGGAGTTACAGGCCGGAAAAAAATTCTGAAAATTGAAGGCGGCTATCACGGCCACGCAGATTCTCTTTTAGTGAAGGCAGGCTCGGGCGGCGCAACATTCGGTAAGCCCGACTCCAAAGGAATCCCGGAAGAGCTCGCCAAGCTCACCCTCACCCTTCCTTTTAATGATCCCGACCGGCTTACGGAAATTTTCCGGAAAGAGGGAAAAAATATTGCAGCTTTTATTCTGGAACCCGTCCCCGCCAACATGGGTGTCGTGCTTCCCGAACTGGGTTATCTGGAACTCGCAAGAAAACTCACGCGTCAATACGGGGTGCTTTTGATTTTCGATGAAGTCATCACAGGTTTTAGGATTGCCTTTGGCGGGGCGCAGGAAAAATTTGGCGCAGGAGCGGATCTTACCTGCCTTGGAAAAATTTTAGGCGGCGGACTTCCCATCGCAGCGTTTGGCGGAAAAAAAGAATTCATGGATGAACTGGCCCCCGGCGGAGGGGTTTACCAAGCGGGAACGCTTTCAGGAAATCCTTTGGCGGCTTCTGCAGGAATTTGGATGCTCGAGAATCTCGATCGCAAATCCTTGTATTCAAATTTAGAAAAACACTCACAAAAATTTTATCGGGAAATAAAAGCGCAGATTCGCCGCTGCCATTGGCCCGCCCAACTCAATACCCTAGGTTCCATGTTTACCCTTTTCTTCACTAAAAATCCGGTGACGGATTACCGCTCAGCCAAGACGTCCGACACCGCCCGGTTTGCCCGGTTTTTCCACGGTGTTTTAAAGGAAGGGATTTACCTGGCACCCTCTCAATTCGAAGCCAATTTTATTTCCGGGGTCCACAGCGATCAGGATTTACAACGGACCGCAGAAATTTTCGAAAGTGTCCTCCGGCGGATTTTTTGATATCATAATTGCCTCCTCATGAGCGAAACTGTAAGCCTCGAATCAATTTACGGACCGATAGAAAAACGACTCGTTCAGATCCCCGAGTCAATTTTCTCGGTTTTATCCACGCCCAATGACTTAGCCCAAGAAACGATTCGGCATTTTTTCTCGCGTCAGGGAAAATACCTCCGGCCCGCGCTAACTTTTTTTGGCGCTTCTCTTGATTCACAAAATGCCCTTGCACCTGATCGGGAAGAAAAACTTCTAAGGCTCGCCGCCGCTTTTGAGATTTTTCATTCCGCCACGTTGATTCATGACGACATTATTGATTCCGCCTATCTCAGGCGCAATATTCCGACGATCAATGCCAAGTGGAATTCCCAGGTCGCAGTTTTGGTGGGGGACTACCTTCACGACAAAGCCATTGGCGCGGTCTTCAGCACTGAGAATTCGCGCGTGACCCAGCTTTTTCTTGAAACCGCCGGAACGGTTTGCGATGGTGAAATCCATGAGCTCCGCGAGAAAGGAAATTTTCAGTTAACCGAAAATAATTATCTCGACATCATCGGAAAAAAGACGGCGGCTTTAATTGCCTGCTGTATTGAGGCGGGCGGGATTTATGCAGGCCTCACGCCTGAGAAAACCCAGGCCTTGAAGCGCTTCGGCTGGGCGTTCGGACTGGCCTTTCAAATCGTAGATGATTGCCTTGATTTTACAGGCCGGGAGCACGAGTTTGGCAAAACGCTCGGTGCGGATTGCGAGGCAGGTGTTTTAACTCTTCCTTTAATCCGCTTAATTGAACTTGTGGATGATTCCACCAAAGCCAAAATTTTGGATAGGTTCAAATCAGGAAAATTTGATACGCTCAAGACACTTTTGACGGAACACGGTACCTTAGAATATTCATTGGAAAAAGCCAAACAATACACCGACGAGGCCAGGCTGGAACTTTCCGTCTTTTCAAATTCTCTTGTGAAATCAAGCCTGGAGCGTTTGCTCGATTACGTACTGGAGAGGAACCGTTAGATTCTTTACCTTGTCGCCACCCCGATTGGCAACCTCAAGGACATTACTTTACGCGCCCTCGAAGTATTAAAATCCTCCGACGTGATCGCCTGTGAGGATACCCGCCGTACCGGACTGCTTTTAAAACATTACGAGATCCAGAAAAAAATGGTTTCTTTTCATGAGCATTCAGGCCCCGGCCGCGTCCTGGAAATTATTTCTCTCTTAAAAGAAGGCAAAACCGTCTCGCTCGTTTCTGATGGGGGAACACCTCTGATCTCAGATCCTGGTTTTCCTTTGGTGCGGGAGGCGATCAGGGAAGGCATTCCGGTCGAGACCATCCCTGGCGCCAGCGCACCTATTGCAGCCCTTGCCGCAAGCGGACTTCCCACGGAGCAATTTATATTCTCAGGATTTCTTTCCTCAAAATCCGCGCGCCGGAAAAAAGAGCTGGAAAAGCTGGCCGGTCTCGACCCCACCCTCATCTTTTTTGAATCTCCTCACCGGATCGCTGCCTCGCTCGCCGATATGTTTGAAATTTTAGGAGACAGGGAAGCCGCGGTTTGCCGGGAGTTGACTAAAAAATTTGAAGAAATCGTTCGCGGCAAATTAAGCGGCCTTGCCAAGCGCTACGAGAACCAAAAAGCGCTTGGAGAAATTGTTTTAGTGGTCGCCGGCAAAGACAGAAAAAAGGTGTTTGAATGAGCGCACTTAAACGCCTCGCTATTTTTGTCTCGGGTAACGGTACCAACATGCAAAATATCTTAGAAAAAATCCGCGATGGAAAAATCCAGGCGGAGGCATCGCTCGTCATTTCTGATAATCCCCAGGCTTACGCGTTAAAACGTGCTGAAAAATTCGGCGTGGAATGTGCGGCGGTGGACCGGGAAAAATACAATTCAAAAGAAAAATTCGAGCAGGAAATTCGTAACCCAGTAGACCAAAGAAAGATCGACTACATTATTCTTGCAGGTTTTATGCGTATTCTCAGTTCTTCATTTGTGAAGGCTTATTCGGGCCGCATCTTAAATATCCACCCTTCGTTTCTTCCGAACTTTCCCGGCGCTCATGCCATTCGAGATGCATTTGAAAGCAGAGAAAAATTGTTTCAATCAGGAACCGGGGTGACGGTCCATTTCGTGACTGAGGAAGTCGATGGAGGACCGATTATCAAGCAAGAGAAAGTCCCCATTTATCGAGACGACACTCTGGAAACTCTCGAAAAAAGAGTCCACGAAACCGAGTACAAGCTTTACCCCGAAGCCATCAACCTCGTTCTCAGCAATAAAATTTAAT
>CAYJTB010000115.1:0-3832 GCA_964372875.1 uncultured bacterium
CCACAAGGGGGCTGTCCCGATCCTTGAAAGGAAACATTAATGAAGGGGACCGCCTACCGGGGACGCTCGGCCGACACATGAACGGGCAAGAAAACAAAAGGTAATTATTCCAAATGAACGAGAACAGATTAGAAAACAAAACTAATCTGGGAAGCTGAGCGCCTGCCTGCTCGTCTCGCTGAAGCTCCGGCGAAGCGGGCCAGCAAGGCAAGGGCAGGGACTGGCCAAGATTCAAGCTCCTAACATATGAATGAAGTGACATGAGTTGAAAGCAGAAGCTACTCCCTCTCCCTTTCAGGGAGAGGGTTGGGGTGAGGGTCTAACGCTAACCGAATTGCTTCTAAAACATCATTTATTTGATTCAATATTTCATTATCCCAAAAACGAAGAACTCGGTATCCCTGGCTTTGTAAATAATTTGTTCGTTGTGCATCTTTAGCTTTTTGTGTGAGGTGTTGACTTCCATCGAGTTCAACGACAAGCTGTTTCTCAATACAGCAAAAATCTACGATATACGAACCGATCGGATGCTGTCTTCGGAATTTATGATTTAAAAATTCTCTATTTCTTAAACGAAACCAGAGTTTTTGTTCTACTTCGGTTTGTTGATGTCTTAGTTGCCGAGCAAAATTGATCATATTCTAACTTTAACTTAACCCAATCACCCTCACCCCTACCCTCTCCTTAAAAGGAGAGGGGGACAAGGAATTTCTTATCTAATGCTTGAAGTGGCGCTCGCCGGTGAGGACCATGGCGATACCGGCGTTGTCAGAGGCGGCGATCACATCGCCGTCGCGGATGGATCCGCCGGGTTGGATGATAGCCCGGA
This sequence comes from uncultured bacterium, assembly GCA_964372875.1. Lineage (GTDB taxonomy): Bacteria > Omnitrophota > Omnitrophia > Omnitrophales > JACQLI01 > CAYJTB01. The sequence goes on from CAYJTB010000115.1 coordinate 830, forward strand.
TGCCCGCTTTGCCTGCAAGTTCAATAGAATCGGGCATCGGAAAGAAGGCATCGCTTGCGAGGCAGGCTCCTTCCGCTCGAAATCCCGCTTTTCTACACGCAATTTCCATCGAATCTACGCGTGACATCTGGCCCGCCCCAATTCCTACGGTTTGATGATGATTAGAAATGACGATCGCGTTGGAGCGCACCATCTTTGCCACCTTCCATGCAAATAAAAGCTCATCTAAGTCGTCCGGTGATACCTTGGCCTTTGTCACGCAACGGATTTTTTTTCTGAATTCTTTTTCGTGAAGCCGGATCGGTCGATCTCTATCTTGAAGAAGGATACCCAGTTTTACAAAGCGCATATCCCAAGGACCGCCCTCAGAGATTTTTCCAATTTCTATGAGCCGGACGTTTTTCCGGGTCTTTAGAAAACGAAGCGCGTCGGCTTCAAACTTGGGCGCCGCCACGACTTCAAGAAAATGTAAAAGCTCATAAAGTTTCTTGGCGGTTACGAGATCGCAGGTTCGGTTGAGACCGATGATTCCGCCAAAAGCAGACAAGGGATCGCCTTCAATAGCCTTGGCCAGCGCTTCCGGTAAATCCTTTCCTTCCGCTGCGCCGCAAGGATTGGTATGTTTGACGACGCATGCGGCAATAGAATCAAATTCCCGCAGGACATCCACGGCGGCCTCAAAATCCAAAAGATTATTAAAGGAAAGTTCTTTGCCGTGAAGCACTTTGAAATCAAACCGGGGTTTTCCCACGCGCCGGTAAAGCGCGCCTCTTTGATGAGGGTTTTCACCGTACCGGAGATCTTGCGCCTTTTCAAAAACCACATCGAGTTTGGCGGGAAGGGAAGAAGTTTCAGGAGGAGCTTGTTTCTCTTTTAAAAAACTGGAAATGATATGGTCGTAGAGAGACGTCCTCTCAAAAACCTTTTGGGCAAGCCGGCTTCTAAGTTCAAGCGAGGTCTTTCCCTTGTGTTTTTCAAGTTCTCCCAGGACCGCTTCATAATCCACCGGGTCCGTCACGACAGTGACAGATTCATAATTTTTTGCCGCGGCCCTGAGGAGGGTGGGGCCTCCGATATCGATATTCTCAATTGCCGTCTCAAGCGAGACGTTTTCTTTTTTAGTAACTTTCTCAAAGGGATAAAGATTGACCACCACCAAATCGATCGGGGAAATTTGGTGCGCCTTGGCCTCTTTTTCGTGGAGTTTTTTCCCGCGCCGGTAAAGGATGCCGCCGAGAATCTTAGGGTGGAGGGTCTTCACGCGCCCTTCCAAAATCTCGGGGAATTGGGTGAAATCAGAAACAGCCGTGGCTGGAATTTTTTCCTTGCGGAGGGCCCGGAGCGTTCCGCCTGTGGAAAGTATCTCCACCCTGTGTTTACGTAAGCCTCGGGCAAAAGGAATCAAGCCTGTCTTATCTGAAACGCTGATGATGGCCCGTCTAATTTTTTGCATTGCCGATTTCTTTTTCTACTTCACGCCGGAATAGGGTTTGTAATTTTTTTGTCACGGGTCCGGGAGTAACTCCTTTGATCTTCCGGCCGTCCACTTCCCGAATCGGAAGAATTTCCCATGAGGTGTTGGTAAGAAACGCCTCTTGGGCATTGAAAAGTTCGTGGCGCGTGAGAGGCGATTCTTCAACGGGAATTTTTCCGAGGCGGGCACATTCTATCACAAATGATCGGGTGACTCCATTGAGGAGCCCATGGGGAGGAGGGGTTAAGAGTAGGGGCATAGCGCGCCCGGCCCCTCCATCTTTTTTTACGATAAAAAGATTTCCAATCCGGGCTTCGGTTAAATAACCGTCGGAGTCTAGAAAAAGGATTTCATAATTTCCGGGAGGCGCCGGGTCCAGTGTTCCCAAAATCTGATTCAGGCAAGACGTGCTCTTGGCCTCGGGAAACGCGGCCTGCGAAGGACTTCTTATCACGGCGCTTGTTTTTAGAACGACGCCTTTTTGATAAATTTCTTTTGGGTGTATTCGTTCAGTGACAATGACAGAAAGTAGGGGCATAGCGCGCTCGGCCCCTACCAAAAGCGTCAACCGCAAAAAAGCATCTTTTTTTTTCGAATCGCGTAGAGCCTTGTAAAGTCTTTGGCGAAGCTCGCGACGAGTTTGGGTCATCTTGATCCCCAGCGTCTTGGCAGATTCAAAGAACCGCACCAAATGCTCATCCAACCGGAAGATGATACCTCGGTAGGCACGAAGGCTTTCAAAAATGCCGGACGTCTCTTGAGAAAGAAAAAGGGGGTCGATGAGTTGTGTCTGATTCACGCGGGTGTTTTAACACTGCCTGAATTTATTTTCAACTGATTCGGTCCGTCTGACTATTATTGCTCTCTAATGCTTTGAGCGATTAATCATTAACATAAACATAAATTTTTTCTGCCCAGCTCTTGCAAATCTAAATTTCTTCAAGTCAAAGGGGGTCAAGTCTCAACTTAGTCAAGTCAAAGGGGGTCAAGTCTCAACTTAGGAATTTAAATAAAGAAACGGGTGAGTAAGTTTTAAGTTGAGACTTGACCCTTCTTCTTTTTTCTTCTTTTTTTCTTCGGACAAGAAGATTTTTGGCGATAGCCGCCCACGGCCCAGGACAGCCACTGACCTGCAATCTTCAAGACACAAGTCACCGCGCATTGGCCCTTGACCAACCCATCGGCGGAGTGGTGAATGCCCGATCCTTGGATTTCTTTTCCTTCCCGAGGACAGGTTGTATCGTCGATGGCCGTGACGACCTCCGGCAACTTGTTGGCCCTGTGGGCCAAAAGATTTTCGTTGGCTTCCTGAAGCCGTCTTTGCTTCTTGGCAGAGCCATTGAGAAAACGCTGCAGGTTGCCGGGAAGCGCTTGGGCAATCTGACTGGCAATTTCCCGGGTGGAGTGAAACTTGATGAGCCGGATCAGACCGACCAGGTAAACCAGGAAGTGTTTGATCTGGGGTTTCGTAAGAACGCTCAAGAATTGTTTCAGAGCGGACGTAGTTTTCTTCGGGAGAAATTTTCCCA
>CAYJTB010000116.1:0-3725 GCA_964372875.1 uncultured bacterium
TGGGCATACAGATTCGCGGCCTGAGACAGAAAACTGGATACCTTATTGGGGTCTATCTCTCCAATGGAAGCGGAAGGCTCGAAAACCCAGGAAGTTTTTTTATCGTCGGGATTCTCTTTTTTGGCCAACGCGAGAAAAACACCTTTGTCCTGGATCTCGAATTTGGTGATTTTTGAGACGTCGAATTTCGACACCTGAAGATCGACAAACGTCTTATGATCCAGCGGGTCTTCCTTGGCGCCGATCCAAAGCGTGGATAAAATATCAGGGGTTGCCGCCATCACCTGGGCGGAATTGGCCAAGCGGACAAAGTTTTTTTCACGGGCAGGTCTTGTAGTGCTCACGACTAGATGCGCCAACTCCTTGTCCTGGGCGTCAAAAAGCTGTAGATGCACCCCTTGGGAGTCTGAGATGAAAAAATCTTCAAGAACTTCTTTAGATTCAGAACGGACATCTCCCTTTAGCTCCGCGACTTCTTTCAAAAGCTGATCCACCATCCAGCGCTTAGCCCTGATATTAAAATGGTTTTCCAATGTCCATTCGTTCTGCGGGTCCTTCCTGAGAACAATCTTCGCTTCGGCTTTGTCGCCGCGCCAAAGCATAATTTTTTGGACAGGCTCCGTCGCCAAGTCCCGGGTGAGCGCCTGAACCTCGGGGAGGCGGTTTGGCCGGACCGCGTGCCCCGCTTCGTAGATTTTTTTCACAAAAACGGCGGCGAGGAGAACTGCCATCAGCGCAATGAGGAAAATAAGTTTGTTGGATTTCATAGGAGTTTAGCCGGTCTTGGCCGAGACGGCCGCCAAATAAAATTCTTTTTCCTTTTTCCGCAGAAAAAATTTCGCGGCGGCGAGGAAAAGTATCATCGGAATCAAAAGCGTGGTCATGAATTTATACCAGACCTTCTCGGCGGGCTCGTCCATCGGCACTCCCCCTGTCTGTGAACTTGAGCTTAATTTATCATAGGGGAGCAGAAAAACCCAGCGAAAATTAAAAATTCAAAGCAATTCTCTGCGTGCGGCTGGCTACTTCTCAAGGTTTCCAAGCCAATGACTGGCTTCTCTAAGCTCAATTTTTCCGATGTCCGTTTCTTTCTCTATTTCTTTGACTAGCAAAATTTTTTTTGTCTCATTCTTAAAATTTTTTGAAAAGTACCGAAGCTGGGAAACATCCTCTCCGGACAATTTGGTTTCGATGAGAAATCTTGGCTCTCCTCCGATTAAAACCAGAAAATCCACTTCTTTTTTATTCCGGTCCCTCACGTAATGCAAAGCCGTTTTTTTGCCTTGAGTATCTTCCAGGAAATGCAGGTGTTTTAAAAGGGCGCAGGCGACGGCGTTCTCAAATCTTATGGATTTCTCCGCGGAAATAAATCCTGTATCATAAAAATAAACTTTGGGCTGTTTGAGGAGTCCCCGCGCAATATTTCTGGAATAAGGCGTCACCAAAAAGATGACATAAAGGCTTTCAAGGATCCCTATCCAGTGTTTGACGGTATGGGGTGACACTTGCAAATCACGCGACAACGACTCATAGGAAACAGAGCTTCCCACGCGGAGGCGCAAAAGCTCAGCCAGCGTTTCAATACCCTTCAAATCCCGTACGGCCGTCAGGTCCAGAACATCCTCCCTCAGAATACGGTCGATATGCGCCCGTCTCCATCGATCCGCAGCCGTTGCATTGTCAGCCAAAAAGGGCTCTGGAAACCCCCCGTGACGCAGAATCCGGTCAAAGATTTCATCGGCCGGCAATTGATTTTTAAGTTCAGCCACCGAAAAAGGGTGCAAGTGATACGAATGAAAACGGCCCGCCAGTGAATCTCCGCCTCTGCGGAAAGTGTCCATCCTGGCGGAACCCGTCACAAGAATCCTCGGCCTGACTCCCTCGGTATCATAAACGCCCTTGATGAGTCTCTTCCAGTTTTTAAGCTTGTGCAGTTCATCGAAAATTACCAAGTCCGTGTCTTTTTTCCAAATATACTTTTGAACATTCAAACGGTGTCTGGGATTATCAATATTCAGATAATCAAAATTTTTTGGATAAAGCGCTTTGGAAAGCGTGGTCTTGCCTACCTGGCGGGGTCCGCTCAAGAGGACGATTTTGGAATCAAGATCTTTTTTAACAAAAGATTCGAGGTTGCGATGCATATGACAATTATGTATCTAACTGCTGAATTGTCAAGACAAACCTGCAGCCTAAATGCCCTCGTTGATAGCCTTCTCAACGGGATTGCTCGAGCGTTTGGGCATCAGGCCTTGGCGAGCCTGGAAAAAATTCTCTCCGCCGGCATCATCACTAAATCTTCAAGCGGAATATCACCGCCCCCGGGCGAGGCGGTGATCACTTTGGACTTGGGGTATTTCTTGGCGAAGGCGCGCTGATTGGTTCGCGTCTCCCCGACGCTGGCTCCTGATTTCACCTCTATTCCGGTAACTTTTCCCGAGCCAAGTTTAACGACAAAATCAATCTCATGATCGCGTTCACGCCAATAGGAAATCTCAACACTCTTTCCCACGTTGTTGTTAATCAAAGATGCACCCACGGCATTTTCGACGAGTCGCCCCCAGAGAATAGAATCTTTTCGTGTCTCCTCAAATTTCCGCTGGCTCGAAGCATTGATCAGCGCGTTATTCAACAAAATCAATTTCGGGCTCGAAACTTTCTGACGCAAGCGGCTTCCGCTGTACTTCTCCAAAGGTTTCAACAGCATGGCCGCATCCAAAAGCTTCAAGTAAGAAGCGATCGTAGAGGCGTTGCCCGCGTCCTGCAATTGGCCAAGCATCTTATTTAAGGAAAAAATCTCGGCCGGATGCATACAGCTTAAATAAAAGACCTGCCGAAAGAGAGCGGGCTTGGTCACCGGCGTCAGAAGAAGAATGTCTTTGTTGAGAACCGTTTCGATCAAGGCATCCCTGACGTAGGCCGACCAGCGCTCCTCATCACGATTTGAATCCAGCAAAATCTGCCAAGCGCCGGGATATCCCCCATAAAATACATATTCGTCGAAGGAAATTCCGAAACAGCTGCGGCACTCCTCGAACGACCAATGCGGGAAATGAACCATTTCAAATCGTCCCGCAAGACTTTCGGTAAGTCCGCGTTGAACCAGCAAAGAAGACGACCCAAGGAGCACTACGCAAAGCGAGAATTTTTTTCTGCGATCTTCATCGAAACACTTTTTGATGATCTCGCTCCAATGAGGAATCTTTTGGACCTCATCAAAAACCAAAAGACCGCGTGATCCAGCCAAGAGACCCTTTCGAGCCTCCTGCCACTGTCGCTCCAACCACAGAGCGTCCGGAGGCGAAATCTGGTCCGCCGTATGATAGAAAGAAGGCCCCTTCCATTCCTTCAGATACTTCAAAATGGCGGTGGTCTTGCCAACCTGCCTAGGCCCCAGAATAACCTGAACCGGCGGATGTGAGATGCCCAGATGAGACGTCAAAGTCTCAAGATGAGACCGTTGGAAATTTTGTCTTGTCACAAGTCCCTATAATAAATGAAATTAGGTCCTTGTCAACAATTTATTCAATCCATTGAACACTTTGTTTTAATGGGGCTTAATCTGCTTTGGCTGTGATAGCCGCAAGATAAAACTCTTTTTCCTTCCTGCGAAGCCATAATTTGATGGCGGCCGCCAGCACCAAGAGGATCGGGACCAGTAAAGTCGTGAAAAATTTAACCTTTAGTTTTTCCGAGTTCGTCAGCCTTTTAATATCCCGGACCAC
>CAYJTB010000117.1:0-3508 GCA_964372875.1 uncultured bacterium
ACCAAGAATACAGCTTTTCAGGTGTCCACTTTTCAGTCATAAACTGTCCACTTTTCAAAAATCGGTAACACATTCATAGCTGGACACATTCATAGCTGGACGCTGGGCTTTTCATGTCCTCTTATGAAGGCTAGTGCGTAGTCAGGATTGAAATTGGGAGTTCCAATTTCAATCCAGCACAGTACTTGTTCCCCTAAAAATTAAAATGACAAGGTACTAGCCGCCATCTCCTCCAGGATTTTAGCCGGGGAATCAATGGCCCGGATCGGAAAGGGAATGATAATGCCCTCTTTTTGGTAACGATCGTTCAATGCCTTAATAAATTCGCGTTTGACCAAATACTGGTCCGTAAACTCTCTGACTCGAAAAACGAAAAAAGGTGACTGGCACCGAGACTGTGCCTGTCACCTGAATTGCTTTTATGGCGATACGTTACTTTGAAAGGAGTTTTTCATGCTTCAGGTATTGATACAAATGGTCTGCAAAGATCTGGTTGGCCGCAGTGTTGGGATGATAATCAGCCCGAAAAATTTGATATTTTCGGGAATAGTTCCCGCTAAACGGGGCGCTGAGATCGATAAAATGAAACCCTTGCGCTTTGGATTTCTTTTGAAGCTCCATCAGGTAAGCCGCTGGCGTTGGCCAAATATTCAAGTTGGCGATGACAACAGGAATGCCCTTGCTTTTGGCCAGGATTCCTACTTTGGAAAAAAATTCGCCAAGGGACTCCAGATTCTCGGCCGACAACGCATTTTCCTTGATTTCTTTATTAAGACGCTCATAAACATTTCCAGTCAATGTTACTCTTCTCATAAAGATGTCTCTTAATTTTTCCAATGAATACAGGTGGAAGAAAGGATTTGGGGCGCGCTTGGGAAAGTAAGGCTTTACCGATGAAATGTTCTCCAAACGATAATCGTTGGTGGGACAGAACCCAATAAGGATTAAATCGGGGGAATAACGGAGTGCCTTCACCTGAAGAACAGTTAAATAGGCGAGAGGACCATATCCCCCAACGGAAAAATTTATAAATTCATATTTCTTCGCGCCAGACTCTAGATTCAACCGCTTTTCCAAAAGAGAATGATAGGCGTCTTCAAGCTCAACGCCATCGGGAAAACTGAAGGAGTCTCCAATCACAGCGATCCGAAAAACATTTGGAGCTTTGATGCGAGGGTATTCCCGGTCCCGCAATCCGGCCGCGTTGATGGTAAAGTGCGTCTTCTTATAATAGGTGTCCACCCCGGAACGCAATTCGTAAGCCAGTCCAGGGACGGACGAGGCTTGAATTAATTCATCATCCAAAGTATGGATGCTTTTCATCAGGGGATACCATAGACTGCCCGGCCCAAAAAGGTAAATCCGATAACTCAATTCCAAAAGAGCGAAGGAAAGGAGGCCAATCATCAACCCGAATGCACCCTGGCGGAGGGAGCATTTCACTTGCAGGAACCGACTACGCAGCTTGAGCAAACCCAATCCCCTTTTTACGAGTTTTTCCAATCGTAACTACGCATTCCCCTCCAACCTAAAACCATTCCTTTTCAATAAGCGTAGAAGGGTGCCGGATAGTAAATGGATACTTATAATAAAAGGCGTTGACGATTATATCTCAGCAACGCTTGGAATGATTGTAATTATAACTGAATCTGAATCTTTGAAAAATGGGTTAAGGACATAAAAATCTCAGGTTAATCTGAAAAATTGACGATCTGTTGGCACACAAGCCCAGGAGGGATTGATGCCAACGATCGTAGATTATCCGAAGAAAAAAGGTGACAGGCACCGAGACTGTGCCTGTCACCTGAATTATGAATTACTCCCGAGCCTTATAGTCCTTTTTAAGCTCGTCAGCCTTGGCCTTGGCGAAAACGATTTTCCTCTGGGCCGTTGTCTTGGCGGCTTCAATCTCTATCCTCAACTGCTGGATCTGTACGGGATCAGCCAGTGTTCTTTGGGCAGAAGCGAGTTGGGCTGCTGCTCGAATCACCACTGGCTTTGCCTGGACAACCGTTTTCGCCATTCGGGACAGGCACCTTTTCTTTTTTTTCTTAAAGCGCCGGAGGAATTGGCTGTTTGCGCGGCCGGCTGCCTCGCGCGAATATCCCGGTGGAACCATGAAATTGGCAAATCGGGCGCCGGCCCGCCGCCGAGGCGGTGTAGGTGCATATTTAAAATTGTACTTTAAAAATGCGCCGTCCCGTGCTAGGCTTCCATCATGATCATCCAAAGAGAACTCGCTTCAGAGCTTAAGTCAGCCGCGCGGCAATATCCAGTTGTGACCCTTACCGGCCCCCGGCAGTCGGGTAAGACGACATTGGCACGCAGGTCATTTCCGGGCTACCGTTATGTCAATCTGGAAGAACCGGATACGCGTGAACTGGCGCAGGCCGATCCACGGGCTTTTTTGGGTGCGCCGGGAAAAGAGATGATCATCGATGAGATTCAACGGGTCCCGGAGCTTCTGTCCTATATCCAAAGCATTGTTGACCGTAAGAAAAAAAAGGGACAGTTTATTCTTACCGGCAGCCGGAATTTCGAGCTTATGGAATCGGTGAGTCAGTCTCTGGCGGGGCGGACAGCCATTTTGAATCTTTTGCCCTTGAGCATTTCCGAGCTGAAAAGGGCAAAACAGGAAAATTCAACGGATCAGTATCTTCTGAAAGGATTTTACCCCAGGGTTTATGCTGAGAAGCTAGAGCCCACTAAAGCCTATCGTAATTATTTTCAAACCTATATTGAGCGCGATCTGCGTTTCCTGATTAACGTGAAGGATCTAAGCGCTTTCCAAAAATTTGTCAAACTGTGTGCCGGAAGAGTTGGCCAGATTTTCAACGCTAGCGCACTCTCCTCAGAAGTGGGCGTGTCTGTCCCGACGATCAACTCATGGGGATCCATTCTTCAAGAGTCCTACATTATTTTTATGCTGCAGCCTTATTTTTCCAATATTCGCAAGCGTTTAGTCCGTTCGCCCAAAATTTATTTTTATGATACAGGACTGGCCAGTTATCTTTTAGGGATTGAAAACGAAATGCAAATGAGCCGTGACCCGTTGAGAGGCGCGTTGTTTGAAAATATGACCGTGATGGATCTGATGAAATACCGTTTGAATCGAGGGCTTGATCACGGGCTTTATTTTTTCCGGGATGATAAACAGCATGAGGTCGATATCATGATGAAATCCGGAACCGGTTGGCTCGGCATCGAAATTAAATCTTCGCTGACATTTCATCAAGATTTTCTTAAAGGGTTGACGTATCTTCGCCATGGTTTTAAGAATAAGCCGCTTCAAACAGCCGTGATTTATGCCGGCTTGGAAGTTCAGTCAGGCGCAGAGTTTTCGCTTTTAAATTATCAAGATGTATCCCCTCTATTTCATGACTGATCAAATGGCCGGTGAAAACTGCACAAAACCAGGTGACACCTGTCACCTGAATTATGAATTACTCCCGAGCCTTATACGTAAAACCCCCTGATGTTTCTAACTCGTGTCAGGGGAAAGTTTAAT
>CAYJTB010000118.1:0-3490 GCA_964372875.1 uncultured bacterium
CTAGCCGCTATTAAATAAAATCCGCTTGTATTTCAGCCGCGGAAAGGTATGATTAACCAGCTTTCCGAGTTTTTTTGAAAATAAATCTAAATAAGGGTTGGGAACTCAGGGCTTCATCGATCATGTCTTACAATCCTCTCCCGACCCAAAATTTTCCACACACAAGGGAAACCACTCTCTTGAAAACTGTTGGAGTTTTCGTTTGAGCACAAGAGGGCAAGACGATCTCTTTCCCATTTTCGGGAGGGAAGACATCCTCGGCCGTTTGTCCCAACGGGTCGAGGCGCTAAAAAAGGGTTACCGCCAAAACGTAAGTTTGGTAGGCCCCCGGTTCACAGGCAAAACGTTCCTCCTTCATCATTTCCTCCAAAAAATCCGTCCTGACACTGAAATCATTCCGCTTTATGTCTTACTCGCCGAGACCGATTTTGACGATTTCCTCAGCCGTTGGCTGGGGGCCCTGCTTCAAGGCTTTCTTTCTTGGAAGGGGGTTGCACTTCCCGACGAATTCCAGCTCCTCGTAAAGACCTCCCGGCAATATATCCCTAAGACTCTCGAACGGATGCGGGAGGTAAAAAAATTCGCCTTCCAGAAGAAGACCACACTTGCCTTCCGCCAGCTTCTCAATCTCACGGCGGCCTTAAGCGAAGAAACAGGAAAAAAAATTCTCCTCGTCATCGACGAATTCCAGCACCTCGACTCGCTGGATCTCACTGACCCCTTCGGTCTGTTTGGAAAAGAGATGATGATTCAGAAGGACACGCTTTATCTTGCTACCAGTTCCGAGCCTCATAAGAGCTGCGAGATTTTTAATGACCGCCTGTCGCTTCTTTTTGGAAATTTTGAGGTGATCGAGATGGGGCCTTTAAACTATGGAGCGATTACTGCATGGACCGCTGAGCGCCATTCGGATTTAAAAATTCCCGATTCCGATCTCCGGATCTTGAGCCAGCTTTTCAATAATCAATCTTATTACTTCGATTTATTTTTTGAATCCGCGAAAACTTGCTTGGTGTTATCGGGTTTCCACGAATGGACGCGCGAGACCTTGATGAAGGTTTTAACAGAATGTCTTTTTAATCAAAGAGGCGCGTTCAACCGGCATTTCGAATTTGAGATTCAAAACCTGTTCCGCCTTGGACGCCGGACTCATCCCTATGTGAATGTCCTTTTGGCCATCGCCCATGGCCGTTCCAAGCTGCTTCAAATCTCAGCCTATCTGGGAAAGAAAACAATGGAGACAAAAAAACTCCTGCAAAAACTTGCGGGGGAGGGGATCATCCAGAAAAGGGGATCCTTTTATTTGCTTCCGGACCCGCTTTTTCGTTTTTGGCTGAGAAATGTTTATCTGCTGAAAGACCACGACTTGCAGCCGGACAGGGGCAGGGCGCGGGCTTATTTTATAGCGCGCCTTGACCGAGAGCTCAGAAAGATTGAAGAGGAAAATCAAAGAGATCTCACCGCTCGCATGGAGGCGCTCTTTAAGGAATTCCACAACGATGTTGTGGAAATGGGGCAGAAGAAAATAAAATGTCCCGCCTTTTTGGAGCTGGCAAGCCGGCCCACGAACGGCAGATTCTTTCCTATCCTAGGGCGCACTTCCCACGGCCGCTGGTTTTGCCAGGTCTTTAGGGACGCGGTCACCGAAGGAGACGTCGCAGGTTTTTCAGAAGAATTGAAGAGGTTCCGCCGAAATATTCAAAGGCCCGTGATGGTGGCCTTAGGCGGGATTGATCTCAACGCAAAACTCATGGCACAAGAGGGAAAAATTCAAATCTGGGATCTCGAAAATCTAAATACACTTTTGGATCTTTTCGGGAAGCAGAAAGTCATTCTTTAATGAAGCGGATCTGGGCGCCCTGGCGGAAGGCTTATATCTTAGGAAAGAAACCCAAGGCGGGCTGTTTTTTTTGTCACGGCATCCGCGCCCCTCGAAATAAAGACGCAAAAAATTTACTTCTTCACCGCGGTCGTCATTCCTTCATTGTGATAAACCGCTATCCTTACACGAACGCCCATTTGATGGTTGTTCCTTACCGCCATGTCGAAAGTCTCGACAAGTTAAATGATAAAGAAAAACTTGAACTCCTTGACCTCTTGGCCCTTTCACAAAAACTTTTGACCAAGATCTTTAAGCCTCACGGTTTTAATATCGGGATCAATATGGGAAAAGCAGCCGGTGCAGGAATTCCTGATCATATCCATCTTCATATTGTGCCGCGCTGGCTGGGCGATACGAATTTCATGCCGGTCACTTCAGGCGTTAAAGTGATTTCCGATTCCCTAGACTCCAGTTACCAGCATCTCCAACGCGTTTTAAAGACACTCAAATAGTTTGCCCAAAGAATCCTTGATTCAAGAGCCCGGTTTGGCTTCCTTTGCTATTAAAAGCAGCGAGTCGCGCGGCAGACGGTGGCCCGAAAAAGAACACGCCATCCGAACTGCTTTCCAAAGAGATCGGGACCGGATCGTTCACTCTACCGCCTTTCGGCGCCTTCAATATAAAACCCAAGTTTTCGTCAATCATGAAGGTGATCACTACCGTACCCGTCTGACCCATACGCTTGAAACGTGTCAAATTGCCCGGACCATGGGCCGCGCTCTTTCGCTTAATGAAGATCTGATTGAGGCCATCAGTCTGGCCCACGATTTGGGCCACGGTCCTTTTGGACATGCAGGAGAGTGGGCACTAGAAGCGCTCATGGCCGGTCACGGCGGGTTTGAACACAATGTCCAGTGTCTCCGGATTATCGAAAAGCTCGAAGAAAGTTATCAGGAATTTCCCGGCCTCAATCTCACCTTTGAAGTCTGCCACGGACTGAATAAACACCCTGAAAAATTTCCCGGCAAGAAAAAACCGAGATTTCGTTCTGTTGAGGCAGAGATTGTGGATCAGGCGGACGAGATTGCCTACAACTGCCACGATTTAGATGATGGTTTAAGCGCCCATATGATCTCAGAAAAAGACCTGCAGACGGTCGCCCTCTGGCGGGAGGCCCTTACTTATGTACAAAAGAAGTATAAGAAGATTGACGACAATGTAAGGAAACGGACTGCGATCCGGCTTATCATCAATCGCTTGGTGATGGACATGATCGCTTCAACCCAGCGTCATTTGAAGACGTTAAAGATAGAACGCGTATCCGATTTGCAAAAGGTGAAGGGACAGCTGGTGATTTCTTCACCCTTGGTGGTGAAAAAGAAAGAGGAATTACGACGGTTTCTCCATGCAAACCTTTATCAGCATTACCGGGTGATCCGGATGACCGATAAGGGCCAGCGCTTCATACGAAGCCTATTTGAGACGTACCTACGAAAACCAGGACAGTTGCCGCCGGCTGTAAGAGGCCGTGCCAAGGAGGATGGGCTGCATCGAGCCATTTGTGATTATATTGCGGGGATGACGGACCGTTATGCCCAGGACGAATATCGCCGCCTTTTTGAACCTTTCGAGAGAGTTTAATGTCAAAGGACCCTTTCTTACCTTCCG
>CAYJTB010000119.1:0-3472 GCA_964372875.1 uncultured bacterium
GCGGCGAAGCCGCGGCATGGGCCTGCCCGCCGGCGATTTGATGGCGGGCCTCGGAGCGGGGGACGGTGATTCCGATTTTCCCTTGGTTTGCTTCCTTATCGAAAAAGGCTTGAATCAGAAAAGTCTCATTGGCCCGCACTTCCGCCCGCGTCAGCTGAATCTCAGGATGAAAAACTTTGACGAAAGTATTTGTTAAATTGGCTACTTGTGATCCTGTAAATCTGAAACTTGAGAATTGTCTCGCAACCGCACTTTCTAAATGATCAGGTTCAGCTGAAGCTCTTAGAGCCGCATTGAAAAGCGCTCTCACTTCCTCAACATGCGTTAACCCAAACGATGAAAGCTGTTGGCTGACAGCCGGCTCAAGTCCGACAATTATCAGAACCTCGGTCCTTAAAATTCCGGGGCTTGCTAACTCAAGCGCCCGAAGGAGTTGGATTTTCTGCTCTTCGCTTAATAGATTGGAAGTGCGAAAAACTTCTACGTTTTGGTTCAGAACGTTAATAGCTTCGCCGACTGTTTGAACTTCAACTGTTGTTTGCGCAGCGAACGATTGAATAATCCCTAGAGTTGCGACAACTTCTTCGGGAATTCCGAGGCTTGTCAGTACACTTCCGGCAGCCGTTCCCGGCACAATGCGGTTAAGCGCGGCCAAGAGAATCGGCAGCCGGTCCACAAAATTTTGAGCTTTTGCCTCATCCAAAAATATTTCATTAGGCGCCTTAAAATAATTCAAGAGGTCTTCTAGAGAAACTGTGGTTCCAAATACAGCGCCGACTTTTTGAAGATTCTCGTCATTTAACAATCCTGCTGTGAAAAGATCTCGAGCAGTCAACTGATCCGAGCCAATCACAGCAAGGGCGGCTAAAACTTGTTCTCTTTCAGAATTGCTTATCCCGCTTGTTTCGCTAATAAGAGGACGAAGGGCATTAAAAAAAAGGCCTGAGATTCCGGAATTTTGAATGGGTTGAGTATTCGCTTGTCTCAATCTCGCAACAAGATCCTGAAGGGTCGAAGTGGTTAGATTCAAACTAAGAGGTTGCAACACTTCACCACTTAAGTTGAGCGATGAAATTTGAATCTGATTCAGATTTCGCACCTTTAAAGTTAATGAGATTGCGCTTAGCTGGGTTGCGAGGTTAAGAACGTTGGTATATCCACTTTGTCCTAACAAAAGATCTTTATGTTGCTGAGCCGCTGCCTCAATTTGCCCGGCTAAGGTCGCAATCTTGCCCGAAACCACTTCTTCGGTCTGGCCGGAAAGATCGGCTTGTTGAAACCCTTGAAGCAATGGGGGAAGCCGGGAAAGAATGCCTTGAGCTTGTGTAATCGCTTCCTCCTTTGTCATCCGCACCTCCGCACGCCTGCTCCCGCCTACCAGCTGGCGGGCAGGCGCCTTCTGTGTGGCGGGGGAAGGAACGATTTGGAGCCAACCGCGTTCGACGATCGGACCTTCTTTTTTGCCCGTAGCGATGGCGTAAACATCATACTTTCCATCCATTTGAAATTCGGGACGCCTCTTCAACTCCTCAAGAATCTGCTGCGCGAAGGGTGCTGTCGAATGGATATTCGCTGTAAGGAGCTGTCCTTGAGAAGAATTAAATCTCTTAGAAGAACGAGCGCTAAAATAAATAGGGATGGCGAACTTGCTATGCGACTCTTGATTGGCCTTCCCCATTTTCGGATAAAGTGCTGTTGCAAGCGACTCGACTGCCGTGGGCAATGCCTTGCCGGTCAATCCTTCTTTTTTGTCGACAATTTCCCGCACTTCGGAGCGGGAGATCTGTTGGGCAACATAGGCTTCAAAACGAGGGAACAGGCGGCCTTCGACAACGCGGCGCACCAAGGCCTCCCGCACACGCTGAGCGACTGTATTTGTATAAGCCAGTAAATCTTTTAACGGGTTAAACCGAACATCCTCATCTGTAACACCTTCGAGACGATCTTCGGGCTTATCGACATTCGCAAAAGAGGCCGTCCAAACAATATCTTTATTCTCGTGAGCTTTTTGAGCGTCCCAGGCAAAAATTTCGGGAATAACCGTCAGAATCACATCATCGTCTGTTGCATCTGTTTTAAAAGGATCCTTAATCGGTTTTAACGTCAGTGAAACGCCCAAACCTTTTTTCATGGGCCCGACAAGATCCGCAAGAGGCTGATAATTTCCAGTTTCTGCGGCACTCATCGCTTGATTAAATGAATCCCCTAAAAGTCCTTGATAGGTCTGCATGAGTTTATGAAGCATGGAGGCATTATTCACGGGAATTTTGTGAGGATTGTTAAAATATTCATCTCGATCGGCTACAGAAAGATTGGGGGAAATGACCTTTCCGCTCTTAGAATCTTTCCCTAACGAAGGCCCGATGATAGCGTATTCTAATTGAAGCCATTGAAGCGCTCCTTGAATCATCGTCCAAATAAAAGCTCCGCCTCCGCTTCCCCGTTCGGTGGACGGCTTTCTTGAGGCCTCAAGCATCAAAGTAATTCCGTATTTAATCATGCGGCCGAGCATTGAAAGCCAATCGTCATTCACCATCGCCATGTTGTCGACGTTATGAACATAGTCATAGACAACATTGCGGCGCTCAGCGGTTACAATCGCAGGAACTTTACGCCGATCATCCGTAAGTAGTTTGGCTAAGTGGTACCAGCCATGTCCGCCGGGGGCGAGTAATTTTTTATCGCGAATGGGCTTTCCCTCATTTTTCCTAGCCTCTTCAAGCGCATAACGGTAAGCCGTTTCATTTTTTAGCATTGCGGTGCTGCTCAATTTTTTAATTTGTTCTTCGACCTCTTTTTTAGATTCTCCAGATTTCGGAAGAGAATTCTTCAAACCATCAATTATTTCAAGTAACGCCTTATCTTTTTTCCATTGGGCTTCAACCGTGGCAACGGCGGCATAAATACGCGGAGTCAGGGGCTGGTTAAAAATAATCAACTCGGCTTCTGGATCCTCATGGTCAATGTCCCAAATTTTATCCAGATTTTCGTTTGTAAATTCAACGGGCTGGCGATCTTTATCTACAACTTTAACTTTAAGACCAAAAAATTTGTGCCGGGCCATATAACGGATCGCCAAAGCATAATACTGTTCATTCAGCATGAGCTGAGCTAAAAAGGGGCGGTCGAGATCCATTTTTTCAAAACGATCGTTGGCTTGTTTAACGTTAATCAAATGATAGGCAAGCAGACTGTAATAAGTTCCGTCTGCTCCGCGGCCGGCGGGTAAAAGGGCTTTTGCGGCTGGGGTTAATTTTTTGAATATGGCGTTATCTTTCTTAGCATCCAGCGAACGAAGCCACGCGCGCCAGTCACCGCCAAACGAATCAATCGTGGCCTGATACTGATCCAATTTGGTCTCATCCACGAAATCGTCCGGCTGCTGTTTCATCGCGTTAATGACTTCTTGTTCCGGCAATTCCCCTTGTTGCATACGAGTGGCCGCACCTGCAGTGGGTTCGGTGATCGTAAT
>CAYJTB010000120.1:0-3402 GCA_964372875.1 uncultured bacterium
TTTTGAAGCTGATTTTTAAGAAGCTGTTGGTAAGGGATCAGAAGATAGCCGTCGTCGAATTTTATGAACCCTTCCAGAGCATGTATGAGAGCGCCAGGAAAGACGGAAAGGAGGTGAAAACGTGTCGGATAACGGAAAAAAGAAACCAGTCGTGTTTATTAAGACATTCGGATGTCAGATGAATGAATATGACAGTCAGGTGGCGGCGGGGATTTTGGAACATCAGGGATTCCAAATCGTCAAGGATGAAGAACTCGCCCATGTCGTTTTAATGAACACCTGTTCTGTGAGAGAGCACGCCGAGGACCGGGTATTCAGCCGCCTTGGAATGCTAGGCAAGGCCAAAAAAACAAATCCCAATCTGATTGTGGGGCTCATGGGATGCATGGTGGAGGAGCACCGCGAAAAACTTTTCAAGCGGTTTCCTCAACTTGATTTGATGGTGGGTACGCGAAATATTAAAGAGCTTCCCGCCTTAATCGATGAAGCGGCGAAGACGCGCCGGCGCGTTGCCAAGATCAAGCAAGACGGAATCTCCATCGAATACACCGACCTCATCAAGCGCGAGGGCAAGTTGCACGCGTGGCTTCCTATCATGACCGGCTGCAACAAAGTTTGTACGTTTTGTATTGTCCCCATCACGCGCGGTGCGGAAGTCTCCATGCCGTCGCGCGAAGTTTACCGCGAGGCGAGCCGGCTTGTGTCGGAAGGCGTGAAATGGATTACGCTGTTGGGACAGAATGTGAATTCCTATGGGGGAACAGGTTCGGTACCTGGTACCATTGCACCTGTCCCCGCCGTACCTGGTACCATTGCACAAGTCACCTTTTCCGGTTTGCTTGAGATGCTCTGCCAAATCGAGGGGCTCGAACGGATATCTTTCACGACTTCTCATCCCTCCGACGCCACCGAGGAACTTTTCCAAGTGATTGCCCGCAATTCGAAAATTTCCAGGAGATTTCATTTGCCGCTCCAATCAGGATCGGACCGCATCCTCAAACGAATGAAACGGCTCCATACTTACGCGGACTATAAAAGCAAGATCGATCGTTTACGCGAACTCGTCCCGGACATTTCTGTGACCACTGATATGATTGTGGGTTTTTCGGGGGAGACCGAGGAAGATTACCTGGCCACTTACCGGGCGCTTGAAGAAATCGGTTTTGACGGTGCTTACATCTTTAAATATTCCACGCGTCCCGAGACCCCGGCCGCAAAACTTCCTGACGATGTTTCGATGGAAGTCAAAGACTGGAGAAATCATGACCTGCTCGCGCTTCAGAAAAAAATCTCCACCGAGAAAAATCAAAGCCGGCTCGGCCGGTTGGTCGAAGTGTTTGTGGAAGACCGGAGCGCCAAATATGCCGGTCAGGTTCTGGGTCGGACTTTGCAGGAGAAAAGAGTCGCGTTTAAAGGAAGCCCCGATCTGATCGGCACCTTCCAAAAAGTAACGATCCAAGAACTCAAAGACGAAACCTTCCTGGGCAGGCTCGATTGATTTCTCGGTTTTCGGCTTAATTTTAAGCCGGAATGGTCGTTACTCTTCAAAACAAAACTTATGAATAGGCCAAACCTTCCACGGGTGGTGTTTCTTTTTTTTGTGTCGTCCGCTATCCTCACGTTTTCTTCTTCTCTCTGGGCGGGCTCACCGGATGTCGAGATCACGGATGCTAAATTGATTCTGAAGGACAACCGCGCGGTTCCCTTCCGAGACCGCGTGGTCACGGATAACGATTTTTTTGATAACACAGGAATCAAAGTAGCCGGCAAAGTCCGGGTGAATCGAGGACAGCTTCTTTCGTTGGAAGTTCATCGAGGATATAACAGCGGACGAGTGCTGCCCCAAGGAGGAGCGGGCCAACCCTTGGGAAGCGGCGAATATCGTTGGGAGGCGCCCGTTGAGCTTTGGCGGCAAAGCGGCACCGGACAGGAAATCCGGATTACCGCGAGGTATCGGGACCAACGAGGGAACGAACAGTACCTGAGTTATCCCAATAACCCTGTCCACGTAAGTTACCTTTCTTCCGACCGGATTCAGACGGGAGATTCCGAGGCAGAAATCATCAATGCAAAAATGATCCGGCAGGACCGCGGGACCGAATTCCCTTTTCAGGATCACGATTTTACCTGGCAGGAATTCAGCGACGGTTATCTCAATTTTCAAGGAAAAGTCCGCGTGAAAACAGGAGAGTTGCGATATCTCATGTTCTGGGAAAACAATCGGGGCAGTCCCATCCTGCAGAGGTCGGTTGGACCACCAGGGGGCTACATCCAGGGAGAATACTATTGGGGTTCTGGAATCAGACTTCAGCAAGGCCAATCGACGCGGATTCATTTGAGCCTGGAAATGGCGGACGGCAAGCATTACAAGTATCCGGCGAATCCCATAACCGTCAGTTGTTGCGCAGGGAGTCCTGCAGGCGGTTCCGGTTCTGATATTGAATGGGTCGACACGTACCTTGCTCTCGCGGGGGACCGGGTCGTTGCGTTTCAAGATCAACAATTGAAGCCGATGGATTTGGAAGGGGGGAAGTCCATTCGAGTCGGCGGAGTCCTCAGGGTCAATCGCCAGCTCCCGTTCAGCATTTTGCTGAACAAAGGGAATCAGGTCAAGCCTATCCTAGAGTCAAACTCGGCTCCGTTCCTTCCACCCGGAGAATATACGTGGCAGGAAACGGTTGACCTTGTGACCGGCCAGACCCTTTCTCTTTCTTTTCAAGTGAACGGCGCCCGCGCGATGCCGATTCGTCCCGCAAACATCAAGTGCTTTGAAATTGAACCGTTGGAAATCGAGATGCCGCAAAAGAACTTGTCAACGAGCAAAAATCAACCGCTTGCTTTCCAAGATCAGGAAGTTTCGAAAGATAATCTTCTCAATCAGAAAGAGTTGGGCTTTACTGGATTTATTCGTGTGAGGAAAGGAGAACTTTTTCTTCTGGAGCTCGTGGTGAATGACAAGCCCCTAGAGCTTTTTCGAAGATCGGGAGACTCTTCGCCGCCGGAGCTCCCGTTTGGGACAAGCGTTTCGCTCAACACTGGAAGCAATTCAATCGTTTTTCGTGTCACGGGAATGAATAAATCCGGAACCGGTCCTGCCCCGCCGACGAATTTTCCGGCGGCCCCCATTACGATTACGGTGGTTGAAAATGTCCCAGTTCCTAATGTAACCGGAATGAAAAGCGAGGATGCGGTTGCTTGGCTCAGATATCTAAATTTCAGCGTTACCTCCACCAAAAAGGATACAGAGAAATTGAAGGAAGACAATAAAGTCATCGGGATAAATCCGACGGTCGGCACTCTCCTTAGGAAGGGTTCAAGTGTCGCAATCGTGGTGGGGCAATATACCCTCGCCGAAGTCCCGAACGTGACCGGCAAAACCGAGGAGGAAGCCTTGCGTACCCT
>CAYJTB010000121.1:0-3176 GCA_964372875.1 uncultured bacterium
TTTCTTAAGGGTGTTACAAAGTCCTGGTCAGGCGCGATCGCTTGAATCACAAGCGGAAGAATTTTTCCGAGGGAGGCTAAGGAGGCAGGTTTAAAAGTAGGCGAGAAGCCAGTCTTTGACTTGAGTCAATCGGTACCATTTCCGGCGGTGCCGGGTTCAACTCGTCAACCTGGCACTTTTGGAAGGGGTACTACGCTACTTAAACCTCTTTTGACAAGTATATCCTGAAAGGATATACTTATAAAACTGGAGGTGAAGACAGTGTCAAAAGTACTTTCACTTAAAATGCAGGATGACATCTTTAAAGAGACTGAGACCGTGGTTCGCAAAATCCAGGTCCCCCGAAATGCCTACATCAATCAGGCTGTCCAGTTTTACAACAAGCTGCAAAAAAGGGCGCTTATGAAGAAGGAATTTGCAAAGGAGTCGCGGTTAGTCCGGGACAATTCCATGGATGTTCTAGAAGTTTTTGAAACCATGGAAGACGAAATTTCAGGCGGTTAAGTGGAAATCCGAAAATGGCATTGTTATTTGGCGGATCTTAACCCCCGGTTCGGCACTGAGCCAGGAAAGCTTCGTCCCGTTGCCGTTATCCAAACCAATCTCCTCAATGAAGCCGGACATCCCTCAACCCTCATTTGCCCCCTGACCACAAAAATAATCCCCAAAGCAAGATGGCTGCGTATCCATTTGAATAAAAACGAGGCGGGTTTGGAAAAAAAATCGGATATTCTGGCGGATCAAATTCGCGCAATCGATAACCGGCGATTCAAAAAGAAACTCGGCATTTTGCATAAGGGGACACAATTCCGTTTGACGGAATGCCTCAGAGAAATACTGGATCTTTAAAAATTAGTAATCTTTCTAAACAGCAGAATCGGTTTCGAGAGGAGCGGCTAGATTGCCGGACGAGGACTCATCGGCCGGAGCGGAAGGCGACATCCCAAGCGGCGCCAGGAATTCACAGCGGAGGATACCCCGGGCTTGCCCGAGGTATCCGTAAAGCAGTACCTGCCCGCGGTTTCATGCCGCGGGCAGGTGGCGGCGAAGCGAAGCTGAGCCGTCCCTTGACTCACCCTCCCCAAAAAGTTCAGTCTTCGCCAAACTGCTAGCCTAAACCCATTCGCCTTGCCAGAGGCCTTCGATAAATTGCTTCCAAGGCAAGATTTGAATTCCGTCCGCAGTCCGAGGATGCTCTTCAAGCGACACCATCATGTAGTGTTTGAGCTTTTTTTCCTCTCGCAGCGCCCTCAGATTCTTCAGGTCCTGACCCCCAATCGTACGACTGGCCTTCACTTCAATCGCAATCGTGTCAGCCAAAATAAAATCAACCTCAAAGCCTGAGACGGAACGCCAATAACAAACTTCCCCTGCGTTTCGATAATCCGCATAAGTCCTAAGTTCGTGGAAAATATAAGTCTCAAAAACTTCTCCGAATTCCGGCGAACCCGCCTTAAGCGGACCCCGATTCTGGAGGAATCGGGCAACGCCTGTGTCAAAGAAATAGAATTTTGAAGTCGTAAGCGGTTTTCTCTTTTTTGACTTCTGCCAGGCCGATACCTCCCAACCCAGGAGCGTGTCTTTGAGGATTTGAAAATATTCCTGCACGGTGCTGCGGGCTACCTGTGCGTCGTTGGCAATCTTTGAATAATTAATGAGCTGCCCATTACACAAGGCCGCCACCTCGAGGAATCGGCTGAAAGCTGGAACATTACGCGTCAATCCTTCGGCTGCCACCTCCTCTTTCACGTAGGTTCCGACATATGCCTCCAAGTCTTTTTCCGGATCCTCGGAAAAATAGATGGGAGGGAGGAGCCCGTGGTTAACGGCTCTGAGCAAATTGAACCGCTCTTTAAGCTCCCAATAACTGAAGGGGTGCAGATGCCGGATGCGAGCCCGGCCTCCCAAAAGGTTTACGCCCCCGCGCCGCAATTTTCTTGCACTCGATCCTGTTAAAAGAAAATGGACCCCGCATTCTTCAATCATTAAATGGACCTCGTCCAGCAGTTGGGGAAGTTTTTGAATTTCGTCGATGACAACAATTTTTTCTCCGGGGCGGGCCTCTTCGCGTAGTCTTTTGGGCGAGCGGCTAAGTTTTAAATAGGTTTCGCTATCCAAGAGATTGTAGATTCGGTACTTGCCGAAAGAATGCCGAATCAACCAGGATTTCCCGCTCTGGCGCGGACCAAAAAGGAAACACGATTTCCTGCGAAGCTCTTCTTCGAGGTTAAGAGTCCTCTCAATTTTCATTTTTAACTCCCCCTGATATGCCGGTTATGTCGGCAATTAATATAATAAATGCCAGATATGGTGTCAATTATTCTTATTTGTTCAGTCGACCGAACAAATCGGAGATATTGCTTGCCTTCGCAAGATCGGCACGCACGACCTCCTGCGAAGTACAGCGTTCCCGCAAAATTAAACTGTTTGTAATTCGAGAGGAGCGGCTAGATTGCCGGACGAGGACTCATCGGCCGGAGCGGAAGGCGACATCCCAAGCGGCGCCAGGAAATCATTCACCCACGCCGGGGCATCAGCTTCTTTTACTTGTAGAAATTCTCCATCGATAATTGATTACTTACAGCTTTTCCAGAAATTCTTCCGGAGTTAGATTTAAATCGTTGAGAATTCCTCGAAGGAGTCCCCGCTTGAGATCTTTGCCCGGATGAATGGGAATGGTAACTCTTCGCTGAGTCAACGGATGTTTGTAAGTAGCGTGACTTCCCTTTTGGCGGGCAAGAACAAAACCGTCGCGCTGAAGAATCCTGATAAGATCTTTAGCCTTTAGAGTCGGTAGTCGTTCGGACACTTCTTTTAAGTTGTGACGGAAACTTCGACGGAACCGATAAATTCGTCCGGTTCTTGCGGAGGGCGTTGACCATCTTTTAGAAGACTTTCAAGCTGGCACTGGATAGCCTCGATGATATTCTGCTTTGCCTCCTCAAGGGTTTCTCCCTGAGAATGACAGCCCGGTAAAGAAGGACACCAGGCATGATATCCGCCTTCCTCTGATGCTTCGATGATCACAGTGAATCGTTGTCTAAGGGTCATTTGTCTAGTCTCCTAAATCGTTGTAAGTATAACATAATTTAAAAAACAGGGGCCAAGGACACAAGATTAACCTAGTGCGTAGTCAGGATTGAAATTGGGAGTTCCAATTTCAATCCAGCACAGTA
>CAYJTB010000122.1:0-3148 GCA_964372875.1 uncultured bacterium
AGCCGTGGTCTTGGTACCTGGCTTTCCAGCGCTTCATCGTCCGGTAAGAGACACCGATGATATCGGCGGCCTCAGTCCAAAGGATTTGCTTCGAAACGGCCTTTAAAATAACTTCTTGGATTTTCATAGCCTTCACCGTAGCGGTCATAGAGTACTGCATCAAAAAGCCTCCCAAGGTCCAGATTTTGATGCGTACTATAACCAATGCTTGAAGGGGACATTTCAATAGCTAACAGCAGGGGACATTTCATTAGCTTACGACAGACCGAATTAATGAGTCACTCTTTTGGCCAAAGCGCTGTATACTGTCTTTGCTGCTAGCAATCGGTACCCGAACATAAAGCGAAATAAGTCATTGTCCTGTTGCGAAGTTCATAAAAGATGCTAAGGGCACCATTCAAATTTACCATTATTTTTATCCTTTGGTTCTTTTTTTCTCCCCTTGCTTTTTCTGAAGCGACAAAAATAGAAGACATCAGCGACCGCAAATACCTGCCGAAGGTTCTCGCGCTTATCCAGGGCGCCGAGCGCTCGATCGAAGTCTCGATGTACCAGATCCTCCTCGCTGACACGGAAGAGTCGCACCCTGTCTATCAGATCTTAAGGGCGCTTGCCGAAGCCGACCGGCGCGGCGTCAAGATCCGCGTGATCTTAAACCGCAATCTCGATTACGTGTCCGGCGAAACCGTGCCCTTGGCGCGGAGTCTTGCCGCGGTCGAATACCTGCGTTCGAAAGGAACCGAAGTCGTTTTTGCTCACTCTTCTCACCGCCTGCATGACAAAGTGATTGTGATCGATCACCGCTGGGTCGTCGAAGGCAGCATGAACTGGACCAAGACTGCGCTCTTTGGAAACTGGGAATCCGCAACGCTGATCGATTCGCCTGATTTGGCGCGCGAAAAATTAAAACGCCTTCGCGCTATTCCCTTAAGTCCTGAGAAAACCCTGGACAGCTTGGGAGAAGAAGGAGAACTCCTTAAAATTCCCTCCATCCTGATGAAAGACCCCGCCTATTTCCCCAATCTATTGGAAGATAAAGATGAAAGAATATTTGAATTTTATTTGTGGTTGCTATCTTTTGTGTCATTGCGAGGAGTCCCGCCGGGACGGGACGACGAAGCAATCTCCCAGAAAGGGGGACAGGCTGCTTTTTTAGAAAAGCAGCCTGTCCCCCTTTCGTTGACGCTCAATGATGAGGAGCTCTTCCGCCGTTTCCGTCTTGATCCCGCAAAGAGTCATGAAGACAAGCGCCGCGAGGCCATAAGACTCCTTAAGAAATTAAAAAAACAGGAATGGATCGGTCTTAAGATTGCAAAACCCGGAGCAAATGCAGAAATTTCACTGATACCCCTGAGGGGTCTGACCCCTGCCTCGCCGGCAGGCGGGCCTTCTGCATTTACGGTTCCTTACGCTTATTTCAAATACGGCTACCCCGAAAAACTTTCCTTCGCAGGTGAATTTTTCTATCTCCTCGCACGCCTTGAAATGACCGAAAGCCCGAGCCCGCCCTGGTGGTGGCGACCGCAGGAGCATCTGACCCAAACCTACCACGCCCATCACACAACACTTGCCGCCGGTTCCCTCGAGCTTCAGCGGGCGAATTTAATTGAGATCGTGCGTAACGATGCCCCCGAGGGCCGGCCCCACAGTGAACGCCTTGTGAACCGTTACCGCGTGAACCGCTTAGTCGATCCCGGCACTCAAGAAGTACAGAAGATAAAGATGATCGAAAAATTCGGCCAGGAAAATTTTGAAAAAGCGCATCGCTATGCCGAAATAATTGATGAGCCGGAAGACCCCGAGGCGCACGCCACGATCCTCAAATGGATGACGCATTACCCCGCCCCTCACCTTGAGGCCGCCTTCGCGCAGGTCGCCAGGTATGAACGCAACAATCCCCGCCGTTCCCTCTATTATCTGCGAGGCATCTTGGATGGTATGAAGCGGCAAGGGCAAGGCTCCCCTTGATTTTCGCCCTTTTCATGGATGTCCCTTTCGGCCTGCCTGCCGGCAGGGACGGTTCCGTAACCAGCTACTATGAAAATTCAAAATGGATTAACCAACGCCGCCATGAGGTTTTTCATCGCAGACTTTCTTCTTGAGTTTGGCACTTTTTAGGTAACGGACAATGATAACCCCTTTAAACAAAATGGCTTCCGGCCGAAATCTCCTATGCCGACCAAGGCAAGGAGGGCGCGGAAGCCATGAGCAAACAATGCTCGAAAAAGATTTCATCCTATCTCAACCAATTCTTGAAGGTTTTGTCGAAGCCCCAACGTGGGCATTTTCTGGTTTACCTCACGGGGCTGATCTGGCTTGTGAAGTTCCGCTCGATTCGGGAAATTGCCGCTCACTTTGGCGGCAACAACACCGACGGCCTTCATCATTTTCTGAAAAATGTTCCGCGGGTCTTCGCCGAGCTTCAAGAGGGGCTTCAAAGCTTCTCTCAGACGATGATCCAAGGACGGCAAGACGGCCTTTTGATTCTCGGACGATACCTTGGCTCCAAGAGAAGGCAAACATATCGAAGGCTTGGGGCTGCATCATTCGGCCAAAGGGCTTCAAAATGGTTTGTGTGACTATTCGCCAGGACCAGGGAAATTGGCTGAGAATGATGTCCGAGAAGACCGGCAAAAGATTGAGCCAGCTTGGCAGAGAAGCGACGGAATATTATTTATCAGAGAAAAATGAGGATGATTTCGAATAAATGCTTATGCATTAAATCTAGTGGGTAGGCTATTTTTAAAAAGCAATTTGATGAAATCGGTCAGGAATTTCGGCTGATGCTTATTCTTCCTTGAAATAATACCCCTTTCTGATTGGCCGAAGTATCTGGCGACATTCGCGACGAAAAACTTTTTCTTATCCTCGTTCGACACCAAAGATTCGTTAAAGATCGAAATTCCAAATCCAAGTTCGATATAGGTTTTGATTGCCTGCCGCCCCGTGGCCTCAAGTGCTAGCCCATAGTCTAACCCCTTTTGTTTAAACACCTGATCAACGATCCTTCTTGTGGAAGTGTCTATCGGAGGTAAAAGAAGAGGATATTTTGCAATATCTTCAAGCATAATCCCCTTTTTCTTTGCAAGCGAGTGATTATTGGGAGCAACAAGAACCCGATCGTATCTTCCGATCAGATGATAATTGA
>CAYJTB010000123.1:0-3003 GCA_964372875.1 uncultured bacterium
TCACTGGTTGTGGGATTTTGTGAATCAAAAACTGGCGATTTATAAAATCACCCAAAGCCGTGGCCGGAAAATTCCCGAAGAGGTGCTGGGTAAAGACTACCAGGGGATTTTGCTGAGTGATTTTTTATCGGCTTATGACAAGTTGGGGCGGAAGCGGCAGCGGTGCCTGGTGCATTTGATTCGTGAGATGAATCGGTGCCGGGAAACGGACCGGAGCGTAGAATATCTTTTGGCTTATCGAAAACTGAAGCGAATTTTGAAGGATGCCAAACGCTTGGATCAAAAGCGTGGAGAACCGGCGCCTTGGACATTTGCGCACCGGGTGAGTTTAATCAAAGGAAGGCTTTTGGATTTTGCCTGCGAGCCGTTCAAGAATAAAAACTGGAAGCGTCTATCCCGGAGACTGCTGAAATATTATGAGGAAATCCTGACTTTTCTGGAAGTCCCAGGTTTGCCCCAGGATAATAATCATGCGGAGAGAATGATTCGCCCCAATGTGATCTTTCGCAAGATTTCATTCCAGAATATGTCTCGAAACGGGGCCGATGCTCATGAGGTGCTGATGTCGCTGTTGCAAACCTTGCGGCTTCAAGATAACAATCCGATTGAGTTTTTCAAGACCGCTTACCTACGCCACCGCCAGGGCAACCCCTCGCCCTTACTCTTTCTCCCCTCCCGCTAAGGGGTTACCTTGGGCTAACCGCCCTTGTCCATTTTTCATGCAACTGTAAAATAGTCTTAACTGATTATCAGTCGAATGTAAAATAGCCAACATGGCGTGCTTCCATCGACGGGTATTGGACTGGGCCCTTTCCGGAGAAGCCCTGCGAGCGAGGATGGCGTTTATTGCCGGACCCCGGCAGGTTGGAAAGACGACAGCGGTTCAGCGTTTCTAGCCGATCAAGGGCATAGTCGGCTTTATTACAATTGGGACACGTCAACGGTGAAGCGTCGGCATGCCCAAAATCCACTTTTTTTTGTCGAGGATCTTCCTCCAGAACGCGTCAAATGCTGGGTCGCCTTAGACGAAATGCACAAGTATCCCCAATGGAAGAATATTCTCAAAGGCTATTATGACGAGTGGCACAAGAGGGTCCACTTCATCGTCACAGGCAGTGCCCGGCTCGATCTTTTTCGAAAATCGGGCGATAGCCTCGTAGGCCGCTACTTTCTTTTTCGGATGCTTCCGCTTGGCATCCGGGAAGTCGTGAGCGGCATTTCCTCGAAATTCGAAGAGTGGACTCCCGGCGAAGAAATTCAAACCATCCCCATCGTTCGTCCAGAAGTGAGTGAAGCCATGGAAAATCTCCTTCATCTCACGGGCTACCCGGAGCCTTTTACCGTGGGCAAAGAATCTTTTTACCGCCGCTGGCAGGATAATCACATCTCGCTCATTTTAAGGGAAGATCTGAGGGACCTCACCAAAATCGCTCAGGTGAGAAAACTCGAAACGCTCCTCTACCTTCTCCCGGAAAGAATCGGTTCTCCCTTGAGTCTCAACTCCCTCCGCCGGCCTTTGGAATCCACTCACGGCTCGATCCGCTTATGGCTGGATGCGTTAAAGCTGGTTTACCTCATTTTTTCGATTAGCCCCTGGACTTCTCAGCTGTCTCGGTCGGTTCTCAAGGAGGAGAAATATTATTTCTGGGATTGGGGGATGCCAAGTGAGCCAGCGGCGCGATTTGAAAATTTCGTCGCCGTTCAGTTAGGGCGGGCCGTGGCGAGTTGGAATGAAAGGGGAAAAGGCCCTTTTAAGCTCTACTATCTAAGGACGAAAGATAGTCAAGAAGTGGATTTTGCTGTGGCCGATCGAAAAAAAGTGTTTCTTCTTGTTGAAGTCAAAGAAAAGGAGACAGCGCTCGCCAAGAACCTGCCTTTTTTTCAGGAAAGATTGCAAGCAAACCTGGCGGTCCAGGTCGTCAATCAAAAAGGCCTCTGCATTCAAAAAGGGAAAGGGCTCTACGTGATGGGCGCCGATCGATTTTTCGCTCTCCTTCCCTGAGCGATCTGAAACCGTGGGGCTAAAAGACGGATTCTTGTCATTGACGACGAGAAGGAGGATAAAAAGCTTGGGCTTGAATGCGGCGCCGATGCTTATGTCATCAAACCCTTCCGTGCCCAAACTCTCCTCGCGAAAATCAAAGAACTCCTTCCAAAGCAACCTCTTTTCAGGGACTCAAGGCGTCTGGATTTTGACTCCTAGTACCTTGTCATTTTAATTTTTAGGGGAACAAGTACTGTGCTGGATTGAAATTGGAACTCCCAATTTCAATCCTGACTACGCACTAGGGTTCTTAAGCGTTTCGTGATAAAATTTGTGATAAAAAAATGGCAACAAGAGCTCCCTTTCGTTTGGTTGCGGACGCTTGCGAGCGTACGGGGACCTCAGTGGTATTGATCGGAGGCCAGGCCCTAGGGGCTCACGGCTATCAGCGTTTGACTTTGGATGTCGATTTTCTCATCACCGAAGACAGTTTCAATCAATTGCGCGAACTCCTCTGTGAAGCAGGCTACCGGGAGGTGGCTCGCACGGACGTGGCCGCCAAATTTTCGTCTGATTCGGAGGATCTGATCGATATCGATTTTATGTTTGTGGACCCAAAAACATTTGAAAAAATCAAGAAGGAGGGAAAAGAAGAATCCTACGACGGTCACTCCTTTTGGGTTCCCAAGCTTGAGCATCTGATTGCACTCAAGCTCCACGCGATCAAACAGCAGCCGAAAGTGCGGGAGCTTAAAGACCTGAGCGATATTGTCGAGTTAATTCGAAGAAACCACGTGGATGTGGCATCGGAGTCTTTTAAGTCCACTTGCTTAAATTTCGGAACTCCTGAACTCTACCAAAAGATTCTCGAATACACCCAAGATGAAGGATGATGATCTTAAGCTCCCCCAATGGGACAAACCGCTTCCGCAGGAGAAGCCCGTCTCAACGGAAGCGTATGTTCAGTTTGTTCTCCGATTCTTGGACCTGATGGGCCCGGAGGCCAGGCGGCGCGAGCT
>CAYJTB010000124.1:0-2881 GCA_964372875.1 uncultured bacterium
GGAACCGTACGTACGGTGGTGTGAGAGGACGGGGAGAGTAATCTCCCCTCCTACTTAATGACGGTACCCCCAATCTCATCTGACACGAGAAAGTTTTCTTAGAATTTCAGCGCTGAAGTCTCCTTTCAAGCCCCGCACAAACTTATAACAAGAAAATAGTTCTCGAAATCTCTAGTTTTCCTGTAGAATTCCATCTTGGGGTGGCCCAAAATGACAATTGTCGATCGCATTAAGATTAACCCAAAGTGACGATAAGGATGCCTTACCCCAAATTCGTACGTGAAGATATCCAAGCAGCCATCCGTTTCAAATGATCGTCATTTATTCCAAGAATTCCATTCCGATTCGTATCACGGAGGAGCGTTGGGGACACATCACAAGACGTCATCCTGAGATGGAGTTACAAAAGGAAAAAGTTGAGGAAACAGTCTCAAATCCCGATACTATACAGGAAGGAGACTTGGGAGAATTATTGGCGTTGCGTTTTTATCCGAAGACACCTTTGACCAAAAAGCATTTGATCGTTGCTTATAAAGAAATGCCAACGCAAGACGGTTTCATCCTAACGGCTTACTTTACAGGTGCCCCTTCAAAAAAGAGGCGAGTCTTATGGAAACGATAAAGATTCTTGAAGGAAAACCAGCGCTTAACTGGGACTACGATGAAGAGGCTGATGTGCTTTACATTTCAGTGGGCAAGCCGCGGCCCGCTATTGGAACAGACATCGGTGATGGCCTGGTTGTCCGCTACGATAATAAGAGAAAAGAGATTATCGGTTTAACCATCCTTGGTTTCCGCCAGCGGACGCTTGAGAGTCTGAAATAAAAAGAGTACCTTCCCGCTTTTTCAGCGCCTAATCGAATCCCGCCCCCTGCCTTCCGGTAAAACCTTCCTCACAAACTTATGGCAAGATATAACATCTCGCTCCGGAGGCTTGTAATTTTGAAGGGGGGGGGTATCTTTCAATCAGGAACTATCAATGGTTGTTCCAAGATAAAAATAAAAAAAAAGAAAAGGAAGGTACAAGGAAAATGAAAACACGAATCATTAAGAGGATTGAATCAGGAAAGAAGTTAAATGGACTTTTAGTCTTAGGAATGGCGGTCTCCCTTGCCGTCTCCCCCGTCCCTGTCTGGGCCGGGAACGATAATTACTCAACCAATCCGGAAGGGTATGGGATGAGGACCAAACCCGTGCCGCCCCAACAACCCGTGCAACCACAAAAGACTTCTGCCCAGAGAGGGCAAGTTCCGGTGAATGTATCAACAGCCTTTCGCAGTGTCCAGACAAGCTCCAACTTCCTAGTCGAGCCCGCTGTGAAAATAAGCAATCCTTTGACGGTAAAGATTGACAGGCCAACGGACGGGTCTCTAAAGGTAACGGTTGACGTCAACAAGGCTAAGCCGAACGACATGCCGGGAGACGCCTCCATGGCGGCTTCGTGGGCCGTCCGCGCGGTGATGGGCGCTTCTTTAATTGGAACGCCTCCTGCTCTGCTTGAAGGGCAGGCGATTGGATGTACCCATACAACGAATCCATTAGGGGCGGGTACACCACCTACAACGGGTACAGCAACATGTCACATAAGCGCTGACTCGGAGGGTAACGAACAAGACATTGAGTTGACCTACAGGAAAGTGACCGGCAAGAACAAACCGTACGAATTTACGTTTCCCCCAGAGTCGACACCATATCCGAGCGCTCCCACACCTCCTTACTTCACGCAGATATTACGTGACAAACAGGGTACCAAATCGAAGGTCACTGCCTACGTCAAGTACTCACGGTCGAAGCCGATTCCTAACGACGGGTACATATCGTATGATTTGATCAGGCTGGCCCTAGCGGCGCGTTACAACATTGAGAATCCGAGGGATATCAATGTGTTGAGCTACGGAAGCCAGCAGGTGAAGTATACGGTGGCCCGATACAACGAGCCGAACGGAACCCCTATTCAGTTTAGGATAAGCGGCGTCAAGTTTGTGCGGCCAATAGCAGAATCAGGGGCGACCACGGCCGTATATATGCTTTCGATCATCAGTTGACAACTATTGCGGCGTTCGTGAAATCCGTTGGGAGTCTCCGGCCTCTCCGGTTTCTGCGGAAATAATCACACAGCAGAGCATTTCCCAGGGCAATACATTTTTAATTTGGGTGTACACTATTTTCAAAACGCTTGACATTTGGGTTCCCGTCTCCTAACATACTGCTCCTCATTGGCTTATGGAAAAAAACTTATCCGCAGTCATCGAAGCTGCAGGCAAACAGTTTAAGGCCGAACTGAATCAAGTTCTTGATATAGAAGGACTTGCGTTCAAGAAATCGGCCAAAAAAATTGTTTTTGATAAAGTCCTGGCTGTTCAAAAGGACGACTCTTTTGAAGTGGGAACTCCTTTTGTAAAGGGTGCCTCAGTGGTTTGCGAGTTTATGGAAGAGCTTAGAGGCCCTAAAAAGGTCATCTTTAAAATGCGCCGCAGGAAAAATTACCGAAGGAAAAATGGTTTTCGTTCCGTCGTAGCCAGACTTCGGGTAAAAGAAATCACTCTTTAATTAAGGTATAA
This sequence comes from uncultured bacterium, assembly GCA_964372875.1. Taxonomy (GTDB): domain Bacteria; phylum Omnitrophota; class Omnitrophia; order Omnitrophales; family JACQLI01; genus CAYJTB01. The sequence continues at coordinate 2,562 of CAYJTB010000124.1, forward strand.
ACCATGGCACACGTAAAAGGACAAGGTAGTACACAAAACGGGCGCGATTCAACAGCCCAACGGCTAGGCATTAAAATCTATGGCGGCCAAAAAGTGAAGGCCGGCCAAATCATTCTTCGCCAGCGTGGCACGCGTTTCAAGCCGGGGTTTTTCGTAGGCCTGGGTACGGACGACACCCTCTTTGCACTTCGCGAAGGAGTCGTTGAGTTTCGAGGCAATCGAACGGTTCACATTATCCCCCAAGCCAATTAATTCCATCCCAAATCTTCCGTCGATCAAGAAGGCTAGCGACGGTCGGTTTGGGATTTTTATTTTATTAA
>CAYJTB010000125.1:0-2607 GCA_964372875.1 uncultured bacterium
CGGCTCCGTTTTTTCGTCTCAGGAAGCGCTCCGCTGGCAAAAGAAATTGCCGAATTCTTTTATGGCGTTGGTATCCTCATCCTAGAGGGATACGGATTAACAGAGACTTCACCGGTGATCTCCTGCAACCGTCTTGACCGATTCCGGTTTGGAACCGTTGGACTGCCTGTGCCGGGAGTCGAAGTTAAAATCGCGCCGGATGGAGAAATTTTGACTCGAGGATCCCATGTAATGAAGGGCTACTATAAAATGGAGACAGCCACCAAGCAAGTTTTAACGGATGATGGCTGGTTTCATACCGGCGATATCGGCGAAATTGATTCCGATGGCTTCTTAAAAATTACCGATCGAAAAAAAGATCTGATCATTACCTCCGGCGGGAAGAATGTCGCCCCGCAGAAAATTGAGAATCTTCTCAAGCAGAGCCCCTACATTCTGGACGCCATGGTCTACGGAGACCGTAAAAAATATCTCACCTGTTTGATTGTTCCAAACATCCCTAAGATAGAGGATTATGCCCAAAAAAGCGGAGTCAGGTGGAATAACGCGCAAGAACTGCTTTCCTTGCCTGAAACCCGACAACTGATTCATCAGCAGATTGATCTGCAGTCAAAGGAACTTGCGTCTTACGAACAAATCAAGTACTTTGTATTGTTAGACAAACCGCTCTCTCAAGAAGGGGGAGAATTGACGCCGACGTTAAAGATTCGGCGGAAGATTGTGACGGAGAAATACAGGGATTTGTTAGAGAAATTATATGAAATGTAACGAAGATTATTTCTACACGATTGATGGTCTCCTGCTTTATTATCAACACTGCGTTCCTGACACGGGTAGGGGCGGGGTTACCCCGCCCCTACTCCTAATCATTGTTCATGGTCTCGGAGAACATTCCCACCGCTATCGAAACGTGATGGACGCCATGGCTGGCCATCAAATGGGTGTCGCCGCCTTTGACTTGAGAGGACACGGCCGCTCTGAAGGAAGACGGGGACATATTCGATCTTTCCGTGATTATCTACAGGACGTGCGCCAGTTTATCCAGCTCTGCAAAGCGCTTCATCCCCAACCGTGCAAGTTTTTTCTGGCAGGCCATAGCTTAGGGGGACTGATTGTGTTGGCTTACTGTCTTGAGAGAACCGAATTCTTAAGTGGAGTCGTCGCTTCAGGCCCGGCCATTGGAGTAAACATGGAGGTTCCCGGCTATAAAAAAATTCTCGCGTCAGCGCTTTCCGCCTTCTTCCCTTCAATCCGGTTTCAGAATGAAGTTCATCCTCATCTTCTTTCCAGAGACCCGCTCGTCGTTGAAAATTATCTTTCTGATCCGTTAGTCCATCATTCTGCGACCGCCCGCTTTTACACCGAAGTCATTAAGACGATGACCGAAGTCCGGCGAAACATTCGCGCCCTTCGCCTGCCGGTCCTTTTTCTGCAGGGAGAAAACGACCGGATTGTTGACCCAAGAGCCGCCGAACAAGCGTTTCAAGCAATCGAGTTTAAAGATAAAACCCTTCGCTTATACCCCAATAATCTGCACGAGGTCTTTAATGACCTTGATAAAGAGATTATCTTCGAAGATCTTTACCGCTGGATACAAAAACACGCCTAGCCCTGACCTTGCGCTAAAAGTCAGATCCATGCTACAATCGTTCCATGTCTAGTGACTGCGTTTTTTGCAAAATTACTCAGCATGAGATCCCGGCTAAAATCGTTTGGGAAAACGAACAAGTTACCGCGTTTCAGGATATTAATCCGCAGGCGCCGATTCACGTTGTGTTGGTTCCGAAAACTCACATCGCGCGAATTATTGACCTGAATGAATCGAACGCTTTCGTGGTGAAAGATCTTATTTTATCCGCCAACGAATTAGCTAAAAACCTTAAGATCGCCGACGGGGGATACCGCTTGGTCATTAACTGCAACTCCGCGGGGGGGCAGACGGTGTATCATCTTCATTTGCATTTATTAGGTGGCCGCCAGATGCATTGGCCGCCGGGTTGAAATGTAGGGGCGGGCCTTGTGCCCGCCCTCATTAAAAAGGACAACCACAAGGGTTGCCCCTACGCGATACGATGCACGCACAATTATTCAAGACCCAATGGGGCTGGGGCGCGGTTCTTTACACTTCCAAAGGATTGAAGGAAATCTTCCTCCCCAAGCCGTTCAAGGAAGAAATTTTTCAAGAACTCCCAAAAGGGGCCTCTGTGGCGGAGAATGAATCTCATCCGGCCGTTTTACAGCTTGCTGAATATTTTTTGGGAAAACGTTCCGAATTTGATCTGGAGTTTGACTTGGAAGGATTCACTCAGTTTCAGAAAAGTGTTTATAAAGAGGCGGTCCAAATTCCTTATGGCCGGACAAGCTCCTATCAAGAACTTGCCAGAGCCGCGGGATTGCCTCAAGGGGCCCGGGCCGTTGCCAGGGCTTTGTCACAAAATCCCATTCCAATTGTGATTCCCTGTCACCGGGTGATCCAAAAAAATGGGAAGTTGGGGGGATTCTCTGGTGGAGTAACGTGGAAGGAGATTTTGCTTGAGTTGGAGAACAAACAAGGAATGACAAATGACAGAATCCAAATGACAAAATAATCTCAAATGACAAATGACA
>CAYJTB010000126.1:0-2583 GCA_964372875.1 uncultured bacterium
GGGGTCCACGTCCTGGGACCAAGCGTCGATACCTCCGGCGAGATTCTTTACTTTTTTAAAACCCGCTTTGCGAAGAAACTCAACCGCCTTGGCGCTTCGTCCGCCGAAATGGCAATGGACAATAATTTCATCCGCGCTGTCGAGCTCGTGAACTCTTTCGGGAAAATTACCGAGAGGAATGAGTTTAGCGCCGGGAATTTGGTTGATCTGAAATTCCGAAGGTTCCCGCACATCGATCAGCACAAATTTCTCTTTTTGGTCCATTTTTTTCTTGAGTTCCTTTGCTGTGATCTCCGGAATACCCATAGTCGCGGTGTTCGTTTTCTTTTCTTCCCCGCGCGTCACGCCGCAAAACGCGTCATAATCAATGAGTTCCTTGATCGTCGGGTGATCACCGCAAACGGGGCACTTGGGATTTCTTCTGAACTTCACCTCACGAAAGGTCATCTTGAGCGCATCATAAAGCATGAGGCGGCCAATCAAAAGATCGCCTTTCCCTAGGATCAACTTCACGACTTCCGTCGCTTGAATGACGCCGATGACTCCCGGAAGAATGCCGAGCACTCCCCCTTCCGCGCAACTGGGGACCATTCCGGGCGGAGGCGGTTCGGCAAAAAGACAGCGGTAGCAAGGGCCTTTGCCCGGATAGAATACCGTCGCCTGTCCGTCAAACCGGAAAATACTTCCGTAAACAAAAGGTTTTTTTGTGAAAACACAGGCGTCGTTGACCAAATACCGGGTCTGAAAATTATCCGTGCCATCCAAGACAATCTCGTAGTCCTTGAGGATCCGTAGGATATTGTCTTTGGTGAGCATTTCATCATAGGTCACGACTTTTACATTGGGATTGATCTCAAAAAGCCGCTGTTTGGCGGATTCCACTTTAGGTTTATCGACGCTGCTCGTGCTGTGGATGATCTGACGCTGGAGATTGGAGAAGTCAACTTTATCAAAATCGATTAAGCCCAGAGTCCCGACGCCCGCCGCCGCCAAATAAAGCGCCGCCGGAGAGCCCAAGCCTCCGGTGCCGATCAAAAGCACCTTGGCCGCTTTAAGCTTTTCCTGCCCCTCCACCCCCACTTCGGGCATGATCAGATGCCGGCTATACCTTAGAATTTCGTCCTGCGTTAACGCCATTGTCTAGAACCCCCATAAAATTGGAGAGTTATTTTACCATATTTTCTAGAACCACACGCGCATTTCTCAAAAGCCCGGCGAGTTTGGGCCTTTTTAATGGACTTCCTTGAAAAACCTCCCTAAATTCATTCTCATCCTTGATCTTCTCGAGATTCCGAAGATCAAGCCACGTCCCGGCTTTCTTTTCTGGATAAAGCGCTTGATGCCGGGTGGCCTTTGCCCGAAAGTTATAGGGACAAACATCCTGGCAAATATCACAGCCAAAAACCCACTCACCCATCCTCTGTTTTAAATCTACCGGCGGTTCTTCTTTAGCTTCAATGGTCAAATACGAAATACAGCGGCGCGCGTCCATTTCGTAATCGCCCAACAGCGCCCCCGTAGGACAGGCATCCAGGCAGATCCGGCAGGAGCCACAGCTCCCCGTGTGGGGCGCATCGGCTTCGAGTTCAAGATTCGTGATGAGACTCGCCAAGAAAACCCAGGAGCCGTATTCTCGCGTAATAACATTGGTGTTTTTTCCAAAAAATCCAAGACCGGATTGTTGCGCGAAGGCCTTTTCCAAGATCGGACCGGTATCCACATAACTTTTGACGAGAGCGCCGGGGCCGCCTTGAACCTTGATGAAATGGGATATAGCTTTCAGTTTTTTTTCGATGATCTTGTGATAATCGGCGCCATAGGCGTATTTGGCTACTTTTCCCACAGGGGCGTCGGGTTTCGAATCCTCGAGATGGAAATAATTCACGGCCAGAGAAATTACAGACCGAGCACCCGGTAAGATCTCCTCAGGATGCGCGCGCTTTGTGCCGTCGCGAACCATATAGCCCATCGAACCCGCAAAACCATCACTCACCCACCGGGTCATCGCCTGTTCATGGATGACGGGTAACGAGGCGGCAGAGATGCCGACCAGATCAAACCCCGCTTCGCCGAGAGCGAAAGATTTGATCTTTTCCGTCAATCCCTCGGAATTCATCGAGACTTATTTTTTGGGACGCCGCACGGAAGATTTTAATACATGCCCCGCAAAACCTTGCGTGAGCTGATTGAGCTTGGCGATATGATCGTAGATCATTCCAGGGTTATTGCCGCGGACATCGGCTCTGAGCTCTTCGATCGTAGCCACGATCGATGCGATGTGCCTTCTTTTTTTGATGAGACTGATATGCTTCTTAAGGGCTTTCTCGGAGAACCGGATCACCTCTCGGGCCTCGAGCCGGGCCTGAGCCATGTCTTTGGCGCGGCTAATAATTATTCCCAGATCTCTTCCTCAGAGATCACATTGCCGTCCGAGTCGTATTTACGGAGGATCTTTTTGCGAGGCTGAGAGGAGGAAGATGGTTGACCATATTGAACCTGCTGCTGAGGCGCCTGCTGGTAATACACCGGCTGGGGCTGCGCCTGCTGGGGAGAACCGCCCATGAGCGAATCCAAAAGCGCGCC